>JAGVFQ010000039.1 GCA_020057505.1 Patescibacteria group bacterium | reverse complement strand
GTGCCGGGAGCTCTGAAAAGAAAAATTCCCACAACCCTTTATCAAGGTACGGGTTGCAAATTTTGCGGCGGGAGCGGCTACCGGGGACAAATTGGTATTTTTGAAATCCTAAATGTTGAAGCCAAGATGCGAGATCTTATTATCAGGCGAGCGTCGATTGATGATTTGAAAAAAGCCGCTATCGCCGGCGGCATGAAAACCATGTTTGAAGACGGACTGGAAAAAGCCGAAGCCGGCGTAACGACTATTGACGAAGTCCTGCGAGTCGTAAGGGAATAGAAAACTGCAGAAAAAATAAATAAAATTCATACTTCTTACTTCATTTTTATGCCGATTTTTATTTACAAAGCTGTTAAATCGGATCGCACCATTACTGAGGGTGAAATTGAGGCTGTCAAAAAATCCGAAGCAGCCGAGATTCTGGAAAAGCGAGGCCTGACACCCTTATCTATCACAATAAGAGGGGCGCGAGGTCCTGCGGCTCGCGGCGGATGGCAAAATATTGTTATTTTCCAAAGCATTTCCGTTTTGGATAAAATTCTGATGATGCGGCATATTTCGACAATGATCAAGGCGGGCATGAGTCTTAAAGAAGCGATTGAGGTTCTAGAAGAAGATGCCACAAAATCAGTATTAAGAGATTTGTTTTATCAAGCTAAATTTAATCTTGAAAAGGGTGTACAATTATCCGAAACCTTTGCTCGTTTCCCCAAGTATTTCAGTCCAATTGTTGTTAATTTGTTAAAGGCGGGCGAAGCATCGGGTAATTTGGAGCAAGTTCTTGACCAGATCAGCGCGCAGCTGAATAAAGAAAATGAATTAGTCCGAAAGGTGCGTTCAGCCCTGGCCTACCCGATCATACTTCTTATCGCGAGCTTTGGCGTCGTAGTGCTTTTAATTGGCTTTGTCCTGCCGCGTCTCGCGAATATTTTTGCGCAGAGCGGCATACGTCTGCCTTTGATTACTAGGATTTTTGTCGCGATAAGCAAAGTCGTTACATTTAATATCTTTTTGACTCTTGGCGTAATTATTGCTCTGGTATTTTTCTTCCTTTATATCAGAAAATTGCCAAAAGTAAAGTCTGTTTTGACTTTAGCTTACAATCGGACGCCGATTTTAAAAGATTTGCTGAAGAAAATCGCCTTAGGCCGTTTTTGCTGGATATTAAATATTCTTTTGAAAAGCGGCATCCCGATTATCGACGCGCTAAAGATAACAGCTACCGCTGTCAGCAACCAAGCATACAAAGATATTTTAAAAAACGCGGCGGAAAAAGATATTTCAAAAGGTATGACTTTAGGCCGGTCTCTCGGCTATCATTCAGAGTATTTCCCGAGGCTCGTTACAAGCATGATTAATGTCGGGGAAAAAACCGGAAATCTGGAAACAGTGCTTATTCCGTTAGCCGCCTTTTATGATGATGAGGTTGATAATAATTTGAAAAGTCTCGTCTCAATTCTTGAACCCATTCTTTTACTCATCGTTGGTTTTGTAGTCGGAGGAGTGGCCTTATCTATTATATTGCCGGTGTATCAGGTTTTGAACGTCGTCCGATAATGAATTTGCTAAATTAAAAGTATGACAAAAAATAAAGCCGGTTTTACTCTGCTTGAACTGATAATCACAATTAGCTTGCTCGCGATACTTGCCGTTGTTGCTGCCGGCAGTTATATCGGCTATCAAAGAACTTTTGAATTAGAAAGTGCCGCGAGAGATATCGTGGACAATCTACGGGACGCGCAAGGCAGAGCAATGGCGAGTGAAAATAATCTCAATTGGGGCATTCATTTTGAAAATAATATTTCCGGCGGACCGTTTTATTCCCGTTTTTCCGGTTCGAGCTATATTACTTCGGACGAGACTTTCTATTTACCGAGTTCAATTCAATTTAATACGCCAACCACAGGGAATAGCCTTGATATTATTTTTAATAAATTAAAAGGAACAATCGCGAGCGACTTGAGTATTATAATTTCACTTACTGCCAGTTCAAGCGATACGCGCACTATCAGCGTAAACAAAGCGGGGAAAATCACGAGCAATTAAAATTAAAAGTCGGGCATATGATAAAGTATGAAAAATATTTCCGCCAAAATCCGCGTAAATTTCAGCGTTTGTCCGCTTCTAATTCCGGCCAGATCTTAGTTGAATTATTATTAGCTATTTCGCTTGCCGCTATTATTTTTGGCATCAGCGGCCAATTACTAGACGTTACCTTGAGTTCCAATCGATTAAATAAAGAACACCTTGCGGCCTCAAATCTCATGGCGGAAGGCGTGGAAGCGGTGATCGCAGTTTCTAGTGAAAAATGGCAAAACATTTATAATCTGACCAAAGGTTCACCGTACCATTTGGACAATTCCCTAGGCAGTTGGGCTCTCGCGACAGGAGCGGAGAATATTGTCTTAAATAATATAACTTTTAGCCGATCAATAGTTGTTGAAGATGTTAATCGAGATTCATCGCGAAATATCAATTCTAGCGGAAGCAACGATCCTTCGACGCAAAAAGTGACAGTAACAGTGTTGTGGAATAATGATTCAATCAGTACTAGCCGATATTTTACTCGTTCGTGGAATAACACGTCAGTTCAGACCGATTGGTCGGGCGGATCGGGCCAAGCGGGTCCGGTAACTGCGTTTAATAATAGATATGATACGGATGATACTAATTTGGATACTACCGGCACTGCCGGAAGTATAAAACTCAAGAAAAAATAAAACTTAAAAATAATTCATATCTGATTATGCCGCCTAAAAAAAATAATATTATAAAAGAAATCAGCCAAGAGCCGACTAAAAAAACTAGCCGGCTGAAATGGTATTTGTTAATATTGGGCATTTTGATAATTATTTTGGTTATTGTTATCGCGGCCGTAATTTTTGAAAGATTTAACCAAAATAAGATTAGCGAGATTGCCGCGAATCAGGATATTGCCATGATGACCTCGGATCAAGCTTATGAGCTGGCGCTTAACAAGGCTCGCGAATGGCAAGCGGATGCCGTACTCGCGGAAATTAAATCCAAAGATGGAGACACGAGCGTGAGAGGCAGATCCGACAATTGGGATCTGATATTTGTTTCAAAGAATGCGCCCAAAGTCGGCTTTCATATCGTAATTTCCAATAAAACAATAACCAAGACCGAAGAAGTACCTTTTGTCGCGGCCGGCGGGGAAGTCCCGTCTAATATCATATCCTCGGAGGAAGCGATTAATATTTTTCACGCGATCAAGGGCTATGAAACCGAACCGATTATTTCAATTGAAATGATTTATGGTCCGGACGGGAAACAGTGGTACTGGGGCGTTAAAACGGCCAAAGGAACCGTCGCTATTAAAGCCTTAAAATAAATAATTTACATTTAATTTATATGAATAAAATAAAAATCAAAAAATGGCCAATAATTATTTTTATTTTGGTTTTTGTTTTGGCCTTTTCTAATTTAGCGCCGCAAATTTTAAAAGAGATCGGGCTGGTTGAATTAAGTGATGGATTTAAAATCAATGAGGCAATGGCTGCCAATAATAACGGCATGGTAGTCTACGGCGAAGGAACTGTAGCTACACCGCGTTATCGGACCTGGGATGGCACAAATTTTACTGCAGAAAATTCAGCACAAACCGGAAATGCCAATATTGAATACGTTGTACTCAAAGAAAGCCCGGCTCGAGATGAAAAAATTCATGG
>JAGVFQ010000059.1 GCA_020057505.1 Patescibacteria group bacterium | reverse complement strand
TTATTATTAAACTCCCTCATACTTCTCAAAAACCTGATAAAATCCTTATCATCCAAAAATATATCTCGTTTATCGACGCCTCGATTATAGACGTGATAAAACTCGTTCTTGATTAGCTTGATTTTACGCATAAACAACTTTAATTTTACTTCAACGGCAGACTAATGTAAAAGATCGTTCCTTTGTTTTCCACTGATTCAAACCATATTTTACCGCCATGACCCTCAATAATCGCTTTGGTGATATAAAGACCCAACCCAGTGCCTTCAGTTTGCAATACCGTCACGTTGTCGCCGCGGAAAAATTTTTCGAACATTCTCTTCTGCTGATTCTCCGGGATGCCAAGTCCGGTGTCCGCGATTGTTATCACTATTTGCTCGGGTTCCACTTTGTACTTTATTGTGACTGACCCCCTTGGTTTATTGTATTTTATCGCGTTTGAAAATAGATTAATAATAGCCTGCCGCAATTTGTTCTCATCAGCCGGAAGTAAAGGCATTTTGATTTGATCAGGATTCAAATTTATAGCGACATTATTGGCAACAGCTATCGGCGTTATTTCGCTGATAATCGATTTTATCATCAAATCCACATTGACTCCCGGTTTTGTTTCAACCTTAGTTTTACCTGATTCCATTCTCGAAATATTCAAAAGATCGTTAACTAAAGTAATTAGTCGCTCGTTGCTGCGGTACGCCTGGTCAAGCAAGTCTTGCTGCTCTTTTTTGACTATACCCGCATCGCCACCGATAACCATTTCCAAGAACCACTTTATAGCTGAAAGAGGTGTTCTCAATTGATGGGAAGCAATAGAAATAAATTCAGTCTTAGCACGATCAAGTTCTCTTTCTCTGGTTATGTCTCGCATAACAATGACAGAACCAACAATTTGATTATCTTGATTTTTAATGCAGGCTGAAGCGCCGGAAATATAGATTTTTTTGTTATCCTTAGTAAAAACAATTGAATTGGCCGGAATAGTTAAAAATTTGCCAGCCAAAAGACACTGTTCAATATTGATTGTATTCTTGCACGTAAATCGATCCGAAACCTCCGTAGAGCAATCTTCCGGAGTAATATAAATTATTTCTTGATAATTTTTTCCAATCGCTTCTTTTTCTTTATATCCCAGCAGCTTTTCCGCGGCCGGATTGAAGATAATAATTTTTTTCGATTGGTCAACGACGATTACGGCTTCGCCGATTCCATACAGAATCGCTTCGAGTTTATTTTTTTCTTGTTCGCTTATTTTCCTTTCTTCTTCCACGTCTTCCAAAATATTTAAAGTGGCGACTCTTATTTCCTCAAGCTCTTCTACTTTTAGGTGGAGCTCGGCGGCTTTCTGATCTGATTCCTGGGTTTTTTCTCTGACTTTAGCGTCTAAATTAGTGTAAAGATCTCTTAACTTTTCCGTCATTATATTAAACGATTTGGCTAATTGGCCAATTTCGTCTTTTGATTTAATTTTTATTTTTTGCGATAAATCACCGCTGGCGATCTTTTCGGTTGCTGAAGTTAAAAAAGAAATAGGCTGCAGAATCTTTCGATTGATAAAGAAAATTATAATTAAAATAAAAACAATCATTATCGCGGCGAGCAAGGCGACTAATTTCCGAGCGGATTCTTTAGCCGAAGCAAAAGCGATTTTAGCCGGAATTTCAAAAATCAATGTCCAGTTGTTCCCTTGGTAATTTTGATAACCTAATTCCGGCACATGAGATATTAATGTTTCCGGTTTGCCATGAGAGCTTGGTGCGATCATTGGCATTTCCCCGCTGCTTATAGCATGTCTGACAATGGGGTCATCTTGATGCACAGCGCTTAAAATATCACTCTCGTGTTTTGATTCATTGGAGCTAATCAGCAGACCCTGATTATTATACAAATTAGCTGTTTGATTGGTAATACTTTCTAAAATTTCAGTTATTGCCTGCCAGGAAAAATGCGCTTCCACTGCTCCGACTATTCTTTGTCCTATTTCGGTGCGTACTGGCACTATAAAAACTATAGTTGGCTTTTGACGCTCTTTAGAATAAAAAAGATCGGAATAAACCGTCTCTCCCTTAAGAACACGAGGAAATAAATTTTGATAAACAATATCTTTTTTAAAAAGATTTTCCCCGATTTCCTCTTTATTAGAAGAAAAAATTTCCGTGCCATTTAAATCTACCATTGAAATATCCTCCCAAGTGCTATAAATTTGTTTAAAATCATCAAATCTTTTTCGAACCTCCTCTTCCAGTAATCGCAGTTCGTTTCCTCGGATTTTTTTATCAAGAGCCGCAAAATAATTTTCTGTTGGTCTGGAAGTAGCTACAACCTGAACTGTGCTGTAATTCCACTGTAAAAAACGGTCAATTTTATCCATTGTTTGCCGGGCGATTTCCACCTGCTGGTTGCTGGTTGATTCTTCAAGGAAAGATTTAATTGAAAAAAAAATAAAAAAGCCAGAACTAGTAAGTACCAGTAAAATAAATACAAAAATGGCTATAAAAAATTTATAAGTTAGTTTCATAATTTAATATCAGTTTTAAGCCAGATTAGCAAAATTTTAAAATTAAAGTCTTAAAAATTAAAATTATTAAATTTTATTTTTTGTGGAGTAGTCTCTAGGTTGTTTTTTAAATTGCTCGATTTGCTTTTTTAATTCAACCATCTTTAATTCCCGGCCAACGGTTAACTTTTGAAATCTTTCCAGTGCAATCAAATGCTCTTTCATCGCTTCTTCCATTTTTTTCTGTTCAGTGATGTCTATGACCATCCCCCTTAAGACGTCGCCTGAAAGAGCTGCGCTTAGTAGGACATTTCTTGTTTCCCCTGTCTTCGTGAGAGCTTCGACATTAAAATTCTTAACTTTTCTCGTCTGCTTAAGATTTCTAATAAGAACTTCCCTATCCTTCGGGTTCTTGTATCTTACTACAGCCCCACTGGAAATCATCTCTTCAACTGAGTCAAACCCGAATATCTCCAACGCGGCTTTATTCACGTATAGGATATCTCCCTTTAGGTCGGTCGCGTACACGCCAATCATAGCGTTCTCCACTAAATCTCTGTACTTTTTCTCTGATTGCTGCAGTGCCTGCTCTTCCCGCTTGCGCGCTTCTTCTTTAAGTTTTCTTTTAAAGAAACCGGGTATCTCATATTTAGTGGCCTGTTTTGAAAATTTCGGATTTTTAGCCAAATATTCCTTTATATAACCTTCTATTTTTGAAGGATGGGCCATGATAAACCTGCAGGCCTCATCTCCTTTCGCCGTGCAGGTTAGTTCTGAAGCAACCAGAGGGATCCCAAAGCTTTCTTCACACCAGCCGGATGAATATCCGGCATTCATGATGCACACGGGAGAACTAGATTTTTCCCCCGACCTCAACCATGCATCCGATTCAAAGGAATACGGATGGTCATAGATTAGATAGTAATTTTCGTCCGGCGAGGGTTTGGATTCCGGAAAGATATCCACAAAAGCCCAGCCCGTATAGGCAAAATGAACCGGGCCGGCAGAGAGCTTCGCGATAGGATCTTTTAATCCCATTTTTTCATGAAAATTCTTGGCATCCGTCTTGCCAACAGCGTGCGCCAGGTCAAAGAGAAAACTTCTGGCAATATTGTCGGCCTCCTCTTCTCCGGCTTCTTTATATAGATCCCTTACTGTCTCAAAAAACTCCACCGACATGGCGGCGGCTCTGACTAAAATGTAGCGCTGGCCAAAAATCTCAATAGTGCCTTTGGTCGCGTCCTCCTTCTTTTCCTTGAAATACTTGCCTACGCATTCTTGGGCTTTTAAAAAAAGCGGCTCAAACTCTTTTGAGACTTTTACTGTATTTAATACAGTATCTTCCTTTTTTTCTTGCTTCAAAAATTTATAATTATTCATAAAAATAAAAGCTAAAATGGCTTTAAAATTCAAATTTATTGAGTTCGATCAATAGATAAATTAGCGATAAGCATAGTGATAAGAAAACATTATAAAAAAAGAATAATTTTATATCATTATTATAACATAAAACGCAAGAGGTTAAAATAGCGCGCTACTAAAGGTATCCGAAACCCCCGAAGGGTTTCGGATACCTTTGCTACCCTTATCAATCTATCAGAAACTTCGCTAATTCTTTCTTCCCCTTGATTAGTGGCACGCTCGCGCAGACAAAATTTTTATACTCTTCTAAATTTTTTACTTGATTTAAAATCATGCTTTTTTCACAAAGTGTGCCTTGCCTTAAGCCCAAATAATCCTGATAACTGCACCATGGATAATTTTCCGCTCTTTCCGCAACGCCATGAATCTCGGCATTGGCATTCACATAAGCCGAAAGCCAGAGAAGATATTCATTTGAATCTATGTGAATGGACTTGAATGAACCTTAAAATAAACTTCCCGAACGCTTGTATTTTTTATTGAAAAAATTAGTGTAACCAGTA
>JAGVFQ010000020.1 GCA_020057505.1 Patescibacteria group bacterium | reverse complement strand
CCGACTTAAAGTCGGAGCGCTCACCAATTGAGCTAGTCGTTAATTTTTTTACTCTTTCTTAAACCTGGTGGGCGACTCTGGAATCGAACCAGAGACCTCAGTCTTATCAGGACTGCGCTCTAACCAACTGAGCTAGTCGCCCATATTCTTTCCGACTTAAAGTCGGAGCGCTCACCAACTGAACTAGCCATCTTAACTAGATCATCTGAGCTAATTTTCCATATATCTTTTGTTCTCGTATAATCCCTTCAATTATATCCCGTCTTTTTAATTTTTTTAAAGCGTATTCTAATTGTTTAGCTACTGTAATATTTGAACATGGTTGAAAAAATTTTAAAGTCCATGGTGTTAGAAATTTAGTCGCTTTTACTTTGCCATTATTATGCATAATCAATCGTGAATCCACGTTTTCAGTGCTGCCGATATAGTATCGCATATTCTTTAAACTTTGAAGTATATATACTCCCGGCATTGGAATCGACATATTTTATATCTTAGTGGGTGGCTTTAGAATCGAACCAGAGACCTCTCCGACTTCAAGTCGGAGCGCTCTAACCAACTGAGCTAGTCGCCCTCACTACTACTTTTTCTTTGCCAACCATTCTTCGATTTTTTTAAAAAACAATAATATGAATAAAGTTAAAATTGTAACAACAATCGCTTCAAAATAGTATCCCAAACCAATTATGAGACCCAGGGCGGCTGTCACCCAAAGCGTGGCCGCGGTGGTTAGGCCCACTACTGATTCGCCGGTTTTATAAATAATGCCCGAACCCATGAAGCCAATGCCGGGGATGATAGCCAGAATAAGAAAAGCCGGGTTGAAGGCCATTGTTGGATATTGCGCGATTAGTTCAAGAGTAACAACGGTTATTAAAGTTGCGCCGAGGCCGACTAAGGCATTAGTTCTAATTCCGAGCGGACGGTTATGGACTTGCCGCTCAAATCCCAGCACGCCGCAGAGAAAAATGGAAATTATTAATCTTAGAATAAGCGTAAGGAAATCCATAAAATAGTTAATTATTTTTTAATAACTGCTTTTAATATAACAAAAAAAGATTGGTTTTGACAAGAGCAAGACGACCAATCTTTTGTAACAAATTATTCAGCGAAGAATCTAGAGTCTATTGAATTTAGGGAATTTATTATTATTTTTTTTGCTTCTTTTGCGTCTATGCCTTTGGCTTCAATAATTTCGAAATGAAAGTCGCGCGGGTAGCTGTTGCCGGCCGTATCCATAAAATAATCAGAACAATTTAACTCTAAAATTTTCAAAAATCTTTCTTGATTTTCCAAAGGAAGGTTATAAAGATTGCCGCTTTTGCCCCTAATAGTCACTTCCATAAGAGCGAAGTTAATCTTATAGACTTTACGAAATTACGAAAGTCTACGAAAAATACGAAAAAATAATATATAATCAAGTTCGTATGTTTCGTAACTTTTCGTACTTTCGTAGGATTTAATCCTTTAAAAGTGACAGGAATTAAGCGTTGTCGACCTAACTGGAGTAAAACGCCGATATCGTGGCGCTCTACTCTGTTTAATTTTCTCCTTAGAAAGGAGGTGATCCATCCACAGCTTCCGCTACGGATGCCTTGTTACGACTTCGCCCTTATTATCGATCCTGCCCTAGCTCCCCGTACAGGGCACTTCAGGCATTACCGACTCTCTTGGCGTGACGGGCGGTGTGTACAAGACCCGAGAACGTATTCACCGCAACATAGCTGATTTGCGGTTACTAGCGATTCCAACTTCATGAGGGCGAGTTGCAGCCCTCAATCTGAACTGGGGGTAGGTTTGGTGGGATTAGCTCCGCGTTACCGCTTCGCAACCCATTGTTACTACCCATTGTAGCACGTGTGTGGCCCAAGGCATAAGGGCCATGCTGATTTGACGTCATCCCCGCCTTCCTCCTCGTTATACGAGGCAGTTTCTTATGAAAAATTCAACATAAGATGGGGGTTGCGCTCGTTATCGGACTTAACCGTACATCTGACGACACGAGCTGACGACAACCATGCAGCACCTGTGTTAGCCTCCTTGCGGATTTCCTCTGTTTCCAGAGAATAGAACGCTAACATGTCAAGCCTTGGTGAGGTTCCTCGGTTATTGTCGAATTGAACCACATGCTCCACCGCTTGTGCGGGTCCCCGTCAATTTCTTTGAGTTTTAGCCTTGCGGCCGTACTTCCCAGGCGGGATACTTAAGGTGTTAACTTTAATAAACGACACTGAAAGGGTCGATACTTCCAATGTCTAGTATCCATCGTTTAGGGCGTGGACTACTGGGGTATCTAATCCCATTCGCTACCCACGCTTTCGTCTCTCGGCGTCAGGACCGTTCCAGCAAGATGCCTTCGCATTTGGTATTCTTGTCGATATTAACGCATTTTACCGCTACACCGACAATTCCACTTGCCTCTCCCGGCCTCTATTCTCCCAGTATCAATGGCGGTTTTCGAGTTGAGCTCGAAGATTTAACCATTGACTTAGGAAAACGCTTACAGGCGCTTTACGCCCAATGAATCCGGATAACGCTAGAGGTCTCTGTATTACCGCTGCTGCTGGCACAGAGTTAGCAACCTCTTATTCTTATGGTACCGTCATTAGTTCGTCCCATATAAAAGTCCTTTACACCCCGAAGGGCTTCATCAGACACGCGGCGTCGCTCCCTCACGCTTTCGCGCATTGGGGAATATTCTTGACTGCAGCCTCCCGTAGGAGTGGGGACAGTATCTCAGTTCCCCTGAGGCGGGTCACGCTCTCACGCCCGCTACCCGTCATAGCCTTGGTGAGCCATTACCTCACCAACTAGCTGATAGGCCATAGGCCCCTCTCCAAGTGTGTTGCCACTTTAAATGCGAATGACTTTTGTCCCCGCAATCTCATCGGCTATTAGCCTCGCTTTCGCGAAGTTATGACCGTCTTGGAGGTAGGTTACCAATGTGTTACTCACCAGTTTGCCGGTGACTCCGTATTGCTACGAAGCCCCCTTGACTTGCATGCCTTAGACACGCCGCCAGCGTTCATCCTGAGCCAGAATCAAACTCTCAAAAAGATGAACGAAGCGAATCTTTTTGTAAAGAATCGTTTCATTATCAAAAGATCTTTTGGCGCCATCCGATGAAATCGAATGACTTAGAAGATATCTTCAGAAACTAAATAAAGAAAGGAAATATAATAAACAGAGTTTATTATATTCTCCCGAATTCAAAGTAATTAACGCTTTTTTCCGCAAAACCCCGCAGGGGATTACGGAAATTTCCTGTCACTTTTCAAGGATCAATTGAATCGCGAATTCTCCACTCGTTAAAATGAAGAAAAAACAGAGATACCTTTCTTATTAAAAGATATCACTGTCTTTTCCCCTAACTCCAGCAAATTTTGGAAGAGTATTATTTGTTGAACTCTTTAAAATTATTTTAAGTTAGCTAAAATATCCTAACTCTAAGTATAATAAATCACTTTTAAACCATTGTCAATAGACTTGTCCACATAGCTATCTTAAAGCATGGGGATAATCTTGTCAAATGTATAGGCAGAGCCATGCAGAGTCGCGAACCTCTAGGATATGTTTCGTATAACGTATCCGCGATATCTGACGTTTTTGCGACCAACGGAAGCAAAAATTAGGAAGAACGAGCTTTAAAAAAATTTTATTCTTATAATGTTCCAGTTCCTCGCAGGTTAGAAATAACAAAAAAAGCAATGTTTATTGCCCATAAAATTAATGGTATAGCAATGAAAATATATCCAACAATAATGAATTTTTTGTTTTCATTTGCTTTTTTTGCTTTATAAATTTGTCGTGATGAGATTGCCAATGCTATTAATGCAAATAGAGGCACAGCCAAGAGCATTAATACTGTTGAGATAATAGATAAAAACAACGAGCCAGACAAATTTGGATTTTGTTGAATGAGATTTTTGTTCATAATTTTGTGTTTAGTTTAAGAATAAAATTTTTAGCTCACGAATCGGATATGCCGTGTTAGGCGATGTACCGTTAAATTCTTGCCCATTGTTTTTCGTAAATATCTGCTAATTCCTCAAGATAATTGAACAAGTTATTAATGTCTTCTGTCGGGTTTACTTCGTAAGATTTGGCAATTTTTAATGAATCAATGTAGTGGTTTTCAACTTTTAAATTTGGCACTAGATTGCCGAACATAGCTATTTCGCTATAATATTTATTTTTTTCGTTTAATGAATGCGATCCAAAATCATTTCTAAAATCTATAAATTTTTTCACCCATTCTTTGTAATTTGTTCTGATAGGATTAATCTCCTGTGTTTTAATTTGTTTATTTATACCTTCCGTAATATAAAGACAAACTCTACCGCATAAATATAAACACTGAAGTGCCGCTATAGATTTTAGTTCATATTCTTCCTTCATATCCTTAACCCACATATTGCGATATTCTTTAAATATTTCATATGCTGATTTTGCCAAATCAAAGTTTTCAATTATTTTTGTAATTCTCAACAATTGATCACTCTTTTTTAGTTTTCCCCTTAAGGTAATAAGTTTATCTAGCTTCATAAATAATTTAACAGCATTTCACATAACGTTTCGGTATATCCGTAGTTCTTATTATATTATGATAAAATCGTGCGGAGCACAATCATAAGATAATAATAATTAGGATGAGTAAGGTTATAAAATTATTAAAATTTAAGAGAGCAATACTACTAGAGCCAAAAGCCACAAACATAAGAATTCAAATCTGCTTAGTTTGATTTCTTTCTCCCTTTTTATCATTAGTTCATAAGAACCATAGGCTACCCATCCTACAATGAAAATAATTTTAATGATGTTTTTCATAGTATTTTAATAATTTTATTAAGCTTGCGAATCGGATATACCGTGTTATGTGATGTATTTTGGTGACATTAATTTAACCAGTTGGGCTTTTGCGTATTTTCATAATAATACCCTATCAGCTCAAACGTCTTATCGTAGAAATCTGTAAATTCTCCTATCAAAAATTGTGAGTATAGAGACTTGTTAAATTCCTCCCGTTCTGTTTTTGTAAGATTGGCTTTTTTAAAATGTATTATTTTATCTCGCAATTTTTTAATCTCTTTAAATCGCCCCCACAAAAATTTTCCTTTTGGTGTTTCGACACCAAAAATTTCTGGCAATATTACTCCTAATTTTGTATTTAAATCTAATTTGTTATCATCTCGAGTCAACGATTGTTTTCTTTTGATTTTTAAAAATTTGATGCCCAAAAAAGGCACACACTTTTCATAATGGTAAACATAATCATCGGGTATGGTTAGATTTGCAAAACACTCTAGTGCTGTGTAGCAAAAAGTTATGCCGATGATACAGTTTTCAAAAAAGTTGAAGTGTTCTTTCTCATTAGCTTTAAGCATTGAAACTTTGTCTAGTGCGTGCCCTTTCGTATGTATAGTATGCTTGCCCTCTATGCTGTCTACTCGCTCCATGCGTTTTGTAACATCTATCAAATCGGCATCAAATTTTTTCAAGAAATTTTTGGCGGTATCAATGTTGTTTTTTGCAATTTCGAGAATTAGTTTTATAGAATTCACATCTGGAAATGCTATGTGGCCTTTTTTGGGGTGTTCAAAAAGCCCTGCTTTGGTTACCGGTGTTCCAACAGTAAAATTTTTGTAGGGTTTTGTTGATTCAGTTTGAGCTGATACTCGTGGATCTTTTGTCATTTTTTTAGATAAATTTGTCACCAAAATATTTCACATAACTCGTTTTTATGCAAACTTTTGCTTGATAATATGTTAAACTTGTATGCTATGCGAACTTATAGTATTATTTTTGGCTCTAGTCTAGAGCCTATTTTTAATAATTGTCTTACTTAAAGGAGGAGTCCTATAGATATATTAATTTTAGTATATTCTATGGATAATAACAACAATTTTAACTATTTTTTTGATGTTTACTTCGCCAATCCCCTATCTTTTTATGATCGCCAGACAAAAGTACGGGCGGCACCTTTAATTTCTTTTCTCCCGCCAAAAAGACTTCCGGCCGGGTGTATTGCGGATATTCGATGTAGTCTTTGTCTTTGGAAAAGGTTTCTTCATCGAGCGCATGCTCGTGGCCGACTACTCCCGGCAAGTGGCGGCTCACCGCTTCCACGACCACCATGGCTGGCAATTCTCCACCAGACAAAATATAATCGCCAATGGAAATACTTTCGTCAACAAATTCTTTCACTCTTTCGTCAAAACCTTCGTAGCGGCCGCAGATTAAAATTAAGCGCTTGGATTTGGAAAGTTTTTTGGCCATCTGCTGATTGAATTTTTTTCCCGCTGGATCAAGAAGAATAGTTTTTAAATTTTTGGATTTCAAAACTTTGAGATTTTTTAAAGCCGAATATATCGGTTCTACTTTCAAAAGCATTCCCGGCCCCCCGCCGAATGGCCGATCATCAACTTTTTGATGTTTATCGTTTGTGTAATCGCGCAGATTATGGATTTTTATTTTGATCAAATTATTTTTTTGCGCGCGCGACAAAATAGACTCATTCAGATAAGAGTCGAAGATGTGAGGGAAAATTGTGATGATATCGAACTGCATATATAGAAGCGGATAAACGCAGATAACAACGCGGATTTACGCCGATAGATTCTGCGTTCTTCCGCGTTACTATCCGCGGCATTCCGCGAAGAGGCAAACAAAAACCGTAGTAACATTGTAATATGAACTACGGTTTTATGTTGCTTGTAGAATATACAAACTTATATTTTCAAATCGTCAACCATTCCGGTGTCAACTTCGGTTGAAGTTGAAGCTGAACGTTCTTGATGACTTCGGCGAGAACCTTCCGGTTCATAGATTTTCAGATTGATGCGAGCATTGTTTTTGGCACCAATAATTTTTAAGAGGGTGCGTAACGCTCGAGCAGTCTGGCCTTCTCGTCCAATCACATAACCCATATCTTCAGGGTTGATTTTTAATGTGAGCAGGACGCCCATTTCATCGACCGTTCTGTCTGTGGTGACATCTTCCGGATGAGCTACGATTGATTTTACAATGTACTCAATAAACTCTTGATCGCTAGTTTTTGCAGCCATAGCATTAAAATTAATTTTAAAGCGATAAACAGGCTTCGTTTTCGACCTTTGCTCTCGTAGCACTTTAAATTAGGGCTTCCGAAGCATTTTGTGTGGATCGAAGCGGCTATTTACCTTATATATATAATATCATATCTGTATAAAATGTCAATGTGTGCTGAGTTGATGCTAATAATGCGAATTTGTGCGAATAACTGCGAATATTTATTAGTATAAATTCGCAAAGATTCGCATTATTCGTGTCTTATTTCTGTTCTTCTGGAGCAGTAGCGGGAGTAGAAGCAGTGGCTTTGGCAGTGGTTGCGGCAGTTTTAGATCGTTTTATAGTGGAGACTTTTCTTTTGGTTGCCGAAATAATACCTTGATCAACTAAAAGATTATGAATCGTCGCTGAAGTTTGAGCGCCTTTTCCAATCCAATACTTGATTCTTTCCGCGTTTAGATTAATAGTCTTGGGATTAGTTCTGGGATTGTAGTTGCCTAAAATTTCCAAAGAATTACCCCATGGATCTTTGTTTTTTTCGGAAATAACTAAACGATATGTCGGTTGTTTGTTTTTTCCCATGCGAGAAAGCCGAATAACGAGCATAAAAATGAATTACGAATTAAGAATTATGAATTACGAATTTGTTGGAATATGTAATTTATTTCGAATAAATATTATCAAATTAAATGATTCGGGTCAAGATCGATATTATTTAATATTTTGTACCTAGAGGCAGTACAAATAGATTTAGCGGTTAAAAAATAAAAATGATTTTTTGCTAAATTAAGCCAAAAATCATTAGTTTGTGGATAATTATCCTTTAGCCCTATTGACAAATATTTCAGGCCGTGCTATACTAAAATGTTAAAATAAAGTTCCTTTACAATTGTGAATAAAGAGAGAAAAATGGAGGAGTAGTTAAGGTTATGTTAATAAAGATATCCTTGGTCCCCACTAAGAATTCTCTTCGTTAGCATAATTTCTTGGTTCTTCCGTTCACACGGAAAAAAATCAAGAAAAACTATTGACTTTTAACCAGTATAATATATAATACTTTAAAAGTAAATAGGGCACTAACCTCCAGTTTTCTCTCTTTAAAAAATTCGAATATTTGAGAGTCTAGTTTAAGACGGCTCTGATGGCGCCTGTTCTTTCCTCCTACGGGTTGTCCGTCAGGCTGTCTTAACCTAGGTTCTTAAGTTTGGAAATAGTTTCCGGGTCCCACCGGGGACCATACTGCCAACCCTCAACCAAGGAGGTCGCCATGCGACGCTTCTCGACGGAATTGAAGTCAGCGATCTGGTTTTGTCCGGTAGCACCCCCGAAACTTTAGTGCTTATTTCATTTAGTGGCCTTGAAGAATGGAATAAGCACTCAGCCGTAACCTTTGCGCCACGGAAAGGATCGAGGCTCATGGAATACTTGTTTTGCTCACCCCGACTGCTTAGTTATAGGGGCGAGAGCCAGAAGTTCAACTGAGAGTTCTAAAGATAACTCCACGAATTACTGCTACCCATTATAGTGGGGCTAAGATTAGAACTTCTGACACGACTGAATGGGCAGCATCTCCAGATTCTTCGGCGCAGGCTGCGTGACGCCAGGTGGCGTTGTCCGCGACGGCCTCCGCCGACCCATGATCGCCGCTAGGGCCCAGCGGCGGGAACAAAAAACGAAACATAAACCCCGGCGGCGGGTGGTATCGATGCCCCCGCGCACACTGCCGGGCAGCCGGTCCCCGCCCTGACGGCAATATGCGGTCGGGGCGGGGAATTCATCATTATTTTTGGAGGATCAACACAGGCCAAGCACTACAAACGCTTGGCCTTTTATTTTTGGGAAAATTTCATATAGAGACACAACATGTGTCTTTTTTAAATACCGCATTTGGATTTTCAAAAATATTTTAAATGTGATACAATCACTTAATAAAGAGCAAATTTTATTTTATAAAATACATGAAAAATAACAAGAAAAACGGCAAGGAAAAAATCGTCAAACATTCGCTTAATCCCGAAACCAAAAATGGCATTATTGCCATTATTGTTTTTGCTTTGGCTGGCATCAGTTTGCTTAGCTATTTCAATTTGGCGGGCAAGGTTGGCCAGATGATCAGCCTTTATTCCAGGATCACTTTGGGCTGGTCATATCCTGTGTTTCCTCTAATTTTGATTTTTGTCGGCTATTTTCTCCTCAGTCCCAAGAGCAGCCGCCTCAAGGCAGTGAGCTATATTGGTTTGCTTTTATTTCTTTTGAGTTTGAATGGTTTGCTTAATTTGGCCGTAACTGGAAATAATGCCATTGAATTGATAAAACAAGGAGAAGGTGGCGGTTATCTGGGAATATTTTTGAGTTTGCCGTTTCAAAATATTATGGGTTTTTGGGCAACCTTAATTGTACTCGCGGCTCTAACTATTATTTCTCTTCTTTTAATTTTTAATACCACTCTTTCCAAACTAGCGCGATCAGGCCTTTTTATTTTTTGGCCGATTAAAGCTATAATCAATATTCCTTCCGGAGTGAAAAATATTTTTCATCGTGAAAAAACCAGCCCAAACGAAGCAATAGAGGAAGAGCCGAAAATCGAAGAGACTTCACCGCAATTTTCCGCGAAGCCGGTCACGCTTGCCCAGGAATCAAACGGCCAGATGAAAATTAGCGTCGCTCCGAGCGATAAAAAAAATGCCGAATCGACAGCGCGAATCCACCGAAAAGTTGATTTGCCGATTGATCTTTTGAATCCAAAATCGGAAAAGCCAACGAGCGGCGACATTCAGAACAATATGGAAGTTATTAAAAGAACTTTGGAAAATTTCAATATTCCCGTGGAAATGGGCGAGGTGAGTATTGGTCCGACTGTCACGCAATATACTTTGAAACCGGCCGAGGGAATTAAGCTCGCTTCCATCACTTCTTTGCAGAATGATTTGGCTATGGCACTCGCGGCGCATCCGATCAGAATTGAAGCGCCTATCCCGGGTAAATCACTGGTTGGCATTGAAGTTCCAAATCAAAAAGTAGCCATTGTCCAGCTTCGAGAAACGATTGAATCGGATGAATTCAAAAAACGAAAATCAAATCTGATGATTGCTCTTGGCAAAGATGTTTCCGGCAAGCCCTGGCTCGCCGACTTGGCTCGCATGCCGCATCTGCTCGTTGCCGGCGCCACGGGATCAGGCAAAAGTGTTTGTTTGAATTCCATTATTGTCAGCCTTCTTTATGAAAATGGCCCGGATGATCTTAAATTTATCATGGTGGATCCGAAGAGAGTTGAACTGCAAGTTTATAATAATATCCCCCACTTGCTCACGCCGGTGATTACTGATGTTAAAAAAACCGTTAATGCTCTGCGTTGGGCGATTGGCGAGATGGAACGGCGCTATGAAGTTTTGGAAAAAAATCAAAAGCGCAATATCGCTTCATATAACGCCACAACCAAAGATACATTACCTTATATAGTTTTTGTCATCGATGAAATGGCGGATTTGATGATCAGCGCCGCGGCTGAAGTGGAAGGCGCGATTATCCGGCTGGCTCAAATGGCTCGCGCCGTAGGCATCCATTTGGTCTTGGCTACGCAAAGGCCTTCAGTTGATATTATTACCGGTTTGATTAAAGCCAATATCACTTCGCGTATAGCATTTTCCGTGGCTTCGGCGGTTGATTCGCGAACGATTCTTGACACTTCCGGCGCGGAAAAACTTTTGGGGCGGGGCGATATGCTTTATATCTCCGCCGAACTGTCCAAACCAAAACGTTTGCAAGGCGCTTATTTGGCCGATAATGATATTCATAAGGTTGTTGAATTTTTAAAACAGAATAATGATAAGCCGGAATATCAGGAAGAGATAGTGGCGAAACAGCATACAATCGGCGGCAGGATGGAATTTAGCGAAGGCGATGGCGACGAACTTTTCGACGAAGCCAAGGAAACTGTTATCCAAGCGGGTAAGGCTTCGGCTTCGCTTCTTCAGCGCCGGCTCAAGGTCGGCTATGCTCGCGCGGCGCGGCTTCTCGACTTGCTTGAAGAGCAAGGAATGATCGGTCCGGCCGATGGCGCGAGACCCAGAGATGTGTTGATTAATGACGCTTATAGTGGTAATATGGGTGAACCTGAGAATAATCCAGAGTCCAGTTTGGTGGAAAGTGAAGATATCCCCCCGGAAGAAATAAAAGAAGAATAAAGCGATACGAATCTGCTGTTAATAATTTTCAATTTCTAATTTCCAATTTTCAATAAATGTTTTAATTTATAATTTTTAATTTTTCAATCATTGAAACATTAGAAATTAATTCATTGGAAATTCACTGAAAATTGCAAATTGAAAATTAGAAATTAAATTTATTTGTATTATTCATATCGTATCATAAACAATCAGTATGAATCCTAATTCGTGTTTTATATGAATGGTTTTAAAAATAAGGAAATTATCAGTGAAGAAAATTTGGGAGACAAGCTCAGGAACGCGCGCGAGAAGAAAAAGATCAGTTTGAAACAAGTGGAGCATCTGACAAAAATCAGAGCAAAATATTTGGAAGATTTGGAAAACAGCCATTATGATGATTTGCCTGGCGAAGTCTATGTGAGAAATTTTATTAAGGTTTATGCTGGTGTGCTAGATTTGGAATTTGAGCCATTGTTTGAATTATATAAAAAAGAAAGATCATTTTTTGACAATCTGAAAGAAAAGAGAAAAAACTTCAAAGCGCCGAGAGTGATTATTACTCCGCGCTCAATCAAGATCGGCTTATTATCTCTTGTTATCGTAGCGCTTTTAGTCTATTTGGGTTCGGGAGTAAAAAGAATTATTTCCGCTCCCGATTTGATTATCGATAATCCGGCGGACAAGCTCGTGACCAGCCAAGAATCAATCAAGGTGCAGGGCCGAACGGAACGCGAAGTAAAAGTGACCATCAACAATCAAGAGATTTTGAGCAATAAGGACGGTTATTTTGAAAAGATTGTCGATTTGCAAAAAGGAATAAATATTATTAAAATAACAGCGGTAAAAAAGCGCAGCAAAGAGAGTATAGTTTATCGCGAGGTACTGGTAGAATAGTCTAATTTAACATTTTATTTATCTTTATTAATAAATCTATGGCTAAGGCAAAAGAGGAGGACAAACTTTCCGAACGGCAGCAAGCGGCGGAGGACGCGATTAATCAAATCAAAGAGCGTTTTGGCGAAGGTTCGATTATGAAACTTGGCGAGGCGCAGAAGATGGTAGTTGAAGCGGTATCTACCGGT
>JAGVFQ010000016.1 GCA_020057505.1 Patescibacteria group bacterium | reverse complement strand
TAATTCATTATACAAACTAATTGCCGCGAAATAAGCTTGATAAGAATTTTTATCAAGGTTTAATCCCGCGTCTATATTATCTTTTAGTTCAACTATTAAACTATTCAATTCTTGCGCTTCATTCTCATCTTGTTTCACGAGCTGAATCTTCGCCAAAATAACTTTGGCCGCGACAAAATAATAATCCTGCTCATAGGGATTGAGTCCAATCACCCGCGAGAGCGAATCTTTCGCGGAATCCAATTTTGCGCCGGCTTCGGCGATTTTTAATTTATCTTCGGTATTTTTAAGAGGTTCGGACAAATTATTAATGACCCGAGTAAAATATATATCGGCCGCGAGGTAACGGTAAGAAAAATAAACAAAACAAATACTAAAAATTATAAGCAGGGAAAAAAATAATGAATACGAAAAAGCCAAAACATTGGCTGTGGTTCCGGTCTCCGCTTTGGTAGCGGACTTTGCTTCGGAAGACATAGTCAAAGTCACTCCCAATGCCAAAAATAACCAAAATAAAAAAATTGCGATAAAGCTCAAATAATAAAACCAACTGCCGATAAATAAAATCAACCACGAGACAAAAATACCGAGGCCTAAATACCAATTATAATCCGACTGCTTATTGGTTGTTTTCCGCAATAATTTTTTTACAAAATAAACAATATACCAAACACAAACAAAAAGTAAGGCCAACGCGCCGAGACTTCCGCTACCAAAGGCTAAATCCAGCCAGAAATTAGTCGCTCGATTAAAACTAACATTCCAAAGATCGGTTTGATTAAAATCCGCCGGCTTGTATTTGCCGAACACAAAGGAAAAATTTTCCGGACCAACGCCCAAAAGCGGAGAGTTTATAATCGCGGATTTAGCGATCTGGCCCGATACTTTGATCGGCAAATTTATTTCGTTAGTAATATTAACTCCCGTCCATTTGCCTACCGGAATAAAAATCACTACCATCGAGAGAGCTAAAATTAATGTGGGTAAAACGAGCCATTTTGGGTGCGTATCTTTCGCGCGAAAAGCGAAAAAAACAATCAGGAGAAACAGCCCGATAATCAAGCTAATTAGCGCCACTCCGGAATCAATGAAGAAAATTAATATCACATCCAAAATAGTTAACACCGCGAGAAGCAATTTGTATATTCTCTGCTTTAGAGCAATGAGCAAACACAATATTATAGGCAGTATAGATGATAAAATAATAGCCAAAATGACCGGCGAGCCGGAAATCAAATCAAAATTTACGGCTTTAGCCACAGACCAAGGCAAAAGATGTAAGCCAAATAATTGAAAAAAATTGAAGATAATCGCTACTAATAAAGAAATAAGGGGTAAAATAGCTAAGATCAAAATCCCTCTCGCGTTCCTGACATTATTGATAATTAAAAAATAAAATAATATGAAAAACAAAACCGTAATTAATGACTCACTAAAATATCCCGGCGACCCGACGAGACTATTGTATCGATTAACCGAAAAAACAAAACTAGCAAAATAAACTATGCCGAAAATAATAATGGGAAGATCGAGAAAACTGTGAACGAAATATAATTTCTTCTTGACTACCATTTTTGCCGCCCAACTAACGGCGGCAATTAAAATCAAAGAATAAAATAATAAAACCTTGGGCAATTCCAGCTGATCAGACGTGATAGGCAGGAAAAAAACAGGCGTTAAAAAAGCCAGGATATAAAGGCACCATCTGATAATCAAATCATAAACGCTCGTTTCCTTTTCCACGGAAACTATGTTTTTAACGGGCTTAACAGACGCGGATTTTTTTCTTGGAGCTTTGATAATGGCCATAGAATAATATAGATTAAAATTATTTATTATAATTAAATAAAATTATATTCCGGTTATCTTTTTAATAATTCCATCCAGCTCCTCACTGGAATAAAAATTGATAATAATCTCCCCTCCCCGATTGCCCTTTTTAATACTAACCTTTGTGCCAAGAGTTTCGCGCAGCTTGTTCTCTCTTTCTTCGTTTACGGGATCGCTTCCAACTGTACGCATATGAGTTTTGACCGTGACTTTTTTCGCGACATTTTCCGTATCGCGAACATTCAGGCCAAAACGGACAATCTTTTTCAAAAATTCCAATTGTTCTTTTGGATCATCGAGACCGGCGATTACTCGCGCGTGGCCAGCTGTTATCTTGTCTTCAATAATCGCTTTTTGAATTTCTTCGGGCAGAGTAAGTAAACGCAAGGAATTGGTAATGGCCGTCCGGCTCTTGCCCAGACGTTTGGCCGCTTCTTCTTGCGTGAGATTGAATTCATTAATTAATTTTTGATAGGCTACCGCTTCTTCTAGGGCATTGAGATTTTTTCTTTGGATATTTTCTATCAAAGCGATTTCGAGCTTCTCTTGGTCTTCGGCTTTTCTTACAATCACGGGCACTCTCATCAAACCGGCAATTTTTGAAGCGCGAAGCCGCCTTTCGCCGGCAATCAATTGATAAGCACCATTACCCGAATCAGTGACAACGAGCGGCTGGATAACGCCATATTGTTTGATGGAATTAATCAAATCTTCAAGATCGCTATGAGCGAATTCCTTCCTTGGCTGAAGCGGATTGGGTTGAATTTTATCAACCGAAATTTCAAGAATTTTTCTTTCTCCTTCCAATTGATCGATCTTCGCCACCGCTTCCTTAGTTAATTTTGAAGGAATGAGAGAACTCAATCCCCGGCCTAAGCCGCCGATTTTATTCATATATTTTTTTGATTCATTAATTCTAAAATTTCTCTCGCTAATCTTTCGTAGGCCTTGCCCCCGGCCGAATTAGCATCGTATTCGAGAATTGATTTTCCATAGCTCGGCGCTTCCGCCAATCTGATATTGCGGGGAATTACCGAACGAAATATTTTATCGGGAAAATATTGGTAAAGCTGATCCAGAACCGCGCCGGATAAACCGACGCGTTTATCAAACATGGTCAAAACCGCGCCCAAAATTTCTATACTTGGCTTTAAATTATTTTTTATCAAACTGATTGTTTCAAGCAGCTGACCCAGTCCTTCAAGCGCGTAGTATTCTGCCTGAACCGGTATCAAAATCTTTTCCGCCGCGACTAAGCCATTGAGAGTCAACAATCCAAGTGAAGGCGGACAATCAATGATAATATAATCGTAGTCATTACGGATTTCGAGCAAGGCTTCGTGCAGTTTAAATTCACGATTTTCCATATTAACAAGTTCAACATTCGCGCCGGCCAAAGATACTGTGGCGGGAGCGACTTTATAGCCAGTAAAACTCGTGCCAACAATAACATCGCGAAAGGAATTAGCGCCGGCCAAAGCCTCATAGATTCCCTTTTCCAAATTTCGATGATCTATCCCCAGACCCGAAGTGGCATTTGCCTGCGGATCAATATCAACGAGTAAAACAAACTTACCCATACTAGCCAAATAAGCGCCTAAATTTACGGCAGTGGTAGTCTTACCCACGCCGCCCTTTTGATTTACTACTGATATTATTTGCGCCATAGAAAAATTAGAATATAGTCTGTCTTTATTATAATAAATTTTTAAACCTTTGACAAATGGCGTAAAACAAATTAAAATGGCTAATAAGCGATTATATGTTTATATTAGCCGAAGTGGCGGAATTGCCCCGAGATGAACTCGGGGCGGGGTAGACTAAAACATGCCGCGGTGGCGGAATTGGTAGACGCGCACGACTCAAAATCGTGTGGTGGAAACATCATGAGAGTTCGATTCTCTCCCGCGGCATTAAATTTTAGGGCTAAAAAACGCTCTTTTTTATTACAACAGACTTGCTTGCTTAAATTTTATATGCTAGACTAATAAGTGAACAAAAATCAGATAACAGCCAGGCATATAGAATATTGTTTACTATTGTCTATTTTCTTTTTTCCGATATATCGCGGGGTAGAGCAGCCAGGCAGCTCGTCGGGCTCATAACCCGGAGGTCGCCGGTTCAAATCCGGCCCCCGCAACCAGTTAATTTAAGATTTACGATTGAAGATTTTAGATTTTTAGTTAAAAAATTATTGTCGGTATAACTAAATATTATACAAACTGGCCTGGGTAGCTCAGCTGGTAGAGCAAAGGACTCATAAGCCTTAGGTCGCCGGTTCGAGTCCGGCCTCAGGCACTAAGCAAAACTAATTAATACTATCGCGCATCCCATTTTATCTTAATTAAGCGCTCGAAAAAATATGTTTCTAACCGTTCACGCTACTGTTGGAGCTATTATCGGAGACAAGGTCTCGAATCCTTTTTTATCTTTCTTACTCGCCATTATATTTCATTTTATTTTTGACATGATACCGCATGGCGACAAAGCATTAAGTTGTTTCGCCAAGACGGAATCGCAGCCGGGAATAATCTCCGCTGATAAATTCAGAACTTTTGTTAAAGCGGCGGCCTTTGATGGAGGATTAGTGCTTATTTTAATTTTATCCGGCTTCGGATTCCAGATATTCAAGAATCCCCTCTCTGTCGCTTTCGGTATTGTCGGCGGCATTCTTCCTGACATCGCGGTTTCTTTCTATTACATGGTTTCGAAGAATATATTTTTAAAAAAATTTGAGCAAATTCATGCCTTCGTTCATGAAGGAATTATTAAATCAGAACTGCCGCTAAAAATCGGGATCTTAATGCAAACAATTATCGCAGTTATTCTGATTAGTATTGTAATAATGTATTAATATAAATTAGAACCAAAAAAGAACAGCCCAATAGCCGTTCTTTTTATATGCTTTTATAAACTTTCAAAGTTTCTTCCGCGCATTTTTGCCAATTAAATTCTTTCGCTCTTTCTCTCCCGGCAGCGCTTAATCTTTCTCTCAAACTTTTGTCGGTTAATATTTTCTTCAAAGCTTCAGATAATTCGCTTATTTTATATGGATTAATAAGAATTCCGGCGTTGCCAACTATTTCCGGAATCGATGAAATATCAGAGCTGATCACCGGCGTTCCCTGCGCCATCGCTTCAAGTACCGGCAAACCGAATCCCTCATAGAAAGTGGGATAAACAAAACATAAAGCATTGGTCATTAGAGCTAATTTGTCCTCCGCCGAAACATATCCCATATATTTTATTACTTCCTTGCCAAATTGCTTATTAACATCCTCAATTAATTCAAACACCTTACCATATTTCCAACCTTTGCTTCCCGCAATAACTAATTGCAAATTGTTTAATTCTGGATTTCTAATTCTTAATTCTTTATAAGCCCTCAATAAGCCGGCTATATTCTTTCTTGGTTCAATCGTCCCTAAATATAAAATATAATTGCCGCTAATTTTAAATTTATTTTTTAAATAATTCGAGTCTTTAATTTTGTCTTCACTTACCAACTCTACTCCTTCATAAATCACTTCGATTTTATTTTCAGGAATTTTAAATATCTCGCGGAGATCATTTTTGGTATTTTCTGAAACGGCAATAATTTTTGCCGCTTTTTCAATAGAGCTGGGAATTAATAATTTAGTGGAAAATAATCGGCTGGATAACTTGGAAGGAAACCAACCCGCATTTTTATAAATCGCCAAATCATGAATCGTAATAATTGATTTTCCTTTATATCGAAGAGGAATAATATTGGCCGGGTTGTGATAAAGATCAAGCTTTTGCTCCGCCAAAAAAGATGAAACCAAAATATGAGAGTAAACAATCGGCAAATAATGCCGGTACTTATGGAAAGGAAAAAATTTAATTTCGACGTTACTGTGGCTACCGACAAAATTTTCTGCTGCTTCTTTTGGGATTAAACTATTAAAAAATAAAATAATTTGATCTTCTTGATTTATACTAATTAGATTTTTAACTAAAAAATAAGTATAATGGCCCACTCCAGCCCTCTCGCCTGATCCCGGATTTAAAATTGTGCGACAATCAATACCTATACGCATAAATGCAAATAATGCGAATAATTGCGAATTAATGCTAATCCTAAATTTTAAACTAACCTTGCTAGTTTAAAATTTAAGTCGGAATAAATAACATTGTTTATAAATCAATATTCGCAATTATTCGCGTTGATTAGTATTATTCGCCTCTACCACCTATAGTTCTCAAACGTCCAGGTTGCCAACCCTTTGGCTTCTTTAAATCTATCAAAACTGCTCGCGCAACCTAAAAGGGCAATAATTATTTCCTGGCCTTTTTCGCCTTTTATTTTGACCGCCAGATTATAGCCGGCTTCTTTGATATAGCCGGTTTTTCCTCCGGATATTGATAGATAACTATTCAAAAGCTCGTTAGTATTCCAAACTATTTGCTTTGACCTTCTATTACGCAACCCAAACTCATAATGATCCAATTTTAAAGCTTCTTCTATTTTTTTATTTTTAAAAGCTTCAGCTAATAGTCTTACAATATCTTCAGTGGTAGAAAGATTATTAGAATTTAACCCAGTGGGTTCAATAAATATAGTATTATTCAACCCCAATTCTGCCGCTTTTTTATTCATTCTAGCTACAAACTCCTGCTCGCCAAGACCAGTCGAACGCACGAGCGCGGCCATAGCATTATTAGTTGAACCGACAAGAGCGCTATAATAAAGATCAGCTACGGCTATTTCATCGCCGGGAAAAACTTTTATTTTGGCCGGAGCGCGATCGTCTTCCTCTCTTATAGTAACCACTTGGTCAAGATTGGGATTAGTATCCCAAAAAACCAAAGCAGTCATTAATTTTGTAAGACTGGCGATAGGCAATTGTTCGTTTGAATTTTTTTCCAGAAGAATTTTATCGGTAGCAACATCAATAACGACAAAACTTTTGGCCGTTGTCTTGACGCCCAAGCTTAAATTTTTTAACCTAAGAGGGAGTAATTCGCTTGAATCAACATTTAGAATTAATCTTTTTTCCACTAACATGGAAACAACCAAAGGGTCAGATCTATCAATGGGAGCTAAAAAATTGTTTAAAATTAAACCAAAAATCAAACCGATCATACACTTTGTCCTTTGTCTATGACATTTCTAACTGTCTCGCCTTGATTAGAATTATTACTATTATTGTCTGGTTTTATCTCTTCTTTTCCTCTTTTCTCGCCGTCTTTCAAGAGTTGATCGAGTATTTTATCAGAATGCAGGCGCTCATAATCCGGCAGTTCTGAAATATCGTTAACTCCCAAATATCTCATAAAATCAAAAGTTATGTTATAAAACGTTGCCATGCTCTTTTTGTCTTCCTTCGCTTCAATCAGCCCGCGGATCATCAAATTTCTTATAATCATACTGCAATTCACTCCCCTGATCTGTTCAAGTTCGTTTTTGGTAATCGGACCGCGATAAGCGACAACAGTGAGCGTCTCTAGCGACGGACGCGTCAGTTCGCCCGTCATCTCATCTTTTAGAAAATCCTTAACCAGAGATGAATTGGAACCATTAGTCATCATCTGATATTGGCTGTTGTTTTTTACGAGCTGAATACCGCTTTCTCTATTTTTATAATCTTCCATGATGTCCGATAAAATTTTTTCTATCTCGCCAATATCTCTCTTGGCCATCTCCGCGATTTTTTTAATCGAAAGCGGATGCGAAGAAATAAAAAGCAATGATTCAATTTGCGATTTTAAATTCATATTTTTTCAATAGTAATTTCCTTAAATAATTCTTCTTGATTAACGGCGATGGTTCTTTGTTTCACGAGCTCGAGCAGAGCCAGGAAACTCACGATAATTTCTGTCTTGGATTTAACATTTTTTAATATCGCGCCGAAACATGATTTGTTTTGGATGCAAGATAAAATAAGGTTTTTGATATATTGAATTTTCTCCTGAATGCTGATCGTCTTTTCGAGTGTCCGCCGAGGCAATTCGAATATCGGTTTCAGATCATTTAAAATCTCTTCAAAAATATTTTTTAATTTTGATAATGCCAAATTTTTGGGAGGATTGAAAATTATCTCCTCGCTTTTGATAGCCCGCTCCCGGACAAAAGAAAATCTCTTAGCCAGAATCATTCTATTGATTACTTTGGAAGCGTCCAAATATTCTTTGTAGATCTTCAGCTGTTTTTCCAAGTCTTTCAAATCATCATCATCGCCCAAGTCCAAACTGGGTAGAAGCGCCTTGGATTTAATATACAAAAGCTTGGCCGCAATAACTAAAAAATCAGCCAATTCGTCGATATTTAGCTCTTGGGCTTGATTTAAATATTCCAAATATTGATCCGCCACTTGCGCGAGCGAAACTTCCGTGATATCGAGCTTCTGATCTTCTATTAATTGCAGGAGCAAATCAAGCGGCCCTTCAAATTTTTCCAGTCTAACCTTATACATTAGAATTAAAATCCGCGTTATTCAGCGTTACTATCCGCGTTTTCCGCTTCTACAAGAATAGAAGCAGATTTACGCGGATAACCGCGCGGATCTACGCAGAAAATTTTACGCTAAATACTATTTTATCTTTTTACTAAAACTAATCAAGGCCTGCGCTCCGACGCTTAACAAATCCTTGGCTTTCATTTTCAAAGACTCTGTATAGCTGCCACCACTCACAATAACTAATTTATTTTTTAACAGAGCTTTGTCAATATAAACCGGAATTTTGTGGAAAGTGCCAAAAGGCACATGCGTCCCCGGTTTCATTTTAAAAATTTTATTCAGCGCTTGTTCTTTGGCGATTTCCAACTTTTTTACCTTTAATATTTTCTTTAATTTGCCCAGATCAACGCGATGCGAAGCCGGCACTACCACGAGCACATGCATTTTATCCGCCTTCAACGCCAAAGTCTTCGCTATCTCCCCTAGTTTTTTGCCAAGAGTCTGGGCTTTATCATAAACCGTAAAAACGGTTTTGTGTTTTAAAATTTCGTGTTTGATTTTATTTTTATCCAGATACTTTTGCAACTTCTTTGGGATAGCCATAAATTTTTTAAATTAAATTATTTAAATTTCCTTTGTCGATAAATAATTTGAATAATCATCGTAGCTACCATGCCTAACAGCCACAAAATATAAATTGTAACTATTGCCCACCAAAATGGCTGCATCATCGAATAATTCGTTCCGTAACGATATGACATGGGCATATTGCTCCATTGCCAAATTCCTTGACCTAAAAGATAAATCAATCCCAACAATATCCAAAATAATAAAACCAATATTTGAAATACCCAGGCGATAATGCGCGCCACCTGATTCTTAACTAAGAATTGAACTAAAACCCCGGCGCCAAAAATCACGCCCACAGGCGAGAGAGCAAGGGCGATAATTATAATCACTAAACAAATAAGATAAATTAAAATATTAATCAAAATTTTTGACCAATCAGTTTCGGCTACCCCAACGCTTTTATTATCATTGGCATCGCGCAAATACAAATCGCTTGTCATCTCGCTCGGCTTCATTTGATCATAGAGCTTGGTTAAATAATATTTACTATTTTGTGTTTTAACCCATGAATTGCCGTTATCCTCTATAGCCAACTTTTCAATTTCCTTTGATTTCACCCAACCGGCATATTGAGTTTGGAATCCGGGCAAATCCTTTTTATGATCGGCAAATACATAAAGCGTAATAGGTACGGATGCGGAATAGCGCGGCCAAATGGCAATTTTACTCGGAGCCGCTACTCCCGATCCTGAGTCAACTACGCCAGAAGAAACGTTATTCACCTGCTGGATTTCACCTTGATTTTCTCCTTGATAAATAATCGGCGGTTCGCTAAAGGTTTCTATTACACCGGAAATCTTCATTGGGTAGACAATATTTTTCGAAGGAAAAACTAATTTTAAAGGCACGGCGTTGCCTTCGCGGAGTTGCGTCTCAACCGCCGGTGATAAACTTTCAGTATCAATTTTCACCGCCGTAAAATACCATTTATTTTCAATATAACTATTCAAAATATATTTGGCTTTCTCCGGAAATTGATAATTATTTTCATTCAGCCATTTGGCCAAAGCCTCCGGATCATCAGCGGTCAAAACCGTAATATCATAATATTCCACTTTTTTCTGTTCAATAATCTCAACGCCTGATTCGGCCACGGCTCCCGTTCGATACATCATCGGCACGGGATAAGGTTCTATATTTTTCTCGCTAGTTAACTCGGCTAGCGCCGTAAAAATTTCATCATTAGAACGAGAAACTTCTGGCTTACTAGGCGTGGGAACAACCCAGGCGAAATTGGAAGCATCACCGCGGAAAGTGGTGGAAATAACTAAAGTTTCCACTTCTTTGTCATAAAAAATAACCGCCTTCTGTTCCGTCTCACCCACCCAATAACCAGGTCTGGGAAACATACCGCCGTCGGCTTTGACTAAACTGGGGATGATTAAGAGAGAAAGGAAAACAATCAAAGATAATTTTTTGAGCATAAATTTTATAATTAATACTAAAATATTTATTCTTCTTTGGAAAAATTACCTTCTATGGGATCAAAAACTTTTTTGCTTTTCGGTGATTCTTCAATTTCCAAATCATCGCTTAATTTAATATGAACTTCTTTCAGTTGCTTCGGCGAAACATCGCTCGGAGAGTCCATCATTGGGTCGCGCGCGTCGCCGGTCTTCGGGAAAGCAATTACCTCGCGGATATTCGGCTCATTGGCTAAGATCGCGACAATTCGATCAAGGCCCCAAGCGATACCGCCATGCGGTGGGGCACCATATTCGAAGGCCTCGAGCATATGCCCGAATTTATTTTTGATTTCATCCAATTCCAGCCCCATAATTTCAAACACTCTCTGCAAGGCTAGAGGCTCGTGGTTTCTGATACTGCCGCCGCCGATTTCAAACCCGTTCAAAACAATATCATATTGCGTGGTCAAAATCTCGCCGATTTTTTCTTTATTCAAAAGCCATTCCTTGTGCTCCGGTTTGGCGGCGGAAAAAGGATTATGTGTAAACGTCCAGCCATTCCCCTGCCCCGCGTTCATCGCGGGGTCGGTCTTTTCAAAAAAAGGAAAATCCACCACCCACGCCAAAGCTAATAAATTTGGGTCATTTTTGTCTTCTCTCATATCCGGCCGATCAGTTTTGTATTTTTCCATCGCTTCGGCGTAGGAAATTCGGGGGAAAGGAATCTGCTGAATTTTTTTCTCTGGAGCGACAGCTTTTATCAAATTGATTAATGACTCTTCAATTATGCTAATCACGTCCTCTCTCTCGACAAAACTCATCTCCAAATCCAACTGAGTGAATTCCGGCTGGCGATCACCGCGCTGATCTTCATCGCGGAAACAACGGGCAATCTGGAAATATCGATCAAATCCGCCAACCATCAATAATTGCTTAAATTGCTGGGGTGATTGCGGGAGAACATAGAATTTGCCCGGATGAAGTCTGGACGGCACTAGAAACTCGCGCGCTCCCTCAGGAGTGCCCTTGGCCAGATTGGGCGTTTCAATTTCAATAAATCCTTTTTCGTGAAAAAAGTCTCGCACAAATTTGATAATTCGATAGCGAAGCAGAATATTATTTTTCATCCGCTCTTTTCGGAGATCGAGATAGCGATATTTCAATCTGAGCTCTTCATTGACATTATTTTCCTCCTGATCGATTTCAAACGGCGGAGTTTTGGATTTATTCAAAATCTCAAAACTCTTGGCTAAAATTTCAATTTTACCCGAGAGAATATTGGGATTAATCTGTTTAGCCGATCTTTTTTTGACGATACCTTTGAGCGACAAAACGAATTCCGGCCTCAATTCCGCGATCAGCTTATTCGAAGCTTCATCCAGATCCTGCGGCACCAAGACCACCTGAACGATTCCGGAAATATCGCGTAAATCAATAAAAGCGATTTTACCGTGATCGCGGCGAGTATTAATCCAACCGGCTAATTGCACTTCTTGATTTTCATCCTCCTCGGTCAGTCGACCGCAATAATGGGTTCGGTACATATTTTTACTAAAAATAAATAAATTTATAATGAAAATTGTTAGCTAAATTATACCTTATTTAAGGCTTCTTAGCAAATAAAAAACCAACTCCCATGAGTTGGTTGCTTCACTAGCTTTTTAAGCTAGACGTAAGCGACTTTGCTCCGTTTAGTTTCCTTTGGCAAGCAGCCGTTTACCTTGTCCCTTTGGGACTTACCGGGACGACTGGTCTTTCGAATGTACCCTTCTGCCTCGGCTTTTGTCTCAAAGCCGGGCGTAAATCCGCCCTCCTTATCAGTCCATCTGATGCCCCAAGGTTTCCTTTTTTCTCCCAAAATTATCCTCCTTTTCTATGCGCGCTCCATTATCGGAACACTGGGTGATTATATATAAAAAATACTTCAATTATAATATCAAATATCTAAGATGGCGTCAAATCTCTCCCCCTGCCGGAGGGGGAGATTGAGAGGGGGTGGGAGTTTCAACCATTTTATTGTCTTCAGCTCTCGATCCAAATGCATAGCCAGAAAAGAATCAATTATTTTCATGACTTCCTTAATCAAATTCGGCTTCATTTTCAGCTTGGAAAATTTTTCCAAATCTTCTTTAATTATCATTCTCTGAACTTTAATAGCATTAGTAGAAATAACCGAATTTCCCGATCCATAAAGTTGATTTATCTTTTGGCATTTGCCACACATGAGGCCACCCCGGCTGAATGAAAAAATATTACTGTTGGGAATAATTTTACTTTTGCACAAAACGCAACTTTCCAATTCCGGACTATAGCCAAGCGCCGACATTAATTTCAAGGCAAAAGCCTTGGTCAGGCATTCCAATTGCTTCTTTTCCAAGTCTGATTTAATCGCTTTCTTATCTATTAAATCAAAAATTGCCAAAATCAAATCCCAAATCTGTTGATCTTTATGCTCAATCTTAACCAACTGTTCCAATACTTCCAGACAATAGCTGGCTAAAATAGTCTTGAATAAATCTGATTTTATCTTTGAAAAATCTTTGATCATCATCGCGCCGGCGACCTGATTAAAATTTTTACCCTTCGCGACCATCAAATCGATCAAAGAAAAATAATTCAGATGCGGCGAAAGTTTGCTTTTTATTTTCTTTGTGCCTTTGGCCGCTGCTTCTATTCTTCCCTTTTCATTGGTATATATAGAAAAAATTCCGTCGTTTTCGCGGAAATTCTTGCGTTTCAAAATTATGCCGTGAGTGTGATAATACATATCATTTAAACATATAAACATTTAACTATATAAGCATGTAAACATAAGAATATTAAAATAATAAAATCTAATAGTTATGTTTAAATGTTTATATGCTTATATGTTTAAATGCTTAAATTTTCGGTCTAAATAGCTTTGCAAAATAAGCATCGCCGCGATGGCGTCTCGTTCATATTTAGTTTGGAAACCTCTCATCATCGAATTAACCTGTTCGCTCGTAAATCTCTCGTCTTCAGTAATAATCTCTATTTCCAATTCATTCTTTAAATATTCGATAAACTCTTTCACTGTTCCCATGATCTTGCCGCCATTCTCACCGGCGAGAGAAATAGGCAAACCTATAATAATTTTTGTCGCCCCTTCTTCGTGAATAATTTTATGGAGCGTATTAGCGACAAAACTATAATCTTTATTTTCAATAATTCCAAAAGGAATGGCTAAACGCAGCTCTTCGTCCGCCACGGCTAGCCCAATTCGTTTTGATCCGTAATCCAAGCCTAAAATTTTAGACATAAACTTTTTATTAAATACACTTGACAAAGCTTTTAGATATGCTAGTCTATATTATCAGCCCAAAAGGGTAGCCCCCGCAAGGGGTAAAATCGTTCTTTATAACAAATATATCTATGTGAGGTACAAAAATGGAAATTATAATAATCATAATCGCTAATTTAGCGGGCGTGATTTACCTTGTCCATCTCCTTGGTTCTCGCTATCTCGATCGGCAATCAATTCGCCATAATCTTCGTTTCACTTTTTTCCCCAACCAAATCAAAATCGAAACTCACAACTGGAAACGAAGCGAATGGGCCTTCCGCCGCGTCATCACCCACCTCAAGCTATCTGCGCAAAGCATCCGGGAAAAGGAACAGGAAGACTTTTTTCACCTCGGGAAAACTAATCCCAAAATTGAAAAAAAAGATGATGGCTATCTAGCGACCATCGACTGCTCCGAAAAAGAAACCAGCCTTATCCTCTGGTCCATCATCCGCCACGGATTAGTGATCCAGTATCGCGGTTCCAAACCGCTATGCTCTAAAACCTAAAGAGTGACTGCTTTTCCACAATCACTCTTTTTTCTTTTATTATAAATTGCTATTTTTTTTATTCACTGGCTGTCTGTATTTGTTTTTTAAAAAAATCTTCTATGTCTTGATTGGGTGATTGATAGAATTGTTTCAATAAGTTGCCCATTCTCTCTACAAATCGTTTAATAACTAAAGGATCATTTTGGGCTTCTTGATTTAAATCTTCCAGACTGGACACAAAATCTACATCGCTTAATTCCCGCATAGCTTCTAATTTTATACCTAGATCGTCTTTTTCTTTTTTAGTAAATTGATCGCTTTTAAGAACAGCAATTTGTAAGCTGTCGATAATTTGATCTATACTCATATTTTTCAAAAATTAATTAATTTATATTTTACCGCTTTTTTCAAAAGATTCAACCCT
>JAGVFQ010000043.1 GCA_020057505.1 Patescibacteria group bacterium | reverse complement strand
TGAAAAAAGAAGAAGACATATTAAAATTTTGGAAAGAAAATAAAATTTTTGAAAAGTCAGTGGAGCAGGCGAAAGGCCGGCCGTATTTTTCTTTTTATGACGGCCCGCCGTTTCTCTCGGGTAAGCCTCATTACGGCCATATTTTAACTGCCACTATCAAAGATACTGTGGCCAGATACAAGACAATGAACGGCTATAATGTCCCGCGCAGAGTCGGGTGGGACTGCCACGGTTTGCCAATAGAAAACCTAGTTGAAAATGAATTAAATATCAAAAACAAAAAAGAAATAGAAGAAAAAATCGGGATTGAAAAATTTAATAAAACCTGCCGAGATTCAGTTTTTTCCAGTTTGAATATTTTTCAAAAAACTCTTCAGAGAATAGGAAGGTGGGCAGATTATTCCGATGCTTATATGACCCTTGATAATGCCTACATAGAGTCTGTTTGGTGGGTATTAAAGCAATTATGGAATAAAGGATTGATTTATAAAGATTATCGCGTTTCTCCGTTTTGCCCGCGTTGCGGAACACCGCTTTCTAATTTTGAAGTTAATTTGGGTTATAAGGATGCATCAGATCCATCAATCCTTGTTAAATTTAAAGTTAAAAATGAAAAATTAAAAGTTAATGAATATTTTTTGGTGTGGACTACTACGCCATGGACATTAACTGCCAACACTGCTTTAGCCGTGGGTAAAGATATAGATTATGTAAAAGTCAAAATCAACAATGAGAGTTTTATTCTGGCAAAAGAAAGATTAAATGTGATTAATGGTGAATGTGAAATTTTAGAAAAAATAAAAGGAAAAGATTTATTAGGCATAGAATATGAGCCGATTTTTGAGTTTATAAAACCTGAGAAAAAAGCCCATTTTGTAATTTCCGGTGATTTTGTTTCCATTGAAGATGGCTCTGGTATTGTTCATATTGCCCCGGCTTTTGGCGCGGATGATATGGATGCAGGAAAGAAAAATAATCTGCCGGCGATCATTACTGTTGATGAACAAGGAAAAATGTTGTCCAAGAACTCCCCTTGGAATGGCAAATTTGTTAAAGATGCTGATACGCTTATTATTGAGGATCTTAAAAAAAGAAATCTGCTTTTTAAATCAGAAAAAATCATTCATACCTACCCATTCTGTTGGCGTTGTGATTCTCCGCTTTTGTATTATCCTTTGGAAACCTGGTATATTGCGGTTGAAAAAATCAAAAATGAGTTAATCAAAAATAATAAAAAAATAAATTGGGTGCCTGAACATATTAAAGAAGGCAGATTTGGCAAGTGGCTGGAAGGGGCGCGCGACTGGGCTTTTACAAGAAATCGTTATTGGGGCGCGCCATTGCCTGTTTGGAAATGCCAAAAATGTGGCGATCACATAGCCGTTAGTTCTATTGAAGATTTAGAAAAAAATTCTAAAAAATCCGGGAATAAATATTTTCTTTTGAGACACGGAGAATCAGAAAAAAATATTAGAGGAATTAACTCTTGTTGGCCAGAAAAAGAATTAAATCATATTACTAAAAAAGGAAGAAAAGATATAGAAGGAGTTGCTAAAAAATTAAAAAAAGAAAAAATTGATTTTATATTCTCTTCTGATCTTGCGCGTGCAAAACAAACAGCAGAAATTATTTCTAAAGAAATCGGAATTCTTGTCGGGTTTGATGAAAGGTTGCGGGAGTATAATACCGGTGTTTATAATGGCAGGCCGTGTGAAGATTTCGGTGAATTTATTGGAGATGATGAAATGAATAAGTTTATTAGAACTCCGGAAAATGGCGAGAATTTAAATAATATTAGAAAGCGAATGATGAATTTGATTTTGGAACTGGAAAATAAATATAATAACAAAAATATTTTGATTATTAGTCATGGCGATCCTTTGTGGGTTTTGGAAGGAGCAATGCGCGGATTGAATGAGAAAAAAATTATTGAAATCAGTAAAAATTATATTCAAACCGGCGAACTTCGGGAGATTAAATTACTAAATTTGCCTTATTCAAAAGATGGAAATCTGGATTTGCATCGGCCGTATATTGATGAAATTATTTTGAAATGCCAAAAATGCGGAAGTGAAATGAGGCGAATAGAAGAAGTTTTTGATTGTTGGTTTGAATCAGGCGCCATGCCCTATGCCCAGTATCATTACCCTTTTGAGAATAAAAAATTAGTGGAAGATACTTTTCCGGCTGATTTTATTGCTGAAGGATTGGATCAGACGCGGGGATGGTTTTATACGCTTCATGTTTTGGCAACAGCGCTAACTTTAAAAGATATCGGTTTAAGAGAAAATGAACCGGCTTTTAAAAATGTGGTAGTAAATGGTTTAATTCTTGATTCAACAGGAAGAAAATTAAGCAAAAAATTTAAGAATTATGCAGAACCAGAAGAAATTATGGAAAAATTCGGCTCAGACGCGCTGCGTTTTTATCTTTTAAGTTCAACTGCCATTGGCGAGGATTATCTTTTTGCGGATAAGGGAGTGCAGGAGTCAATGAGAAAAATAGTGGCAAGTTTTTATAATTCTTTGAATTTTCTAAAAACTTATTGGAAGTCGGACTTCAAGATTTTGAAGTTCGGTTTTGGCGCGAATATTCTCGATAAATGGATTTTGGTGAGATTAGAGCAAACGATTATTGATGTTGTTAAAAATATGGATGCCTATGATTTGACCCGCGCATCAAGAGTTTTTATTGATTTTTTTGATGATTTGAATAATTGGTATATAAGACGGTCTCGCGCCAGATTCCAGCATCCAGAAAATGAAAAAGATTATCAAAATGCAATTAATGTTTTGCATTATGTTTTATTAGAAACTTCAAAACTCTTAGCGCCTTTTACGCCATTTGTTTCAGAGGCAGTTTATCAGGAATTAAAGCAATTTAATCCGGCTGAATTAAAAGAGTCAGTTCATTTGGAAAATTATCCGGTAAGCCATCGGCCGTCAGTCATTAGCCATCAGCTTTTAGAGGAGATGGAGGAAGCGCGGAAAATTGTTTCTTTTGCTTTGGAGGCAAGGGCAAGGGCGGGAATTAGAGTGCGCCAGCCGCTTGCTTCGCTCAAAATCCGAAATTTGAAGCACGAAATTCGAAACGATAAAGAATTATTAAATTTAATAAAAGAAGAAGTTAATGTAAAAGAGATAATTTTTTCCACCCAATCCGCCCAGAGCGGATTTGGCTGGGAAGTTGAACTCGACACTAAATTAACTTCTGAATTAATTCAGGAGGGAATGGCGCGCGAACTGCTTCGTCATATTCAGGATTTGCGCAAAAAATCCGGTTTAATTCCGCAGGATAAAATAAATCTTGTTGTTCAAACCAGCCAGGAAGGAGAAAAATTGATAAATAGTTTTGCAAATGAAATTAAAAAAGGCACTAATACG
>JAGVFQ010000017.1 GCA_020057505.1 Patescibacteria group bacterium | reverse complement strand
TCCAATCCAGGATAATCTTTCAAAACATGGTTTTGAAAATCGCTTTCATGGGCGGCAACTAATTTCAAACCTACTAAATTATTATCTATTGTGCCACCCGGATATATTTTTTTTAAATCTTCTAAAGTAAGCTCCCGCACGCCTTTAATTTTTTGACCGGCCAGCTCATTAAGCAATTGTTCTTTAATTTGAGACGAAACTTTATATCTCAAAATTACCTCATCTAGTGCCCCCTTTAACTTATCTTCATAAACTACTTCGAGTTTCGCATTAATTAAATGCGAATCAAGCTTGCCCTCGGGAAATATTTTTTTCAATTCTTCGAGGCTTAATTCTTTAATATCATGCACTGGGTGGCCGGCCAATTTTCCCAAGACATCTAATTTGACGCTATCCGGCACCATACTTTTGATCGCGCCATCCAATTGATTTTCATAATTAATTTCCAGCCGATGCTCAGAATAAAGATAACCTGCAGCCCCGCCAAGAATAGCGCCGCCGATAACCCATAGATATTTTTTATTACTCGCCTTTTCTATTTTTTTAATTGCTTCCGCCTTCTGGGCTGTTAAATCTCCGGTATTTTTACCAATTTGTTCCAAAAGAGAATCTAAATTTTTCTTCTGTTCTATCTCCAGACGATTAACATTATAGATAAAATTCTCGGCTCGGCTTTTAAGTAAAGGATTGGCGTCCAAAATGCCTAAATCAAGCTTGCCCTTAACAAGAATAGCTTTCCCTCGCAAATCATCAATTTTATCGGAAGGAAATTCAATATCCTCAATTATTTTTTCTGCCTCATCGATCATTAATTCAATCGCTTCAATCGCTTTCTTTTCTGCTCGCGATTCAAAATATTCACCTACGACCAAACCTAAACCCACGCCGCTGATCGCGCCGCTCACAATCCTTGCCGCACCAATTCCTCTGATAGCACCACCCATACCGGCGCCAAATAATACTGTTCCAACTCCATACAACCATTTTCCATCTATCTTACCTCCTCTAATATCTAATAATTTCTTGATTGCTTGTATGGCTCCCGGATTTTTCTTTTCCAATTCAGCATATTCTGCCGTGCTCCTGGCTTCATTTCGTTCATATTGCCCCAAAGTCAAAGCAATCTGCAAAGCCATATTCTGCTTTTCCTCCAGAGACAAATCTTTATATTTCGCTTCGACATAATTCAAAGCGTTTTGGAAAAATTCAAACGAAGCGCCAGTCAAGGCCGTCTCAAATTTTTTCAAATTTTCAAACGTGGGACTTTTCTCCGCACTGGCCCTAGTTTTTTCGTATTCTTCTATCGCCTTCAAAGCGCTCTCGCTTGTATTGCTTCTGATTTCATTACTAATGATCGCACTCAATTTTTCCCGGCTGACACCGCTGTCAATAATTTTCTTCCTTTGTTCTCCCAGACCTTCCTCAACTTTTTTGCCTTTGAAAATGTCCCTCTGCCAAATTTCTTCAATTTTTTTACCCCTCTTGCTCTTTCTAAAAATTGAACGAGCCGCTACAATGCCGCCAGCCGCAGCGCCTATACCAATGCCTGCTAAAAGGCCTCCTGAACCTATAACCAATCCAGCACCAACAGTAACTGCAGAATAAACCGCCACGCTTCGAGCCATTTCCACTGCCGTTCTTCTTCCTGTTTTTAATATTTCTGTTCCAAATAATTTACCATTCATCTCCGCCTCAACGCTTTTTTGCAGAATATCATAAATCTCCTGGCTGATTTTTTCCAATTTATCGACGGCGATTTTGCCTTCAAGACCTGCATCCTTAACAATACTGCTAATTTTTTCATTTAAAAACTTTTTGGCTTCGACTAAACCTTTGGCTGGATCTTTTTCAGCCAAAAAAGATTTTATTTGACCCAAATCCTCATCAGTCAAGCGGTCAAAAATTAATTTTGGATCAATATCGATAAAGCCTTTGGCTTGCAAAATTTCCTGCGCTGTTTTTGCTATGGCTGGTTCAGGCGCGGGTGGTGTCATAGGAGGCACCGGAGTTGGCGACGATTCCGGAGTGGGCATAGGAGGAGGTGGCGTTGCTGGTTTTGGCTCGGGAGGTGGCGGAGTTGATAGCTTAAATTCTTCAATAACTTCATCAAATAAATTCATTTCCATTCCGGTCAATCCAAGGCGGCCATGCGTTTTAATAAAATTATTTCTCGCAATATCAAAACCTTTATTCACCCCTTCTTTGGGAAAATTAGGATGTCTACTGATTTCATTTATATTCCTCCCCTTAGCGACCTCTTGCTCGACAAACTCTATTAATTGATTTTTGTAGCCCTTTCTGGCCATAGACTTTTCTATCATAACTCTACCTTCCGCACTTAATCTCTCATTTTCTTCTTTTCTCCTTACTTCAGCTTCTTTTTCTTCGGCTGTCATTATTTTTGGCTCAATTATTTTTGTCGGATCAAAAAGATATTCTGAACCGCTTTTAGTTTTTATAATATATTTACCATCACGATGTAAAATTTCTTTTACTGTTGTAGTACTACCCGAGTACACATCGCCCAACATGAGTACGATTGGTTCTCCAATTTTAATCGAATTACTCTTTAATCTTCCGGCAATGCTGTAGTCGCTTTCTTTATCATTTTGTAATTTTACTAAACTTAAAATTTTGTCCTTAATTATATTCTCTGGTATACTACTAATTTTTTCTCCTTTGAATTCTTTTTTCTCTCGTGAAACCATTGCCTTAAATCTTGCATCCTCCGCCTTAATTTTATCTATTGATTTTTTTAATTCTTCCCGTGCTTTTATAGATTCTACCGTGGCTGGCAATGATTGCCACGCTATTAATTCTTTTAAACTTACATTACCGCCCTGCATTGCCCTACGAGGATCCTCGGGATATTGAATCTTTGTAACCATAGCTTCGCCTCTCTTAGTATCAACCCAATCGACATACCAATTCGCTTCTATTTCGCCAGAAACGCCTTTAACATTAACTATATCAAATGGTTTAAATTCTTTCTTTTCTACTAATGGATTTACTTCCGGCCCTTTTTCACTAACACCCACTATCTTACCGCCTTCAGCTAAAGTCTTCCCTTCTTCGGATTCTACTTCCTTTTTAGTTTCTCCTAACTTTCTTTTCTTTTTCCATCTAATACCATCCAAAATTTTATAAGCTCTGTCAGCATATTCCTTCTGAGCCAAAATTACCCTTTCAAAAACTTTTAACAAATCTTTGAGATAGCGGCCTGCTTTCCCTTTGCGATCAATTAATCTTAATTCTAGAATATTTTTCCTGACATCTGGTCCTAGCTCTTCTTTAATGGTCCAAGTTTCTAAAAATTCCCCAAACCGTCCTTCAAATTTAGTTTGATCCCCATATAATTTGAGTTTTCTTTCAATTTCCTCTAAATCCAAAGATTCAAATTTTTGTCTGTTTTCTTCCGCAACCCTTGGATTAGAATTTAAATTTTTATTAATATTTTCTATTAATTCTTTAGTTTTACTTTCTTCTTCGGTTTCCACCCTTTCTTCTCCTTTTTCTTTAATAAGAGGTATTTCTTTCTCCTCTGACTTTTCCTGACCGAGCTGCATTTCTCTTGTTACTTTTATAAACGCAAAATTTATCTTTAATTTATCATCAAAAACACTATTATCCTTTAACTCTTCGAGAGTCCGCCATACTTTTTCAATAACTTCATCGGGATTTTTAACATCGCGCGGTAAATATTTTTTAATATTTTCTATTTGTTTAGCTTTGATTTCTGAGGTTAATCTAACTCGTTCTGCTTTACTCGGAACTTCTGTTCCAACTTTTCCGCCAGCTATCTCTTGAATTTTTTCCACGGCCGCCGCACCGGTTTGTTGAATTCCTTGCCCTATTACCTCTCCTTCTTCTTTTTCAGCGGAATTAGGACCAGCCGCGCCGACTTCAGCCGAAACTTTAGCCGCTTCAACAGCTGTTGTTTCTTTGACGGCTTCAATCGCCGTAGCCGCGGTCTCTTCAGTCCCCTTTTCCGGTACAGACACAAACTCACGTTTTTCCGGAATTACGCCAGAATCCATACGTTCCTGCAATTTTTTCACAACCTTATCTTTTTCTGTCCAATGCTGTCCTTCCGTAGCTCTAATTTCCACGCCAAGACCGTAGGCATCAAACACTTCATAAATCCCCTTTTTATCTCTACCAAACTTATTGGTTTTGTTAAATTTTACTATAATTTCCTTGGCCATAGTTTCCAATTCCACTGCCTCGCTCAATCTTTCTTCTTCTGTTTTCCTTGATTTTTCTCCGCCATTATCCATATATTTGAATATTTAAAAATTATTTTATATCTTTTAAAACTTTTTTAAGTTTTTCCTCATCAACCCTTTTCAAAATTTTATTAATCAGCTCATTCTTCTGCCGGACAAGCCCAGCCATATCTCTTTCAAAATTATTATAAATCTCGCGGATCTTTTTGATCTTTTGCTCAACATCTTCATTTTTGTTTTTATTTTCTGCCTTGCTTTTCATTATTAATATTTTTAAATTCAAAAAATTCTGCGCGAAAAAATTACTTGCCAATTGACGCTTTTAATTGTTTCGCCGACTCGATAAATTCAGCGGCAAATTCTTTGAGAGCCGCTTGGATCTTGGCTTCATAATCCGGAATATTATTTTTAAAAAATTCTTCCAGTTTTTTCTGATCAGGATCTTTTTCGACCAGTTTGCCGAATTCATCCATCGCCTCGGGCGAAAGCTCTTTTAGGGCCACGGCGCCGATGCGCTTTTGCGCCTCAAGCCCCAGCTTCTCATTATATTCTGTTTTAAAGCTCTCGGGCATTTTTTCGAGACCGGCTTCTTTGATTAATCCATCGACAAATTGTTGTATTAAATCCTCAGCCATAAAATTGATAATTTAGTTAAATTAACTTCATTTATTATAACACAAATAGATAGAAAAATACAGTGAAACCAGAGTAGAGGTAATTCATGAATTACCTCTACTTGCCAAATTGCCCTAAATAGCTATATAATACAAATAATAGCTAAAACTATTTTTTTTTATCTCTAGCCGCAGTGTTTGTTCGCAACTTATCTGGACCCGTGGTGTAGCCCGGTTAACACGTCTCCCTGTCACGGAGAAGATCGAGGGTTCGAATCCCTTCGGGTCCGCAACAAAAATCCGCCTCTATGAAGCGGATTTTTTGATTTTGATATTTCGATAGATAATCACTATCACGCTAACCGAAATTATTCCCAAGCTCATAATCTGCGCCCACCTCAAGCCAAAGAGCATGGGCATTGGATCAATGCGGAGAAATTCGATAAAAAATCGGCCGAGAGAATAGAGAACCAAATAAAGAAAAAAAACATTACTATGATTCAGGTTGTAGGAATTAGCTTGTAGCTTATTAGAAATCGATAATCTTTTTTTAGTTATCATTAAAAAAACTGACAAAAGCGTAACAAAAACAATTAAATTCCACGCACTCTCATACAAGAACGTCGGATGGAAATATTGGAAATTTTCAAAACCAGAAACGCGATTAACCAAATCAATCGGTATCCCCCAAGGCAAGTCAGTCGGACGGCCAAAAACTTCCTGATTAAAATAATTCCCCCACCGGCCGATGATCTGGCCGAAGGAAAGCCCAATAGCGACGAGATCAGCCATGAACCAAAAATTTAATTTGTTTTTTCGGCAATAAAACCAAATCGCCGTAAAACCGCCGATTAATATCCCGTGAATGGCGAGACCGCCTTGCCAGATTTTAAAAATATCCCATAAATTTTTGGAATAATAATCCCAGAGATAAGCGACATAATAGATTCTGGCGCCAATCAAACCAAAAACTAATCCATAAAAAGCCAAATTAAAAAGATGATCGGGTTTAATATTATAAAATTTGGTCAATCGCCATGCAATCAAAAATCCGCCGATGACGCCTACCACCATCAAAAGACCATACCAATAAATGTGGATCGGCCCTAAGGAAACAAGGATTGCCTGAGGATGATAGGTGTGGAGAAAGTTGAACATAAAGGCTGGCATATTAACTAACATTAGTATAGCAGATTGAAAAAATTTTGTGATGTAGACTACTCTTCAATTTCCAATTTTTAATTTCTAATTTTCAATAAATGTCTAATGATTAAATGTCTAATTACGAACTTATCAAAAAAAGTAAAATAAAAGAGCTCCCGACCATTGTGGCGGGAGCTTATGGGTAGATGTTCTTGCTCGCGGGAGCAGGAGGCGAGGGATTATTAGATGTCTTTGAGGTCGCGACCGTCGTGGATCGCTTCTACCAGTTCCTGTTGACGACTTGCGCTCTCTTTTCTTGTGGTGAGAATATCCGAGATCAGGGCGGATCCTCCGACGATCAGCAATAAAATTCCGCCCTTTTTATTCCAGATCGCCGCCTTGATCGCTTCGGGATTATCGAGCTGTCCGCAAAACCAGACAGCTAAATAAATGAAGCCAGCTACGGCGATAAACGTACAAACTGTCCAAACGATTTTCTTCATTTTTTTTCCTCTCTTCAGTTTTGTTTTTCCCTATTTTTTATAGAATGAACAGTATTTTAGTATAGCATATTGCTCATTTTTCGTCAAATATTACCCAGTTTTTCTTTCATTATCCCCTCAAGTAAGTCCCAATTATCCACCTTTTCACCATCGACAAAAAAAGTCGGCGTAGAATCAAGGCCGAGATTACTTCCCTCGGCCATGTCAGTGCGGACGATGCCGGATTTAGCCTTGGAGTCGAGACAGGCCTGAAAAGATTTGATATCCAGATTCAAATCCTTGGCAAATTGAATCAGATTTGACTCATTCAATTCATTTTGGTTTTCAAACAATTTATCATGATAAGCCCAAAATTCCCCTTGATCATTAGCGCACTCGGCAGCCATGGCGGCAAGGAAAGAATTTTGGTGGATGGAAACCAGAGGAAAATATTTATATTCAATACTAATTTCATAGCCATATTTCTCATCAAGTGATTTCACGACTTGAGCGGCGGCCTTGCAGGCTGGACATTCAAAATCAGAAAATTCAACGATTTTGACTTTAGCATTCAGCACACCTTTAATCGGCCGCGAAGAATTAATATCCGGATACGTCGGCCGAGTATAGTGGCTATAAACCAAAAAACCAATAATTAACACTGCGCCTAAGCCAATTAAAATTTTCCAAATATGTTCTTTCATAAAAAAATAAACAATAAATTTAACTTCACTGCTTATTTTATAATAACTAAAAATAAATAATTAAGCAAATAAAAAAGGCTCGAGAAAAAATTATCGAGCCATAAGCGCTACGAAAGATGACGTGGAAGTTTGGCAGTTATATCAAAAATCGGCTTCTCTCCCAGCTGCGTGACGTAAACCCTGATGCCACCCCAAATCGGAAGCGCCATCACGGTCGTTTGGCCGGGTTTGAGTAGATTGCATGGCCAAAGACCTAGGGCTCGCCGGATACTCTTGGCGTGCCTTATGGTTGGCGCTAGGGCTTTATCCACCCTCACAGCTACCGAAACTCCTTTTCTTGAAGCCGCAGTAGCTTCTAAAAACCAACAATCATCAGTCACTTTTTTTCTCCTTTCGATTTAGATCATTCTGGCTTTTTTATCGCTCGAATGAGCAATGATTTTGAAAAAGAACTAAAGTCACTCTTATTAGAATACATTATTAGAAAAATTCTGTCAATTAGCTAGAAAATTTAACAATAGTCTTTAAAACCGTGTCCGGATTGAGAGAGATGCTGTCGATCCCCTCTTTTACTAAAAATTCGGCAAAATCGGGAAAATCCGACGGCGCCTGGCCGCAAATTCCTATCTTGATTTTGTTCTTTTTCGCTGCCCTGATCGCTTGGGAAATCAAATCCTTCGCCGCTTGATTGTTCTCATTCGCGATGCCGGAAATCAATTCCGAATCTCGATCCAAGCCCAAAGTTAATTGCGTCAAATCATTGGATCCGATAGAAAATCCGTCAAAAATTTTCGCAAATTGATCGGCAAGAATCACATTTGACGGTATTTCGACCATGACATAGACTTCCAATCCGTCCTGACCCTGTTTTAATCCGTTTTCGGCTAAAATTTTTATTACTTTCTTGCCTTCTTCTACCGTGCGGCAAAAAGGAATCATTACTTTGACATTCTTAAGACCCATTTTTTTGCGCACCTTTTTCACGGCCGCGCATTCAAGATCAAAAGCCGGACGAAACTTGGGGTCATAATAACGCGACGCGCCCCGCCAGCCGATCATCGGATTTTGTTCTTTCGGTTCGTACGGCTCGCCGCCGATCAAATTGGCGTATTCATTGGTTTTAAAATCGGAAAAGCGGACAATCACGTCCTTGGGATAAAAAGCCGCCGCTATCTGGCTCACGCCATAGGCCAATTGGTCGATATAAAAATCAGTCTTATTTTTATAGCCGAAAGTCAGCAAATCAATCCGCTTCTTTACGCTCGACAGCTGCTTGCGGTAATTAATAAGCGCCAAAGGATGAATTTTAATATAATTGGTAATGATGAACTCGATACGAGCCAAACCGACGCCGGAGCTAGGCAAAAAAGAATATTTCAAGGCCTGCGTCGGATCGCCTAGATTAATCATAATATCAACACTGGGTTTTTTTAAATTTTTCAAATTGGTGGTTTTAATTTTAAACGACAAAAATCCCTGATAGACAAAACCATTCTCGCCTTCAGCGCAGCTTACTGTCGCGGCTTGCCCGTTTTTCAAAATCTTTGTCGCGTTTTTGGTGCCGACAATCGCCGGCACGCCAAGCTCTCGGGCGACAATCGCCGCGTGGCAGGTACGCCCGCCGGAATCAGTAATAATCGCTTTGGCCTTTTTCATCACCGGCTCCCAATCAGGATCAGTCATCGGCGCCACCAAAATTTCTCCCTCTTCAAAAGTATTTAATTTTTTTATGTTACTAATAATTCTTACCTTGCCTGCCGAGATTTTTTGGCCGATACTTTCGCCCTGGATTAGAACCTTGCCTCTTTTTGCCAAAATATATTCTTCCAAAACATTGGCGTTTTTCACCGATTCAACAGTTTCCGGCCGAGCCTGGACAATATAAATCTTCTTGTCACGGCCGTCTTTCGCCCATTCGATATCCATCGGTTTTTTGTAATAATCGGCAATCAGCTTGCCCCACTTGGCCAATCGCAATATTTCTTCGTCAGCTAAAGAAAAACTGCTCCGACCGGCCAAATCAATTTGGATATTTTTCGTCGGCTGTTTCGGGTTATTTCGATAAATCAATTTTAATTTCTTGCTGCCTAATTCTTTTTTGATAATCGCCATCGTCGGCTTGAAGACAAAAAATTCATCCGGCGTCACGCGGCCTTTGACCACATTTTCGCCTAAGCCGTAAGAAGAGTTAATTATAACCAAATCCTTAAAGCCGGACTCAGTGTCAATTGTAAACATCACGCCGGCCGAAGCCAAATCCGAGCGGATCATTTTTTGCACGCCGACGGAAAGATAAACTTTATCATGATCAAATCCCTGATCTACACGGTAAGAAATAGCCCGATCAGTATAGAGCGAGGCAAAACATTGCTTTATCGCTTTAAGGAGCGCGCTCTCGCCTGTGATATTCAAATATGATTCCTGCTGGCCGGCGAAAGATGCTGTCGGCAAATCCTCGGCCGTGGCGCTCGAGCGCACCGCGACATCGACATTTTTTACCTTATATTCTCGGGATAATTTTTCATAAGCTAAAATCGTTTGATCTTTTAGGGCGGGCGGCAATTCTCCCCCTAGAATCAAACTGCGTATGGTCTTGCCGGCTGATTTTAAATTTTTTATATTCCTTTTATCTAATTTAGCTAATATCCTTTTTATAGGCTCCCTAAGGTTATTGAAATTTAAGAAAGACCAGAAAGCTTCCGCGGTCGTGCAAAATCCATTAGGAATATACATTCCTTTTTTAACTAAATTATTACGCATCTCTCCGAGCGAAGCATTCTTGCCGCCAACCAAACCGATATCTTTAATATTGATTTCAGAAAACCACAGAATTAAATTATTCTTTTTATTCATAAGAATCAATTCCAAAAATTTATCAAATTTCCTTAATTTCAACCAAATTTACTACTCCCGACTTCCCGACCGGCTCGCCGGCAACGATAATAATTTTATCTTTTTTCCTGATAATCTTTTCTTTTTTAATATGGCTGATTGAACGACTGAGTAATTCTTCCACGGTTTTACAAGATGGGAGCACGAACGGCACGACTCCCCAAGAAAGATTCAGTTGTCTCCCGACTCGTTCATTGTTCGCCGCCACAAAAATCGGCAATTCGGGGCGATAACGACTCACCATCCGGCCGGTCTCGCCCGAGAGCGAGGCGACGAGAATCGCCCTGGCATCAATCGACCGCGCCAGAATATTTGCCGTGTTGCCGATCGCGTCTTCGATCGGCTGATTTTTTTTCTCATCGCTACTTGGCGCCAGATTGTCATAAGTGGATTTTTCCGTAGTGAGAATTACCTTGGCCATAATTTCCACGGCTTCAACCGGATATTTGCCGCTCGCGGTCTCGCCCGAAAGCATCACAGCATCGGTGTGGTCAATGACAGCATTGGCGACATCGGAAACTTCCGCGCGGGTAGGCCGCGGATTTGCCACCATCGATTCAAGCATCTGCGTCGCCACGATTACTGGCTTAGCTTTGAGAAGGCATTGATCAATTAATTTTTTTTGAATCAAAGGCACTTCTTCCGCTGGCATTTCAATTCCCAGATCGCCTCTCGCGACCATTACGGCATCAGTCGCTTCGAGAATTTCCTCAAAATTTTTGACTGCCTGATGGCGTTCAATTTTAACGACAATTTTTATCGGACTTATTTTTTTAATACCCAATTTTTTTTCATATTGCTCGATTAAATTACGGAGATCAATTACGTCCTTGGCGCTAGTCACGAAAGACAGCGCGACAAAATCCACCTTCTGGCTAATGCCGAATTTCAAATCCTCTTTATCTTTTTCAGTAATCGCATCAAGGCTTACGGCAATATTTGGCAAATTAATTCCTTTATGGGAAGTGAGAATGCCGCCGTTGATTACTTCACATTTAATATCCCGCCCCTTTACCGATTCAACTTTTAATTCCATAAGCCCGTCAGCTAATAAAATCCGATCGCCTTTTTTAACGTCCTTGTGGAGATCAAGATAGGT
>JAGVFQ010000045.1 GCA_020057505.1 Patescibacteria group bacterium | reverse complement strand
GGCAGTCATCCAGATAAAGCCGCCCATAAGAATAATGATTGTGGCGACAATGCCCAAGAAGCCGATGACCACATTGATCATACTCGCGATAGTCAATCTGACGTCTTTGGTACCGAGACCAATCTGGCCTCCAAAAGTTTTGTTTGCGCCTAAATTACCTCCAAAAGCATCATCAGTGTTGAGAATGGCTGCTTTGGCTGCTAAAGTAGTAATTAAAGTTGAAATGGTAATTAGGCCGGCCTTGGCGATTGTTTTGATTTTTTTCATAATTTTTTCATTTAATTTTTTTAAAGTTATATTTATGTAGCACTGATAATACTATTGATAGCAAATTTAGCAATCGCAAAAGCTGCTAAGATGATAATAAGACCAATAATACCGCCGATGATCATTTTTTTTGCTTTGCCGACCTTTTCTTCATTACCGGCGGCAGTCATCCAAGTGAAACCGCCCAAAAGGATAATCAGCGTGGCGACGATGCCCAAGAAGCCTATAACCACGCTAATCAGGCTCCCAATGGTTAATCTGATGTCTCTCGTGCCCAAACCAAGCTGGCCTTCAAAGCCGATCCCATTGCCGAAAGTATAATTAACATCAATTGCCTTGGCAGCAATAGTTGGAATCAAGGTTGTAATCGCGATTGTTGCCGCTGTTGCTAAAGCTTTGATTTTTTTCATAGTTTTATGGATTATAGATTAATATTTGCTTTATTTATTATATAATAGATTGTTTTTAAGCGCAATTTGATTTTATGGTGTAGTACCGGTGGCAGTCGTGATGGTACTTAAAACGAATTTTAATATAATATAACTGCTAAAAACAAGAATCAGACCAATAATGGCCCAAACTATTGTGTCTTTGCCTTTTTTGATTTTTTCCGGACTGCCGGCGGAAGTGAGCCACAAAAAGCCGCCCCAGATAAAATAAGTGAGAGCCACGGCGCCGATAACGCCCAAAAATCCGGCAACAATGCGTCCATATAGGTCTGTCGGATTGAGGCCCTGGTTAGTGTTCGTAAGAGGATTAACTAATTCGACAGCCAAAGATTTTTCGGGAATTTGGGTGATCGTTATTATTAATCCGGCGAGAGTCAATTTTGATAAATTTTTCATAAAAGTTATATATATAGAATATTTATTGTTTTGTGCAAATTTCCGACCACGATTGTGATCCGATGCCGGTTAAAATTTTGGTATATCCTGCTCCCGGTCCTTTTGCGCCGACATCGCCGGTAAGCATTACTATTATGCCATTTACCGCGGTCCAAGCCAAAAGCATAATCATAATGCCGACAACCGTGCTCATCATTAATTTTTTGTTAGAGGTAATTTTTTCCGGGTTGCCGCCGGATGTAATCATGCCAAAACCACCCCAGATAAAAAAAACTAAAGCGGTTCCGCCCATCAAGCCGAAAAGAATTTGGACGAATCGGTAAGCGACTTCAAAAAATTCACAAACGCCGCACTGGCCGTTCTCATAGCACGATGGTGGCACTAGAGGAGCAAATTGGGCATGAGTAATCTTGGGAATCAAAATAAAGGCAATAGTTAAAACCCAAAGCAGAGGAAGAATTTTTTTGATTTTTGAATATTTTTTCATTTTATTGCTGCTTATTGATTGTCTGATTGATTTTGGAAACAGCAAGACTAATGGCTTCATGCGGCGTGGCTGTGCCTGCAACCACGGAATCAATCATGTCGCCAAAGGCTTTTTCCGCGACTGGCGCGTCATCGCCTCGATACCAGCTTTTGGCAGTCAAAACCTGCGAGGCGAAAGCGTTTAAATTAATATCTTCAAGTTGGGTCGGGATCAAAGATCGGAGCGCTGTCGGTTTCGCGGTTTTTGCCAGATATTTTTGCGCGTTTTCGGCTTTGGTGGCAAATTGGATAAAGTCCCAAGCTTCGCTTTGGTGCTGGCTTTTCTTTGAAACCGCTTCATTCCAGTAATTGGCATAATTGATTTCTTGAGCCGCGCCTTCGATCTGAGGCATCTTCACAATGCCCCAATTTAGTTTGGGCGCGCGCGCTTTGATAGTTGATAGCTGATATGAATAGCCAAAGAAGAAGCCGACATTGCCGGAGATAAAAGCCTCGAGAGAATCGGGCATAGTATTATTCCAAGTATAAATTTCTTTTGATGGCGACGCAAAATCAGTATAGAAGCTCAGAGCTTCTTCTCCCGGTACGAATGATTGGTCCGCTTGGCCGGGCGGAATTTCGCCAAAACGCGGATAGCCGTTTGCATCGGACATGACTGTGCCATTTTGCATCATGAGAAGAGAGAGAAGATCTATTGATCGTTCGACATTAGCGTTCGTGCCGATGGCGGCTCCGGCTTGAGTAATATTTCCTTGTTTGTCTTGTTTAGTTATTTTTTTAACCTGTTCGCGGAACTCTGTCCAGGTGGTTGGCGGCTGGGGAATGCCGGCATTATTCAAGAAATCCTTGTTATAAAAGAGCACCATAGTATCGAGCGCCAGAGGCAGGCCGTATATTTGGTTGTCGATCAATACGTCGTATGGTATGGCATCGACAAAATTTGCTTGCAATTCTCTCACGGTTAAAGAAGGAATTGTCCTTAATTGAATAACTGTTTGTTTTTGGATAGTGCCCTGGATTGTTTCATAGGGCAGGGTGATGCTCGGCGGTAGGGGAACAATTTTATTTTCATATTTTCTCATCCAAGTATTGTGGATAGAAAATAAATCCGGAGCGCGGTCCTCGGCGTAAGCGTTTAGCAATTCATTTTCATACTCTTCAATGCGAAGTTTTCTATAGCTGATTGAGATGTTGGGATGAATCGCGTTGTAGGCGGCGATGATATCGCCCATAGAATCGCCATCATCAAATACTCGCCAATATACTAGATTAACTGGTTGGATAGCCTGTTCTACTTCAGTAGAGGTGCCCTTGCAGCCGAGGCCGGAGGTCGCGAGAAAGACGAAAATAATTAAGGCGATTATTTTTTTTGTTTTTAAATTTTTTAACATAATAGAATGCTGTAATTTTCAATTTTTAATTTCCAATTTTCAATGAATGTTTAATTTTATAATTTTAAAATTAATTCATTGGAAATTGATTGAAAATTAAAAATTGTAAATTGAAAATTAATTTTTTTATTTTAATTTCAAAGATTTTAAGTATTTCTTGAATTCTTCGGTAAAACTGCGATGCTTTAGGGCAAATTCAACATTGGCTTTGAGCCAGCCGATTTTTGAACCGACATCATAATAATCGCCGTCAATGAGACAAGCATAGATCGGCCGTTTTTGGGAAAGTTTGAAGATCGCGTCAGCGAGCCAAAGTTCGCCGCCTCGGCCAAGGGGAGTATTTTCAAGAGCGTCAAAAATATCAGGAGTCAGAATATATCCGCCTACCGATGCTAATCTGGTCGGAGCCGTTTCCGGGCCGGGCTTCTCGATAATCTTTTTTATCTGATAAATATTTTTTTCTATTTTCTCGCCATCAATAATTCCATATTTTTTGGTGCCTTCATCATCCGTTTCAATGGCCGTTAAAACCGGATCTGTGTATTTATCATATACTTCCATTAATTGTTTTAAGTGAGGTTTCTTTTCGCTCATCACTATATCATCACCCCAAAGTACGGCGAAGGGCTCATTGCCGATGATTGCTTTGGCATTGAGCACAGGAGTGCCGTTGCCATAAGGACCTTTTTGCCGGATATAAATAAAATTAGCAAGATCGGCGATTTTTTTAATTTCTTCGCGCATTTCTTCTTTGCCTTGTTTTTTGAGCCAATTTTGGAGTTCATGATTATAATCAAAATGATCTTCGACTGCCCGTTTGGACGCGCCGGTGACGAGAATTATGTCAGTAATGCCGGCTTTCACGGCTTCTTCAACTATATATTGAATGACCGGTTTATCAACGATCGGCAGCATTTCTTTGGGCTGGGCTTTGGTGGCGGGAAGAAAGCGAGTGCCAAAACCCGCGACAGGTATAATAGCTTTGCGTATTTTCATGGCAGAAAATTAAGAGTTAGAAGAAATTTGTCTTTAAATTCTTATAAGTTTGTGGATAAATGGCTCAGGATAAGCGCTAGATAGAACTGTGTTGCTTATTTAAATCATACCACAAAAAGGGCTAATATTGAATAGCGCTTAGTAATTTTTAAAACAAAAAAGCGCCATTGAGCGCTTTTTTAGATTTTTATTTAAAATTAGCGATTTATTTCAAAAAATTCATTAATAATACCCTGAACTTCTGCGGCGTTTTTCGTCTTCATCAATTTAATCCTCAAACTTTTCGCCTGAGTAAAGCCTGAAACATAGGCCTTGAAATGTTTTTTCATAACATTAAAGTTTTTAAGTCCTCCTAAATTTTTCTCGAAAAGCAAGGTGTGCTCAACCATCGCCTTGAATCTTTTTTGCAAAGGCAGGCTCTCCAGTTTTATTTTTTTATTAAAAAACCAAGGATTGCCAAAAGCGGCCCGGCCGATCATAATGCCATCGGCCCCGCTTTCTTTGGCTTTTATCCGAGCATCTTCGAGGCTCGAGACATCGCCATTGCCGATAATCAGGACGCCGGTGCCTTGGGCGATTTTTACCGCTTCAGCCATGGCATCCCAATGGGCTTTGGCTTCGGACATTTCCTTCCTCGTTCTCGCGTGAACGCAAATCGCCGCGGGCTTTTCTTTTAGTAACTCAGGCAACCAAGTATTAATAATATTGCTGTTATAGCCGATTCTGGTTTTAATGGAGACTGGCAGTTTGCCCGCGCCCTGTTTTGTGGCTCTGATTATTTCTCTCGCCAATTTGGGATTTTTCATCAGAGCCGCTCCGCCGCCTTGCTTTTCCACTTTTTTGTCCGGACATCCCATATTAATATCAATGCCGTCAAAGCCGAGCTTGTTCGCCAATTTCGCGCAGTCATAAAAATTTTCCGGCTTGGCGCCGAAGAACTGGACCACGATCGGATGTTCATTCTTTTTAAATTTCAGATGAGGCAGAAGGTTATCTTGGCCTTTGGAACAGAGCCCGTCGGTTGAAACAAATTCAGTATAAAAAACATCCGGCTTGCCATATTTGGCGATAATTTGCCGGAAGGCGATGTCGGTCACGTCCGCCATGGGAGCGAGAATAAAAAACGGTTTTTTCAATTTTTGCCAAAAGTTTTTGGGCATGAGGTTTTAAAAATAAAAACGGAGAAGGTGAGATTCGAACTCACGAGACCCTTGCGAGCCTACCGCTTTTCGAGAGCGGCGCCTTCAACCACTCGGCCACTTCTCCAAGGTTGATTGCGTAGATTATACTTCGATTGTTTTTCAGCTATAGCGGCGCCTTCTACCCCGGGCAATTTTGAATTATTAGATTCATAAAAGTAATTGCCCGTTCATTGCTCCTGCTGTCGCAATGAACCCACTCGGCCACTTCTCCAAGGTTGATGGTTTAGGTTATTCTTTGATAGATTATTGATTATATTCTGTTTTAATATTTTTTTCAATCCCTGCCCCTCTTATTAATACTACCATCATACCAAAAATCAGCCAGAAAAAAACCGCCAGATCGTTTTTAAAATAAGGAACATCCACCATGCCGTGAATGACAATCTCAATCATCACGGCCATTAAGGTTATTATTAGTAATTGATTGCTGGTTTTTGATTGCTGGTTTTTGATTATCTTATAACCGCTCCGGAAGAAATTTATGATCAGCCAAATTACAGCGATTAACCCTAATATGCCGATTTCCGACCAAAAATTCATAATAATATTATGCGGGTAGAGCAGCAGCTCGAGATGTTGGGGCAGGCGATAGCGATTATAGACATAAGGAAAACCGGCGAGGCCGGCGCCGAAGAGCGGATTGTTTTCGAGCATTTGCCAAGAACCTCGCCAGAGCACGAGCCGGACATCACCCGAAGTGACATTGAAAGTGATAATAGGCACAAGGTAGTTTCTATAGGTTGGTATGGCGATGAGAAGCGCGATGCCGAGAGCGACGGTTAAAGTTGTCCATTTTTTAGACCAGCCGAAAAAAAGGATAAATACAATTCCCGCCGCGACTGCGAACCAAGAGCTGCGGGAGACGGCGAAGACGATTGCGAGGAGGCCAAGAACGATAATTATTATTTTATAGCTTAGTAACAGTAATTCATTGCGAATTATGAAGTACGAATTATGAAGTACGAATTTTTTGATTTGTTCTAGCGCCCAGCCGAAGTAAATAACAATAATTGGGCCGATGAGCAGTCCGATGGCGTTTGGCGAATTAAAAAAGGTATTCACGCGGCGATGCTCCTTGGCTTGCCATATCGCGACGGGTATAAGGTTGCCGGTAATTTTTTGGTAGATGGCGAATATTGCCACGGTAATAGTCAGAAATCCCAGGGCATAGAATACTTTTTCCAAATCTTTTTTCGTTTTTATAGTGTTGATAAAAATAATAAAAAATAAAATCGGTTCAATGAAATAAGCTTTCCACGCGCCTAGCGCTTGCCGCAAGTCGGGGGAGACGAAGATGCTGATTGTGGCGGCGATGAGAACAAGAATAATTGGTATTTTGTAGCTGGTATTTTGTATTTTGTATTTGTAATTATGAATATTTTTAAACAGCCAAACAATAAAAGTTATTAAAATCATCGCTTCAAGCAATGTCATGGGTAAAAATCCGATTTGAAAACGGATAATATAAGACCAAATAAAAGCGGGGATTAAACAACTGCCCCAGCGCAAATCCTTCCAGCTTAAGTAGGCGAAAAGAAAGCAAAACGCAGTAAGCAGTGAAAAATAAATAATTGGATTATTTAAGGTTAGAATCATAAATTTCAGATTTTATATTGCTAATGGCCGCGAGCAGGCCAATTAAAAACCAAATATGCATAATATATAAAGTAGAAAAAGTCAGATATTGGACGAGAATCGCGATAAAAGCCGCAAATAGCCCCGCTCCCGCTGTTTTTAAAAAGGCATCTTTATTATTATAAATTAATTTGAAAGTTCTAAAGATTATTATCCCCAATAAACTCATAAAAGCGATAAAGCCGGCCAAGCCTGTTTCCGCCAAAATTTCCAAATATTCGTTATTAACAATTTTCCAATCATTTTTTTGCCACCAGGGCAGATGAATCTTGGCATAGGGGCCAAAGCTGCCGATGCCGATACCTAAAATTGGATTTTCCATAAAAGCGCGCCAGGCGAGATTAATTGTTTCTTTTCTCTCTTTGTATGATGAACCGCCAAAAATATTGGTAATATGTTCTTCGTATTTCAATTGATCAAGAGAAGACGATGAACGATCAAAGTATCGGATCAATTGCCAGCTGAAAAATATTGTTAACGTGATTAAAAGAATAAAGCTTATTAATTTTTTGAAGTTGCTAAGTTTGTGGTGGAAAAAATATATAAGAATTAGCAGGCTTGGAATAAACGCTAGATAAGCGCCGCGGGCGACGGTCAGGACAAAATTACTTAAAATAAGAAAAATTAATAAAAATAACCCCCGCGTGCCCCCTCCTTCGACAAAACTCAGGACAGGTTTGCTAAGGGGGAATTTGTTTGATTCTTCGACGGAAATTTCGTTGTTCTTCTCTCTTAATAAAGTGGGTTGGGGTGATTTCCTGCCTATCCACAAGGCCAGAAAGAGAAACAAAGGAATGAACAAATAATTGGCGTAATATAACGGCTCAAAGGCGGTCGAATGAATGCGCGTGAAACCGATTTTTTCTTGGACGTAATTGGCGCGCAGGCCGGTCCATTGCGGCGAAATATTATATGAATCGCCAAAAAATTGCCAAAAGCCTAAAAGCGATATAAGCAATGAACTGATAGCAACGGCGATGATTATTTTTTTTAGGTCTTTTTTGTCAGTAATTACTTGGGTAATGAGCCAACCCAAAAATGATGTAAATAGAATAAAGGAAAAAATTGTTAAGGAGCGCTTGATATCGGCGGATTTTATTAAAGAGAGCAGATTAATCGCAAGAAAAACAACAAGCGGGAGAGTGATGTAGTTTTTTTTATAGGCAATTTTTTTGGTAATTAGAGCTAATAGCCAAACAAATATTAAGATAAAAGCCAAAATTTGGCTGATTCTAATCGTGAATCCTTTGAATTCGAACGAGCCCAAATATTCAAAAGGTAAAAAAAAGGCGATCAGCACGACAATCCAATTTGTAATTTTTTTTATAGTATCCTGCATTTTTATCCGTAAAATAATTTATAATATTCTTCCGCCATTCTTTGGAGAGTAAAGAAAGTTTTCACTCGTTCCAGCCCGTTTTTGCCCATCCTAGCTCTTTCTTTGGGATGATTGAATAAATGTAAAATAGCATTTGCTATTGCTTCGCTATTTTTTGGTTCAATCAAAATGCCGGTTATCTGGTCCAGGATGACTTCGGGAATGCCGCCAATTTTCGTGGCGATGATCGGTTTGGCTTTCGCCATGGCATCGAGTAGCACCAAGCCAAAAGCTTCTTTCTTTACCGAAGGAAGAATAAAAATTTCAAAACCATCAATCCAATTGGTTAGTTCCTCCTGAAAGCCGACAAATTGGGTGCGGTCGCCGATTTCTAATTTTTTTGCCAGCCAAATAAGATTTTTTTTCTCCGGTCCATCGCCGATGACAATTAATTGCAAGCTGGGAATAAAATCTTTGGCAATGCTTACGGCTCGGAGCAGATATTCAATGCCTTTTTCTTTGTTTAAACGGCAAACTGTGCCGATTGTAAACACAGTCTGATTGATTTTGGTTTGTGCAACCAGATTCTCGCGTTTATTTTTTTCATCTAATTCTTCTTTTATTGCAATTCCATTGTAAATCAGCCGAATATTTTTTCTACTGGCTTTTAAACCGATTAATTTTTTTTGTACAGCATCCGAAACGGCAATAATTTTTGCAAAGTATGAATTAAAAATATAAAGCGGCCGGAAAGGATTCAGGCGGAGCCAGCGTCCGGGAATGACGTGTTCGATCCAGAATACTTTGTAGCCAATCAGTCTCGCGGGAATAGTTAAAATTAATTTTTCCGTGAGAGAAAGACAGTATAGTATTTTTGTTTTTTTGAACAATCGATAATAAAATAGGCGCGGCCAGAGATTAAGAAAAACTAAAGGCGCAATAAGCGGAAAAAATAAAACCCTTTTGATAGTTACCGGCTCTTTGCTGCCCCAAGTTTTTTTGGCAGGCCAATTCCTTTTTTTGAATTCCACAAGCAGTATCGGACAGGAAGATAAAAGAAAAAAATTAATATTTTTTTCTTTTAATTTTTGGAAAAGATTGAGGGTATGTTTTTCCAGCCCGCCGAAAGCCGAAGTAAAGGGGAATCTTAAAATTAAAATATTTTTGGCCATAAGCTTTGGTCGCTATTCATTGATTATGTTGGCGCCGGATTTATTTAATCGAAATATTTCAGAAATCATTTCCTTGGAGATCCCTTTTACCAGATAGAGAACGGCAAAGTAAATTAACCCTCCGCCGATAATTGTGATGAATAAATTTAATCCGGCTAAAAAGTAGAGAAAAAGCGCCATAATAAGGCTCGCGAACAAGGATTTGCCGAAATTTTTCAGTGATATTTTAATATGCGTTGATTTCAAAACAATACTCAATCCCGCCACGAAAATAAAAGTTTCGGCGAGAAGGGTAATGATTGCCGCGCCGAAATATGAATAAATCGGGATAAAAATAATATAGGCGGCGAAGGCGCTGATCGCGGCAATAATATAAAATTTTACCATTTGTTTTTGTTTTTCAATGGCGATGACGGAATAGCCGACCAGGTGGGATAAGAATATTATTCCCGTGGCGATAATGAGAATCTGAAGTATCGGGCCAGCGGCGGCGAAATCCCGGCCGCCGACTAAAACCATCATCGGTTTGGCGAGTATTATTGTCCCGATGACAGTTGGCCAACTCATCATTATGAGAAAGTCAAAAGATTTTTGGAATACTCTTTCGAATCTATCCATGTTTTTTTCACTGTGAGTGCGCGCGAGCACGGGCGATACGAGCCCCATAAAAAGTGCCGGGAAAGTGGCCAAAACTTCCAGGACTTTGTAAGCCGCGCCGTAGAGGCCGACTTCGCTCTGGCTTTTGTAGAGCGAAAGGATGATCGTATCGGCCTTGAAGTAAACCAAGACAAAGAGGCTGCTCACGGCTACGGGCCAGCTTTTTTTGATAATTTTTCGCCAAAAAGGGAAATCAAATTCCAGAGCTAATTTCGTATATTTTAGCGAAGAAACACTAACAATCAAGAAATTAATAAATGCTCCCGTGACCGAAGCCAATAATATCGCGAGCAGGCTCATTTTGAAGAAGACCGCTCCCAAGGTCAAAGATAAGAAAACTATTTTACCGATGATTTCCGCGATGGCTACTTTGTCCATTTTTAATTCTTTTTGAAAAAGGCTGGTTAAAATTTGCACCAAGAGAATAAAAAAGATGGAAAAAGAGTTGATGATCACGCCGTATTTAATCATGAGCGGGTAAGGGAAGATCCAGACTAGAGATGAAACGAGCACCAGGAAAAAAATCGCAGCGCAAAATCGCAAGGTAAAAAAATTATTAAGAGTATGATTGAGATCAACATTCGGTCGCGCGATTTCATTCGTGAGGACGAGATAGAGCCCGAGATCGGCGATGACACTGAAGAATTGCAGGAAGGCGATAATGGTCGTATATTCACCGAATCCTTCTTGGCCAAGATATCGCGTCATTATGGCCACTGTGAGAATACCCAAAAAGACGCCGATGACTTTTCCGGCAGTCTGAATAATGGTATTCCACGCAATTTGTCTGGTTAGCGACATAATAGATATTTTTTTATTATAAGCTGTTTATTTCTATAAAAATCATATCATTTTAATCGGTTATTTACAAAAAATAGTTGACTTTTTCTTTTTTATGTGCTATACTGTAAATATAGCGTAGAATAAAACAAAAAAATAAAAACAAAAATATGCCCGCGACACAGAAAGCCTTCCACTTTGGTTGGCAAAGAAATTTCCAATTTAATCATTTTCGTCATTCTCAAGCGATGAAGAAAGACCATGCCCGAAATGGCAGAGTCTTTTTAAGCATAATCATCGCCTTTTTTATTTTTATAAGTTTTGCTTTCTTTTTGAGTTATCTGAATAAAAATATTGAACAAAACAAGATAAAGCCACAACAGCCGATGCCCATTCCAAATGACATCGCCTTGCGCGTTTAAAAAACAAAAATCCAGATTAAACTGCACTTTTTAAAATTAAATATTTATTGAAAATAAATAGAGGCGATCCATGAATCGCCTCTATTTTGTTTCAGTTGAATTTATTCGTTTGGTTTGCCGGAGATAGCAGTTTGCGATAAATGATATTTTCTGTCTTCTTCCATGAGTTCAATGACTCTTTGCCGGATCTCATTCGGGTTTGGCACTTGCTTGAAGAGAAAACGCTCTTTTTCCGCCGCCGTCTGAATGTAAACATTGCCGTAGCTGAAGATGCTCGGAAAAAATCCTTTAGTTTCCGAAGTGACGTCTTGGATTTTGTACAAATCAAGTTCAGAGATAGTTCGCGCGAAAAGCCCTTGCTGGTCAATGCTCACAATCCTGTCATTTGTTACTGTCCAAAGATCCAGATAATAATCAGCGAAGGAAGTGAAGAAAAAAAGCCAGATGGAAAGATAATAAATACTCACTCCGAGTGCGAGTACGGGGAAAATTATGTTGCTTAAGAGGACGGTGATCAGTATATTGGAAAAATTATATAGGAAAAATACATAAAGGACTATCGGTATGGTTCCCAATACGCAATAAAATAAAAAAGTTCCGAAGAAAACCATCCAGTGGCGTCGGAGCACATAGATTGTTTTTTCGTATTTTTTTGGCGGAAATAAGGTTTTTTCTTTCATAATTTTAATATGGCATTCCGGAATTAATTATGCCGGACAATTCAATCGGCTGTTTCCAGTCTATTTGGCCGATAAATTGCCAAGAAATAATAAGAATCAGTACTGAGCCGCCTATATATATAGTCACAGCTAATAAATTCGTAAAATTTAGCGTACCGAATTTTATAATATGATCAATGTCAAAATAGCTAAAAATAGCGAAGATAGCCAGAAAAACAAAGTAAATAATTAGAAAGATGTAGAGTGGGATAGCCATAAATAGCTTATTAGCTTTTTAGGTTGTAGCTTGTTAGTCTAAAAATCTAAACTAATTTATTTTGTGAATTATTTTGTTTGTAACCCAAATGTTCGTAAGCCAGGTCTGTCGCCATGCGGCCGCGCGGAGTACGGGTGAGAAAGCCGATTTGCATCAGAAACGGTTCATAAACATCTTCAATCGTATCCATCTCTTCGGCTGTAGCCGCGGCAAGAGTATTTAGTCCGACCGGTCCGCCGGCGAATTTTTTAATTATTACTTCCAGAATTTGTCGATCTATTCTGTCGAGTCCCAATTTGTCCACTTCAAGCATTGCGAGAGCTTGTTCGGCAATTTGATTATTGATAACTCCATTGCCTTTTACTTGGGCAAAATCGCGGACCCGCTTGAGTAAGCGATTGGCGACACGGGGAGTCTTTCTTGCTCGGCTCGATATTTTTTTCGCCGCTGTTTCGTCAAGGCTGATATTCAAAATTTTTGAACTGCGATGGATAATCTCTTCAATTTCATCATCTTCATAAAAATTCAAATGATAAGTCGAGCCGAAGCGATCGCGGAGGGGGGCTGATAAAAGACTCATTTTGGTCGTGGCGCCGATAATCGTAAAGTGGGGGAGATCGAGCCGTAGAGTTTGCGCTGATGGTCCTTTGCCGATCACAATATCCAGAGCATAGTCTTCCATCGCCGGATATAATACTTCTTCGATCACTTTATTTAAGCGGTGAATTTCATCAATAAACAAAATATCGCCATCCTGCAGATTGGTGAGAATCGCGGCGAGATCGCCCGTGCGTTCCAAGGCCGGACCGGAGGTGACCTTAATGCTTGATCCCATTTCATGAGCGATCACGTGAGCGAGAGTAGTTTTGCCGAGTCCTGGTGGGCCGTATAACAAAACGTGCTCGATCGGCTCATTGCGCCTTTTGGCCGCGGTAATAAAAATTTCCAAATTCTCTTTGATTTTTTCCTGGCCAATATACTCTTCGAGTGTTCTCGGCCGGAGAGTCAAATCCAGAATTTTTTCGTCAGATTTTTCTTGTGGGTCGATAATTCTTTCTTCCATAAAACACGGATTACACGGATTTTTATAGATTACGCGGATAATGGCGCAGAACGTAATCTCTTAATTAATTGTAGTTTATTATAAAAAACGTTTTTTGGCAATCAAAAAATCAGCCTTTCGGCTGGCTTTTGATTATGCGGATGTATAAATAATTATTTTAGCAACTTAACAGCTTTACCCTCAATAGCATCTAGTGAAATTGGGCCAAAGGTTCTAGAATCCAGACTTGTATTTCTATCATCGCCTAGAATGAAGTATTGGTTTTTATTTAAGGTTATAGATATATTGCCTAATGTTTCCTGTTTGCTAATATAATCTTCATTAAGTAATTGATCATTAAGAAAAACTTGGCCATTTTTGATTTCTATCTTTTCATTGGGTAGTCCGATAATTCTTTTAATAAAATATTGTGATGGATCAGCGGGATAACGGAAAACAATTATATCATTGCGGCTGAATTTTTTGTCTAATTTATTTATTAAAACAAAGTCGCCGTCATTTAAAATCGGATTCATACCCGATTGCCGCACTACAAACGGCTGGACAACAAAAGCTCGTATCGGCAAAATAATGGCTATAGTGATTAAAAATATCACTATAATAAAGGCAGAAAAAATTCCCAATGACTTCGTCCATTTAGCTAGATAATATTTTTTAAGTAAAAAGTGAAAAACAAAAAATATAGCGATCGTTGTCAAAATAGTAGCTGCTATTACGGGAATAAAGATTCCGAAAATAATACTAATAACAAAATTGGCAATACCTAAAATAATTAAAATTATTAAAGAATTTTTGTAGGTGGAATTTGAGATTTTAAATAATTTTTCTAATCCGAGTAAAATTGCCGCACCAACAAAAAGCGATATTATTAGGGCTGAAATGCCAAGAATAATTGTTAATGCCATATATTTTGGATTAATTTTAAATTGAAATAATAATTTTCAATGGTCCAGGTGGGAGTCGAACCCACATGCCTTTTGGGCACGACATTTTAAGTGTCGCGCGTATACCAATTCCGCCACTGGACCTTATTGTCTTTTGCCACGTATTCGATTTCTGCCTCGGTGTGTTGGTTTCAGACTATGGCAATTGGGGCACAGAACCCTGAGATTTTCTAGGCGGTTGTCTGTGCTATCGCCGTTAATATGATCTAACTCTAAGGGTAATCTTCCATCTTCAGATTTTTTGTTCCAACCGCATTCTTCACAATATGGAGATTTCAACCCTTCTTTGAATAATCTTTTCTTTAATTTGTAGCTTTGAAAATATACATTTTTGTTTAATATTTGTTGCAAAGGAGTTCTAGGCTTTCCTAAGCCTTTTAAGCCTCGATTCCAACCTTTGCCTTTGAAGTGGTTAATATTGATTTTATATTCTTCAATATATTGTTTAATTTGAGTATAATTTCCGCCGGCTGGACGTAGATTCAGTTTTAATAAAATTTGCCTGAAACTAAAAGATGTTAGTACGGCAGTTTTTAATTGTTTTTCCGTCCAAGATCGTTTTCTCATAACCAAATTTTATCATAATGGTAATGGTTATGCAATATATCTTTATTCGCGTATACCAGTTCCGCCATCCGGGCCGATTGGTTGATAGTAATCAGCTATTAGTTATCAGTATAATGAAAATGTAAAAAACCAGATACGATGACTAAAGTGAGCGGGTGAGCGGAATCGAACCGCCATCTTTACCTTGGCAAGGTAACATAATAGCCACTATACGACACCCGCCTACGTCCCGCATCGTGCGGGACTTCGGTGGGCAGGCCCGCCGAAGTAGGTTGTTATATTTTTGATTTTAAAATAAAAAAAGACCTCTTAAAATATATTAGCTTATTATCATATTTTCGGCAAGTGTCCTAGTTTGACAGTAATTAGAAAAAATGATATCTTTTGAAGAAATTCGAGAACGCTCTTTAGACAATAACGTCAACGGATAGAAAGGGAAATCATGAAAAAGCTATTAGACAGAATCGCCTTCAAGGGCTTTACCTTCGATGACATTTTGATTCTTCCGGCGCTGTCTCAGATCGTGCCGGCAGAAGTCGATGTCTCCACTAAGCTGACTCGGCAGATCCAGATGAATATTCCGCTTCTCTCCGCTGCCATGGATACGGTGACGGAATCGGATACGGCGATGGCTATGGCCCAAGAAGGAGGCATTGGGGTTATCCATAAAAATTTGTCTCCCAGCCAGCAGGCGAAGGAAGTAAAGAGAGTCAAGTATTTTACTAGCCATATCGTTGCCGCCGCGAGAACAATTAGTCCGGAGATGACGATCGGCGAAGTGAGGAAACTGGTCAAAGAATATAACGATCGCTTCGCGAGCTTCCCCGTCGTTGACGGGGATAAAAGATTGATTGGGTTGCTTACCAGTAAAAAATATAACCTGGCTCATGATTCGGAAAGGGTCGGGGATCTGATGAAAATGAAGGAGGAAGTTGTCAAAGTTACTGGTGATATTACTCGAGAGGAGGCTCGTCTCCTGCTCCGAGAGCAAGGCATCGGCAAGCTGGTGGTGGTTGATCAGGAAGAAAAAGTCTGCGGTCTGATCACGACCGGCGATATTCTCAAAGCCGAAAAATATCCCAACGCCTGTTTGGATGAGAAGGGCCGCCTGCGTGTCGGCGCCGCCATCGGCGTTTCGGAAGAAGATACGACGGTGCGGGCCGAGGCGCTGATCAGGGCCGGCGTGGACGTACTCGTCATTGATTCGGCTCACGGCCATTCGGCAGGCGTGCTGCGCGCGATTCAGGCGGTCAGGTCCGCTTGGCCGGATGTTCAGCTTATCGCCGGCAACATTGCCACGGCTGACGCCGCGAAAGATTTGATCGCGGCCGGCGTGGACGCGCTCAAGGTCGGCATCGGACCGGGCTCGATTTGCACCACTCGCGTGGTGGCCGGTATCGGCGTGCCTCAGGTAACGGCGATCTCCGAGGTTGCATCGGTGGCGCGTGATAAGGGCATACCGATTATCGCTGATGGCGGCATTAAGTTTTCCGGCGACATCGCCAAGGCTTTGGCCGTCGGCGCCGACTCCGTGATGATTGGCAGCCTCTTCGCTGGCACCGACGAAAGCCCTGGCGAACTAGTGCTCTATCAAGGGCGCAGCTACAAGCTGTATCGGGGCATGGGGTCGCTCGGAGCCATGCAAGATGGTTCGGCCGGCCGCTATTCCCAGGAAGACCGGCCGCCGAGCAAATTAGTGCCGGAAGGAATTGAGGGGCGCGTTCCTTATCGGGGCAGTATCGCTACCAATGTCTTTCAACTTCTCGGCGGATTGCGGGCGGGTATGGGTTACGCGGGATGCTCGAATCTCGAGGAATTGCGCGAGAAAGCGCAATTTGTCCGCGTCACTTCGGCCGGGTTGCGCGAGAGCCATCCTCATGATGTTATCATCACCAAGGAAGCGCCCAATTACCGGACAAACGATTAAAAACGGAGGAAAAAGCCCAAAATCACAAAAGGTTGGACAGCAATTGTCCAGCCTTATTTTTATAAATTAAAAGTGTCATACTTCGAGAACCTCAGTATGACACTTTTAATTAGTGGCGGAGAGAGAATTTAACCTCATAACCATGTTAATGCTAAGGTTTTCTCAACTCCGCCGTTTTTAGTATAGCATAGAGGTATTTTTTAAAAAAGGCAGAGATAAAATTTTGCATAACCCCTCCTTTATATTCCCCTTTGTGAGAGGAGGAAATTAAGGGGAAAAAGAAAACTTCCTAGACGACTTAACGTTCAGGAAGTTCTCTCGGTTTTTGAGGATTATTCTTGCGAATAACCTTAGCATTACTCTACTATGTTAGCACGTTTAAATTTTTTTGTCAAATATTTAGGGTAATAAATCCGGCGGACTGGTATCAACTTCGTTTCCCTCAAAGATTGGACTGTTAATAATCGGCGTAGCGCCAGCCGTGGCTAGTATTCCCAATTTATTATTAATAAAACTGGAATTATTAATTTGCGGCGAGCCGCCCTCGATCCAGAGGCCGGTGAATTGGTTTTGAAAAATGGAATTATTAATTGTCGAATCGGAATTTTTTAGATGCAGGCCGTAAGCGGCGGGGTAGTCTTTGCTCAATTCAATGAGCGTATTCTCGATTGTGGCGTTGGTATTTTCGATTCTAATCTCTCCGTCCGTTTCGCCATGAAGCCAGTAATAGCCGCCGTAGCGGACGATCAGGTGATTGAAAATTGAGTTTTGGCTCGAAGAATTGAGAACAATCCAAGGCCAATCGCCGCCGACGGGAAGGCCAGCGCCGCCATCATTATTTGTGTCGCCGCCCAAAGTATCGTCTTTCATTGAAGTGAAGACAATAGGCGCGTCACTCGTGCCTTCCGCGATAAGAGTACCATCAACGCTTAGAATACTGTCGGCGCTTTGTTTGAATATTACCCCCGCTTCTATAGTCAGAGTAGATCCGGCCGCGACTGAGGAATTATATAAAGTGTAAGGCAAGTCGGCTTTCAAAGTATAGTCGCGATTCATTGGACTGGCCCAGCGAATTTTGATGCCGTTAAAATCATTGCTTGAAGCTGAATTATTTTCAAGTATTGGATAAGAGTTTTCAACGTTGACCGGCGCTTCATTGACAAAGAAAGGATCATTATTATTAAGGAATTGATTGGAAGAAATAGTTGCTTCCGAGTTCGCGGTAATGGCTAAGGCGTATTTATTATTTTTAATAATACAGTTGGAAATTGTCGGCGCGCCGCCTTCAATTTTGATGCTCGTGTATTGATTTTGAATCAGACAATTATCGATTGTGGAAGCGCCGGCGTTCAGTAAATAAATTCCTCGGCCGAAAACATGTCCATACTCAACAGTTAGGTTGGTCATATTAACCGTACTGCCTTCCACTCTAATTTCACCATCTTGATGTCCTTCGAACCAATAATAACCGCCGTAGCGAACAATTAAATTGTTCAGGTTGGAATTCTGGCTCAAAGCATTAAAAATAATCCAGGGCCAGTCGCCGCCGGCAGGATTAGTCGCATTAAAATTATAATTAGTATCGCCGCCGTAGCTGTCGTCTTTCAAGGACGTAAAGATGACTGGTTTTTCTTCAGTGCCCGGAATAGTCAAAGTGCCGTTAACTTCAAGGATGCCATCTTGGCTGGCTTTAACAACTACGCCCGGTTCAATAGTTAAAATAATTCCTGCGGCAACAGTAACTTTATTAATTAATTTGTAAGGACTGTTTAGCGCCGTGAGCGTGGTGTCAGATGTTATATTGCCAAGAGTTGTGATGGCGTGGTTGGTATTTTTGGGCGTGCCTTTGATCGTATTATTGGCGGCGTCTTTACCATAAATCGTAATGCCGTCGTTGGTTTTCCAATTGGTGGAAATATTGCCGGAAATATTTTGATCAATTCTTTCCATAGTATTTTTAGTCGTATTGTCGCCGGCATACCAGCCGCCATCGGTCGCAGCGTTCACCTGGTCGATAATATCGCCGCCGCTGTCGCGCAGTTCCATATCCTCGCCGGCATTTGAAAGCGCGCCAGTGTAAATTTGACTGGCAATAATATTGTTCACAGTGGTATCGGCCGTGCGTTCCAAGAGAAAGAAATTATAAGGTTCAATAGATCCAGTGAGGCTGATACTCGGCGCGCCGTCAACCGCTTGCAATGTCCAGCCGGTAAGATTAATATTTTGGCCGGTAGTATTATAGAGTTCAATAAATTCATCATTGGCTGAAGCCTGCGTGCCCATCCAGGCGATTTCGTTGATTACCACGCGGCGGCTGAAACTGATTATTGTCGAATCATCGCCATTGGGATCAGCCGGCCAATCTTCGGCGTTATCCAAACTGTCCGTGGCTTTGATTCGGAAATAATAGGTATGATTTTCTAGACCGGTGAAATTAGCGTTGGTGTCAGTGACGCCCGTGAGCCAGTCTTGCCAGTCGCCGGCCGCGCCGTCTCTTGATTGCACATCATAAGACTTGATATCACTCAGATTATCCGTGCCGGACCAGTTCACAGAAAAAGAAAGAGAAGCGGTTAAATTATTTAGCGAGGAAATTTGAGAAGACGGGGGCGTGGTGTCAAAAATAATAGTCGCCGTGCTGGCGTTTTCCGTAATATTATTGAGAATATCTTTCGCCCAGAGATAAACAGTTTTGGCGGCATCGCCGGCTGAGAGATTCAAACTGGTTGGTTTAACTATTTGCCAGTCAGAATTATCCGCGGCGGGTTTAGTAGTTTGAATTTCGGAAATAAGCCAAGCCGTTGCGTCACCATCATCAGTAATTTCAAGATTAATGGTTTGATTTTTAGTAAAAGTATTTGAACCGGTGACGGGATCGCTCAAGGTTAAATTTGCTTGCGGCGGGGGAGTATTATCAATTGTCCAAACGCTGCTCGCCGGCGCAAGATCAAAATTATTAGCTTGGTCGCGCGCTTTGACTTGGAAAGTGTGTTCGCCTTCGGCGAGGTTGCTGATTGAATAGGGTGATTGGCAGCTGTTGAAACCGCCGCCATCTAATTCGCATTGAAAAGCGCAATTATTTTCTGTCGCGTGAAAAGAAAAACTGGCATCCAGCGCCGCGGTCGGGTTAGTCGGGCTGGAGTCGATGATAGTATCGGGCGGCGTGGTGTCCGGCAGACCGCGGACTGGCGGGACATAAGGCGGATCAGAAATCGACAGCGGAGTTTCCTGAATTATTTCGACCAGCGTCGGCGGAGTTGTTTCAGTTGGAATTTCAGGATTATTGTCCGGCGGTGTTTGGTCCTCTATGGGAGTTTCCGACGCGACAGTAGGTGTTGCTGGTATTTCTAAATTTTCCGTATTTATATCCGGGTTAGTAGCAGGTTCGTTGACTATCGGATTTGTTTCCGGCAAGGCGCCGCCTTGGTCCAGCACCACATCTTTTTTGACAGTGACAGTCCAATGGATGCCCATATCAGAGCCCAACCAGTTGAAAACATTATTATCCTGATAAACCGGCCGGAAGTATGGCGTATAAATCTTTTCTTCCGCGGGCGCGATAATTTGGAAAGTAAAAGAGCCGATTTCTCCGGGTTTGACTTCAATTTGATCCAGTTTAGCCGGCCGTTTGGCAGTGATCCATGCCGGATTATAGAATAGAGCAGCGTCAGAGTTTTTATTTAAATCAATATTTAAGGAAATTTTACCTTGCTCCCAAATTTGGTTGCCGGTATTTTTGATTTTCACCCAGAGAGTGGTCTCCTCGCCTGGTTTCAAAACATCATCGCCGCTCTGGCTTTGCCATTCGGCGGTATAGATTTTGGGAGTCGCGGGCGGCGCAGCGGCCGGATCGATGATAGTATAATTATTTTTAGGTTTTGTCTGCTCTCCATAAATTGCCTTTGTGACACGAGTAAAATTTTCCGAAAGATAATTAACGCCGGATTGGATATTTGAAATCAGCCTGGACCAAAAAGTCGTCGGCTGGTTTTGCGTATTTTGATTAGTGTTTGAATTGTTTTCTACGATTGGATTTTGTTTTTCAGCTTCCACCAGCCGGTTGTCCGATTCGTACCAATTACCGGCGAGAAAATTTGTGTACCCCGACATCGGCTCCGGCTTGTAGGCGGCCAAAATTTTTGTTGTGTAGATTCTGCCATTGGCGTCAGTTTTTTGAGTTTCTTCTTCGCGATACATGGCAAAGTGGAGGTGGGTGCCACTGCTTGCTCCTGTATTATCAGCTCTACCAATCTCTTGTCCTTGTGTAACATATTCGTTATCGTTTACTAAAAAATTTAAGAGATGAGCATAGCGTGAAATCAATCCATTGCCATGATTTATATCTATATATTTACCATAACCAATAAAAGTAAATTTGTTCGTAACTTTATCAAAAATTTTTTGTTCATGAATCGAAACGATTCCGCTTGATATAGCTAAAATTGGTTTATTATAATCTGTTTCTTGGGGTAAACTAAAATCTATTGCATAGCCGTCTTTACTGCTACTTTTGTGAGTACATTTTGGGCTGTCCCATCCATCACAATTATATCCTTGAGATATTGCCCATTTTTCATTTGAAAGAAATGGTAGTTTTAGATTAAGATCTAACGCATTAGATATTTTTATATTACTAATAAACAATACAAATAATACAGAAATAAACGTAGAAATAAATTTTAAGATCCTCCTCATAAATTTATTGATTAAAATTTTCAATATTTTCTTTAATTAAATTCTCACATTCTTGAGTGTATTTTTGCGATTCTGATACTTGACTAATAATTTCGCAATAAAAATCATAATATTTTTTATTCTTTGTAAAAGCGAAATGGATCATATTAGTTGTGATATTGCTCCATGGGTCATCTTGATCGTTTTGTACTGCCTCCATTGTTTTAATAATTTGGATGTTATTTATATCTAATAGTTTCAATTTGTTTAAATCATCTCCTGAGTATTTCCAATATATTTTGGCCCATTGTTGAATCGAGAGATCGTCTAGATTGTTTTCAGTAGAAATTTGCAGTTTTGTTCCATTTAACATTTCTGTGTCTGGAAGTTGTTGTGGGCCTAGTTTAAAAATATTTATTTTCTCATTATTTTGGAGAGGAGTTTTACCAACCTCCCAATCCTTCGGTACTTTAATCTCAATTCCTTCTTTAATATTTTTTACAATTTTACCATCCGCGACTTCAATGACTTGGATGTCGTTTTCTTGATGATTAATTTGGCCTTCGCTGCCCTCATAGGCT
>JAGVFQ010000044.1 GCA_020057505.1 Patescibacteria group bacterium | reverse complement strand
TTTAAGTCTCTTATTTTTCATAGCCAGTGTCTCCTTCCGTGGAATTAATTTAGCATGGATTTACAATCAAATCAAGATTAATAGCGTAAGTTTGATTAATACTAAAATATGGCGAAAATAAACAAATTAATGTTCCGTGAATATGATGTTCGCGGACAGGTTGACGACGATTTGACCGAAGAAGCGGCTTGTCTTATCGGCCGTGGGTTCGCCACTTTTTTGAAAAGGCGAGGCATAGATGAATTGGTGGTGGGCTATGACAGTCGGGAGTATTCCCCCCGACTCAAAGACGCCCTAGTTAAAGGTTTTCTCGAAAGCGGTTTCAAAGTGAAAGATATTGGCATGGTGCTCTCGCCGATTCTTTATTTTTCTCAATATTTTTTGAAATCAAGGGGCGGCATCATGGTAACGGCTTCGCATAATCCCAATGGCTGGGGCGGTTTCAAACTGGCGCAGGATTATTCCACGACGCTCGGTCCTGAAGAAATTAAAGAATTATATAAGATTATCGAAGATGATGATTTTTTGGCCGGCGAGGGCCAAGTTGAAAAAATAGAAAATATCATTGAAGCCTATAAAAATGATCTTATTGCCAAAATACATATTAAGAGGCCGTTAAAAGTTGTAATTGACGCGGGCAATGGCACGGCCGGGCCGATTGTCCCGCCGATTTTGAAAGCCGCCGGCGTGAAGGTCGTAAAGCAATTTTGCGATTTGGATTTTACTTTTCCGCACCATGAACCGAATCCCTCGCTTGTCGGCGCCATGAAAATGCTCGCGGCGAGAGTCAAGAAAGAAAAAGCTGATCTTGGTATCGGCATCGATGGCGATGGCGACCGAATCGGCACGGTAGATGAAAAAGGTAATATAATCTGGCCAGATCGAGTTTTGATTTTACTTTCACGCCTGATTTTGAAAGATAACCCGGGCGCGAAAATTGTTTTTGATGTCAAAAGCACGGAAGCCCTAGTAGAAGATATTAAAGCCCACGGCGGCGAGCCGATAATGTGGAAGACGGGCCATTCATATATCAAAGAAAAAGGAAAAGAAATAGGAGCGCTTCTGGCTGGTGAAAAAAGCGGACATATTTTTTTCTGGCAGGGCTATTACGGCTATGATGATGCTGTTTTTGCCAGTTTGAAATTATTGGAATATTTGTCCGGTGAAGAAAAAAGTTTTTCGGAAATCATGAAGAGTACGCCGCAATACTTTACGAGCCCGTCATTGCAAGTAGCCTGTCCCGATGATAAAAAATATGATGTGGTTGATCGATTAGTCAAAGAATTCAAAGCAGAATATGGTCAGGATAAAGTAATCGATATTAATGGCGCAAGAGTGCTTTTTCCTGATGGCTGGGGGCTGGTGCGCGCATCATCCAATCTGCCGGTGCTCGTAATGGTCTTTGAATCCAAGACCGAAGCGGGTCTCGAAAGAATTCAGAATCTTTTCCGAGAAAAATTCAAAAAATATCCGGAGATCGGTACAGAATGGCAAAGCGGATAATTTAAAATGGAAGTTAAAGGTTGGATTTATAAAAAGGGGTAATTTATATTTATTCTATGATTAAAAAGTTAATAAAATTATCCACAAAACCTGTTTTGACAAGAACTTTTATGCATGCTATTATTAAAATAATTAATCTCACTGCGTTCCTCTTTAGCTCTGCTGAAGGCGACCGCAGTTTTTTGATTATATGAAAACAGCTGCAGTATTTATAGATGGAAATAATTTTCAATACCAAAATTTTTGATATGAAAAAGAATGAGAATAATTTTGCTTTTATAGACGCGGCAAACTTGTATGAAGGGATAAAGAGTTTGAATTGGAAATTGGATTATAAGCGTTTTAGAGTTTGGTTAGCCGAAAAATATTCTGTTAAAACAGCTTATCTTTTTATTGGTCTAATACCGAAGTACAAAGATCTTTACACTGGCTTGCAGGAGGCAGGTTTTACCTTGGTTTATAAAGAAGTGGTATACGATGGCAATGGTAAGCCCAAGGGCAATTGCGATGCTGATTTAGTTTTAAAAGTGACACAAGATGCCTATGAAAATATTTTTAATAAAGCGATTATTGTTACAAGCGACGGTGATTATGCCGGATTAGTCAAATTTCTACTGGAAAAGAACAAATTAGAAGCGATCCTTTCGCCCGCTGAGGTTAAAAAATGTTCAATTTTATTAAAAAGAACCAATGCCGCTATTATTTATATTAACGATAAACGTTCAATTTTGGAAGCTAAAAAAGAAAAAGCCCCCAATAAGGACGGAACCTCATAGGGGTCTATTTCGTAGTGATAAAGTAATTGTATATTAATATATTATAAAAGTCAATAGTTTATCCACAAGAAATATAACTAATCTAGTTATGATTGGAATTTTTGATTCGGGTTTGGGCGGGTTGATTACTCTGCGAGAGATTGTCAAAACCTTGCCGGAATATCAATATATCTATTTGGGCGACAGCGCGAGAATGCCTTATGGCAATCGATCTCAAGAATTAATTTATAAATTCACTCTCGAGGCGGTTGATTTTTTATTCAAAAAAGGCTGCCAATTGATTATTATCGCTTGCAATCCGGCTTCGGCGGAAGCGCTACGGAAAATTCAGCAGGAGTATTTACCTAAATATTATCCGGACCGTCGCGTTTTGGGCGTGATTCGGCCGATTGCGGAAAAAGCGGCGGCGGAATCTCGCGTGAAAGTGGGAGTCATCGGCACCAAGGGCACGATTAATTCTGGAGTCTATAAAAAAGAATTGAATAAATTAAACTCAAGTTTGGAAATTTTGGAATTAGCTACGCCCTTGCTTGTCCCCATGATTGAAGAAGGGAATATTCCACCCGATGTGGTAAAGAAAATCTTGCGCAAATATCTGCGGCCGCTGAAACTCGCGAAAATTGATACTTTAATTTTAGGCTGTACTCATTATCCGATCTGGCAGAAAGAAATTCAGGGGATTGTGGGCAGGAAAATTAAAGTTTTAAATTCTCCAAGAATCATTGCCGAATCTCTGGCTGATTATTTGGTCAGGCATCCGGAAATAGGAAGTAAATTAAATGAAAAGTCAGCTGATTCGCCCGGCATAGAGTTGTTTGTGACCGATATTTCTCCTCACTATGAAGATTTGAAAAATAAATGGTTTGGCGATAAATTAAAATTCAATAAAGTGGAGTTGGCGCCGGGTCTCTCACTTTAGTGAGATTATCGTCAACGGAGCCCTGTCTTCAGACAGGAGGTTGCCGCGATTAAAGTCGGGGTTCCTTGACGGTCTTTTGTCCTGTCTAAAGACAGGATTCCGTTGTGGCGAACCCCATTTCAACGGAGTCCTGACTTCAGTCAGGATGTTACCCCAACTAAAGTTGGGACTCCAGATTAATCCCGATTGAAATCGGGACTCCGCCGCGGGATTCCTCACTTTGGTGAGGATTTTTTATGGAAAATAGTTTATGGCCTACAAAGAATATCATCCGCCGCATCTCTACCTTGATAATCAAATTTATTTTCTTACCGTGCGCTGTGTTGACGGCCAGCCTTATTTTAGAAATAAGAAAAATCTAATTCTAAAAATTATTAATGAGATTTTTAAAAAATTTAATTGCGGTATTCATGCGTTTGTAATTTTAGATAATCATTTTCATTTGCTTTTGAGGGTTAATAATAATTTTAAAGAGTTTATAAAAAATCTAAATGGCCGGATTGCTTTTGAAATTAATAAAATAGATAATAAGCAAGGTCGAAAAGTCATTTATCAATATTGGGATCATTGCATTAGAGATGAAAGAGATTTTTGGCAGCATTTTAATTATATTCATCAGAATCCCGTCAAACATGGTTTGTGTAAAATTTTAGTTGAGGCGTTTAATTATCCGTTTTCAAGTGCAGAACAGTGGAAGAAACGAAAGGGCGAGGCGTGGCTATTAAATTGTTTTGAATTATATCCGGTGGTGGATTTCACGGCGGTGGATTCCTCGACGGAGTCCTCACTTTAGTGAGGCCGTTGTCCTGTCTAAAGACAGGATTCCACACGACAGGATTTTACACGGCGGCGGAGTAGCGGAGTCCTCACTTTAGTGAGGTCGTCATTCGATGGAGCCCTGACTTCAGCCAGGAAATTGTCCCGATTAAAATCGGGACTCCTTGGCTGATTTTTCTCTGATTTTAGCCAATTTTTATATAATACTGTCAAAATGCTTGGCAGAAAATTATCTATATGCTATCATAAAATATTAAGCTCTTTCACAAAAAAACTCGCCGGCCCATGGTGGGTAACGGCGAAATCAACCTGCAACGAGTTCCAAGATGGAACAAGGTTGCAAAAAAAGGAGGAAGACAATGTCTTCACAATATTCAGTAGGATCAATGAATCAGTTGGGAGATGCCCTCGAAGCGGCGGGTTTCACTCCCGACGATGTCACCAAATTGAAGCAGTTCAGCGGCTTGCCGCAGATCAAGGACGTGATCTACGGCCGCGCCAAGATCGTGCCAATCACGGAAGGGATTAGCGAATCCATTCTCCGCCGCATCTTCGACAAGCCTCTCATCATCGGTTCAACCGATGGCACAAAAACCATTCCCGATTCAGCTGATCTCTTTGCTGCTGGCGTTGACGGGGATTTCCGGAATTGGCGAGCGGACGAACCAGGCGCGCCGACCGGAGAAACGCCGGTCCATGTTTACGAGATGGTGCGGGATGCCACCTTCGCCCAAATGTTCAGTTCGCTTTCACCGGATTTGGGCAAATTGTGTCTGACCCATGATCAGATTCTCACCTTCATTGAGACCCACCGCGACCAGTTGCGGACCGATGGCTATGCCACTTTTTTCCTTTTTAAGTCGCACGACCAATTCTTCGTTGCCTGCGTGCGCGTCAATTCTCGCAGCAGACTCTACGTGATCGTCCGCCGGTTCGAGTACTCGCGCGTCTGGAGCGCCGAGTACTCCTATCGCTTGGTAGTCCCGCAACTGGCTTGACCCTTTGTTCCTTTGATTCTCTGACACTTTCCCTCGGATTCCTTAACACTTGGAATCCGAGGGATTTTTTTATATAATACCAATGCAGCTGGGAAAATTTGCGGCTACGGCTTCAAATCAAGGCTGTTGAAATCGTTATTCGAGAATTTTGCTGGATACGTCTTGCGAAAGAGTGAATAATTTTTTCAAAACAAAAAATAGCCAGTTGGCGCGATGAGCTCGGGAACTTCAAGGTTCCAAATAAAATACAATCCTGAGAGTATTCAAAGGATGGTGGCAGAGATGGCTCAAAGCGCATTTTCTTCGTTGCCAACGTGAACGTCAATTCTCGCAGCAGACTCAACGTGAACGTCAACCGGTTCGAGAACTCGAACATCTGGAACGCCGAGAACTCCTATCGCTTGGTAGTCCCGCAACTTACTATTTTCTCCCGCTTATTTAGCGGGAGTTTTGCTTTGCAATCCTTTTTTCCAGCCGCCAAGCATACGGCCGATTGCTTCCAGTTTTTGGGAAAGCTCTATA
>JAGVFQ010000018.1 GCA_020057505.1 Patescibacteria group bacterium | reverse complement strand
GAGCCATCAGTCGTGGCTATTTCTACTATTGATAAAAAAATTCTTGCTGTAGGCGATGAGGCCAAAGAAATGCTTGGACGCACTCCCGACACAATTATCGCTTGTCGGCCTTTGCGTGAAGGCGTGATTGCCGATTATCGTACGACAGAGGCTATGATTCGTTATTTTATTAACAAGGCTTTGGGCGGCATTCGTCTGCTTCGGCCGGAGGTGATGGTGGCGGTTCCGGCGGGTATTACTTCCACGGAAAGAAGAGCGGTAATCGACGCGACTTTAGCGGCCGGTGCCAAGGCTGCTTATATTATCAAAGAGCCGGTAGCCGCGGCAATAGGCGCGAATATTCCTATTGGCAGTCCTTCCGGCAATATGATTATTGACATTGGCGGCGGTACATCGGAAATGGCTGTAATTTCTCTCGGCGGCATTGTGACGAGCACTTCAGTCCGAATCGGCGGCAACAAATTTGACGCGGCGATTTCCGAATTCGTCCGGCGGAAATACAGCTTGGCCATTGGCGAACGGACATCCGAAGAAATCAAGATTCAAATCGGTTCAGCCTTATATTTGGAAAATAAATTAAAAATGGACGTGCGCGGCCGTGACATGATCACCGGCCTGCCAAAGACGATTTTAGTCACTTCTGAAGACGTGACCGAAGCGATCCAGAATGAACTTGAAGGCATTATTGCGGCTGTTAAGGAAGTACTACATAATACGCCGCCGGAATTATCAGCTGATGTGATTGACAAAGGAATTATAATGTCGGGCGGGAGCAGTATGCTCCGAAATATTGATCAGCTGATATCGAGAGCAACCGGCGTGCCGGTTTATGTCGCGGAAAATCCCAATCTTTGCGTGGCCAAAGGCACGGGCATCGCGCTCGATAATTTGGAGGCCTACAAGAGATCAATTTTGGCAACAAGATAATATCGTGTAACATGTAACACGAAACAGATGTTATATGACGATCGGCATTGACGCTTCGCGAGCGAATAAAATTCAAAAGACGGGAACAGAGTGGTATTCTTATTATCTAATTCAAGAATTAAAGAAGTTGGATAAAAAGAGCCACTATTTTTTATATTCCAAAGAAGCTCTTCACGGCGATTTGGGTCAATTGCCGGAAAATTGGGAGTCAAAAGTTTTGTCCTGGCCGCCGAAATTTCTTTGGACGCAGTTTAGATTGTCTTTTGAGATGCTACGCCAGCCGCCGGATCTGCTTTTTGTGCCGGCGCATACTATTCCCTTAATTCATCCTAAAAAAACAGTGACCACCTGCCATGATATCGGTTTTGAACGTTATCCCGAGCTATATTCGCCATTAGAGTTGCGCTATCATCGTTTTGGCATGCGTTTAGCTGTGAGAAAAGCTGCGAAGATTATCGTGCCATCAGAATTTACCAAAAAAGAAATGGTTGAAGTTTATAATGCTGATCCGAAAAAGTTTGAGGTGATTTATCATGGGTATAATCAAGAGGTTTATAAAGTGACCGAAAAGAATCTACCTGCCCCCTTTGACAAGGGAGCAGTGACCGTTGGTCATGGCGGCGAAGTGGCAGTTGCCCCCTTGTCAAAGGGGGTGGCCGAAGGCCGGGGGATTCGTGAAATTACCGAGCCGTTTATTCTATATATTGGCCGATTAGAAAAGAAAAAGAATACTGCCGGATTGGTTGAAGCTTATGCGCGAATCTTAAACGAATTAAAAACGAATAATGAACTACAAAATTTAAAATTAGTCTTAGTCGGCGGACCGGGCTATGGCTTTGAAGAAGTACAGGAGAAAATAAAAAAATATAATCTCGAAGATAGAGTAATAATGCCGGGCTGGCTCAGCGGCGAAGAATTAGCGCGCTTGCTAAAATTGGCGGAACTTTTTGTTTTTCCATCTTTTTATGAAGGATTTGGTTTGCCGATTCTTGAGGCGATGGCCTGCGGCTGTTCCGTCGTGGCTTCGCACTTGGCTTCGATTCCTGAAGTCGGCGGAGACGCGATTGAATATTTCGATCCGCATAATATCGAGGATATGTCAGATAAAATTGCCAAAGTTTTAATAAATAAAAATCTGCAAGAAGAATTGCGGAAAAGGGGATTCGAGCGAGTAAAAAATTTTAGTTGGGAGAAATGCGCAAGGGAGACGTTGAATGTGTTGGAGAGCATTTGATTATTTTTTAGGGAAACATGTCTTCTAGTTCTCCCCCTCACGACTTATTTTAAAAAAGAATAAGCAAGAGACAGGGGGGTTTGCGCGGTTTAAATATCGCACACCACCCCTACCCCTCCTCCGGGAGGAGGGGAACCGGCGATTCCCCCTTACCAAAGGGGGATTAAGGGGGATGTGCACGATTAAGATTGTAAACCCAAACTTTCCTGAAGATTGATTATAGCGAATCTAAAATATTTTAGTAATATAATAATATCCTCGGTTTAGAGAAATCGAGCCGCACGGTGGTGAACAACCCCCTGCCCCCCTTTGATAAGGGGGAACTATATAAATAGCTTCGACAAAATTTTCAACCAAAAAGAAAAGAGCGCGTTCATGAGAGCGCGCTCTTGGTTGTTCCTCCTTATGATGCGTTTGTTATTAAAGTTACCGCGATAGCGATAACCACTCCTGCCGCGAAAACGCAAATTGCAAGGAAACTTATAACAAAGTATCCTTGCATTACCCAATCCATTATCTTATAGAGTGGGTAATACACACCTTTTTTCATTGTTTGGATTCCTTCTTCGACTTCTTCTTCAGAAGGAAGAGGCTTCGAGGAAAACAAACACATATAGCCAAGGAAAACCAACAAGAAGAAAAACATTTGTAATTCGGTCAAACAGTGCAAAGGAACCAATATAATCAATACCATGCCAAACGTTGCCCAGATGAAACTTGACACCATTGCGGAAATGTAATTATTTTGGATTATCTTTTGCATGACTGTTCTCCTGTTGTTTCTTGTCGATTGTTTTTTTCCCTTGAAAAGAGCGAGAAAAATAAAGATTCAATCCGTACTTTTCTCGTCCTTCTCTAATATATTATTAAATTAGTATAGCATATCCTCATAATTTTGTCAACTATTTTGGCTATAATTTATTAATTTTAGGCTAATATTAGCCAAGATAGTTTAAATTGTTTTTCTTTTATAAATATGATAAGATGAAAATACTAAAGAATATTTTAAAAGACATATAAGTCTGTCATTGCCCCCGCAAATGCGGGGCTCGCAATGACAAAATCTACCGTTATGCCCAATTTTCAATGGCCCATCGTTGGCCATAAAAATATTGTTGAATTTTTGCAAAAAAGCATTGCCAATGATCGGTTGGCACATGCTTATTTGTTTTACGGAGCGGAACATTTAGGCAAAACTGTAGTGGCGGAAAATTTTGTTGCTTCAATTTTGTGCGAGAAAATTGTCGCCCTTCGAGAGTCTCAGGGTGACAATTTTGTACCCTGCGGCAAATGTATAAATTGTGAACAGCTGGCGAAAAATATTTATCCGGATGTATTTTTTTTGGAAAAAGAAAAAGACAAGAAAAATATCAGTATTGAGCAGACAAGAGAACTCCAGGGCATGCTTTCCAAAACTTCATTTTTAAATTCCTATAAAATTGCTATAATTAAAGAAGCTGAAACTTTGAGCGAGGAAGCGGCGGATTCGCTATTAAAGACTTTAGAAGAAGCCAAGGCTAAGACAATTATAGTTTTAATCAGCACAGATAAGGACGCGCTTCCCTTGACTGTGGTTTCGCGGTGTCAGGCGATAAAATTTTCCTCGGTGTCGCAAGACGATATTTTCCATTGTTTAGTCGACCGGGGAGCGACCCGGCAGCTGGCCGATAGTCTCTCGCATCTAGCCAACGGCAAGATCGGTTTGGTAATCAAATATTTTGAAGAACAGGAATTATTCAAGGAATACGAAGAAAAAATAAAAATGTTTTTCTCTTTGGTCGACGGTGGCGTGGCGGAAAAGTTCAAAATGATTGAAAAATTAGTGGCCGGTAAAAAGGGTCTCACGGAAACAGTTGAACCTTTACTTGATTATTTGGAGATTTGGTCTTCGGTGTTGCGTGATTTAATTTTGATTAAAAACCAGTCGGCTGAATTAGGTAGTAATATTTTTATCAAAGATAAGCTGGAAAAGCTGGCGCCCCAATTCGATAATTTTAAACTTATCAAATTAATTGATAAAATAAAAGAAGCTAAAAGATTTCTGGGTTTAAATGTTAATCCGAGGCTCGTGATGGAGAATTTGGTAATGGAATTTTGAACAACCCTCCAGCCTCCTTTATTAAGGGGTCACGCGGGGGTTGTCGTTTTCTCCCCCTGCCCGAGGGGGAGATAAAGAGGGGGTGGGAGAGAAAATAATTTATTAATTTTTTAAAATAACAAAATATGAAAAGCAAACTATTAATCACGGGTGGACTTATTTTTGTATTTTTAATTACAACTGGGCAGGCTTGTGGTATTAATATCAAGCCAACGGTGGTGGACGGTGGAGTTTACCGTTCGAGCGACAAAGGCGACAACTGGGCGCAAAAAGTTTTGATTCCTACCGCGAGCGGCGTAGCGCAATTCAATAACACTAATATTGTCACCATAGCTATCGACCCCGAGGATAATCGCGCGATTTATGTCGGCACTGACGGCGATGGCATGCTATATTCATACAATAGCGGCGATAGCTGGGTGCAGCCGGAAAAGATGAATCGCGGCAAGATTGATTCGATCGCGATTGATCCCAAATCGAAATGCACGATCTATGTCGCCGCTTCCAATAGAATTTACAAATCAATAGATTGCAGCCGCACTTTCGATAATATTTATTTTGATACCAGGCCGGAAAATATCATTCCGACGATGGCGATTGATCCCCTTAATTCCAATATAATTTATGCCGGTTTGTCATCAGGCGACATTATTAGAAGCGATAATTCCGGACGGACTTGGAATACGATCAAGCGGCTGGAAAATCCGATTATGAAAATTATCATCGATAAGTTTAATAATCGAAATATCTATATCGGAACGCAGGGCAGAGGAATATTCAAATCCACTGATGGCGGTAGCAAATGGAATGACGTAAATACCGATTTGAATCAGTATCCAGGAGCTTTTGAATTGATGAATCTGGTTTTGGATCAAACTCAAAAGGACAGTCTTTTTTTATTTTCCAGATATGGTATTTTGAAGTCGGCTGATGGCGGCGTGACATGGCAGTCGATCCCGCTCTTGACTCCGCCGGCGAGCGCCAATATTCCAGCCTCCGCGGTTAATCCCAAAAATAACAAGGAAATATTCTACGCGACAGAAACAACTTTCTATCGCACCTTGGACGGCGGCACTACCTGGGAAACCAAAAAGTTGCCGACCACGAGGATTGCGGATTTGCTTTTGATCGATCCGGTTAATCCGACCACTATATTTATGGGGACGAAGTTAGTCAAGAAATAGCGATCTTTTATTAATCTTAAATCTAAAATCATAAATTAATCTATGTCTATTATAGATGATCATAAACAAGAATTGGATAAAACCATTGAATTTATCAAAGGAGAATTAAATTCAATCCGTACGGGCCGGGCGAATGCCAATATGCTTGAAAAAGTCATGGTTGAAGCTTATGGTTCCAAAGTGCCGATCATGCAGGTTGGCAGCATTTCCGTGCCTGAACCGCGAAGTATCGTAATTGATCCTTGGGATAAAAGCATTTTGAAAGATTTAGAACGATCGCTCCGAGAGGCGAATTTGGGTTTGGGTATTGTGAACGAAGGCACTTCAATCCGCTTGACTGTGCCGCTCATGACTGAGGAGAATAGAAAAGAATTAGTGAAAATACTTGGCCAGAAATTGGAACACGGCAAACAAAGCGTGAGAAAAATTCGAGACAGAATTCGCGAAACTGTTTTGGCTGAAGAAAAGGAAAAGAAAATTTCTGAAGATGAAAGATTTAAGTTGTTGAAACAATTAGATGAGATGACAGGAGAATTTAATGAAAAGATTAAAAAAATAGGTGAGGAGAAAGAAAAAGAAATCATGCAAATTTAATTTTTAAGTAAAAATTTATAATTATGGAAAATTTTATTAGAATTCAAGGCAGAAATTTATTTTTACTCAATAAGGATTTACTAGGTTTAAATGAAGCCCAACTTTGGATTAGTCCTAACCCCGAAAGTCCAATAGATAACAATGATCAAAGAGTATTGCAGGAACGCGCCAAAGAAGAAGCCAAAAAAAATATGCCGGGTCATCGGATTTCAGGAATTGAAGCGGTTAATTTAGCAGAAAGTGAAAAATTTCTCAATTGGTTTGAAGTGGACACGTCAAATTGGCAAGCTGGAATTTACAGATTTAATATTCACAGTAAACCCTATATTCAAGCGCCACAAGGAACGGTGCTTAGACCGATTCGCGATGGGCAATATTCATGGCCGAATTTTTCTGATGAGTTTTTACTTAATTTGCCAAATGAGCAGAAACAATTTTTATATCTTGAAAAAAATAAAGCAGGATTTTGCATGCGTATAGAAATAACAGAAGAAAGAGAAATAAAACCCGCAGGAGATGGACTTCGGTGGATTGAACAATGGCCAGAACTTAAAAAAGAAACAGAAGCGCATTATAAAGAAAAAATGGAACAAGCGCAAAGGATAAAATAAAGACAGCCTTTATTTATTATTTGACTAAATTTAAAATAGCGTTATAATAAAAACAGAACATTTTATACTCAAAAACAGCAATGATGGGGGTTTGGCTCCCCTGAGCTGTTTGTTAAAGCGCGTAAGAATCAATCCTTCTTCGCTTCAACCTCTGCTAAGGTAAGGCTTTGGTGGATAAAAAGGCTTCGGAGGATATTTTCTACGAAATTGGGTGGAACCGCGGGAGAAACCTCTCGTCCCAAATATATCGTATTTTTCGGTATGTTGGGGACGGGAGTTTTTTATTTTTTTAATATCTAATTTATAAAATATAAATTTATGGCCGAACAAACAAAGATGGACAAAATAATTTCCTTATGCAAGCGCCGCGGATTTATTTTCCCTTCCTCGGAAATTTATGGCGGCATCGGCTCGACTTATGATTACGGTCCGCTTGGCGTTGAATTGAAAAATAACATCAAACGCGCCTGGTGGAAGATGTTTGTTCAGGAACGTGAGGATATGGTTGGCCTCGACGCTGCGATAATCATGCACCCCAAGGTCTGGGAGGCGAGCGGGCATCTCAAGAATTTTACTGATCCTTTAGTCGACTGCAAATCCTGTAAAAAGAGATTCCGTGCCGATCATCTGCTTGAAGCGAGAGCGGCCGAGCCGGGCTATGACAAAGAACAGCCGGTTGATTGGAAAAAAATCCGCTGTCCCGAATGCGGCGGCGAATTGACTGAGGTGCGCAATTTCAATTTGATGTTTAAGACTTTCATAGGTCCCCTTGAAGACGCGTCGTCCGTGGCTTATTTGCGTCCGGAAACCGCCGGCGGCATTTACGTCAATTTCAAAAATGTTCTGAATACTTCGAGAATGAAAATACCCTTTGGCATCGGCCAGATCGGCAAGGCGTTCAGGAACGAAATCACGACTGAAAATTTTATCTTCCGCATGCGCGAATTCGAGCAGATGGAAATTGAATACTTCATCCATCCTGATACTTGGAAAGAAAATTTCGAGATGTGGTTTCTGCTCATGAAAAAATGGTGTGGAGTTTTAGGCATTAAAGAAAAAAATTTGGTTTACCATGAAATTTCAGACGCTGATCGGGCGTTTTATTCCAAGCGTACGATTGATTTTGAATATCAATATCCTTTTGGCCAGAAGGAGCTTTATGGCTTGGCTTATCGCACTGATTATGATTTGACCCAGCATCAGAAATTCAGCGGCGAGGATTTGAGCTATACTGATCCGATCACCAATGAAAAATATCTTCCCCATGTGATTGAACCGTCGCTTGGCGTCGATCGTTCGTTTCT
>JAGVFQ010000005.1 GCA_020057505.1 Patescibacteria group bacterium | reverse complement strand
GCTAAAGCCGTCTCTCCTTTAGCTACAAGAAACGCTCCCGTACCTAAAGTAGCCGCTAATTCCGCCAAGTTTAATCCCTGTTCCTTTAAAAAAGATTTTATTTTATTCCACTTAGCCATTTTTTCTTCCGCTTGTGGTTCCCAAGAACCGGATTCAAATTGTCTTTCTATACTTGGCATATGATTTATAATAAATTATTAATTTCTTCTTTCTTAAAAATATCACATCTAAAATAAAATGTCAAGCAAAAATACCGAAAAATTCCTACTCTTGAGTCAAAAGTTCATAGCCATTTTTAGTCACAACCACCGTATGCTCAAAGTGAGCGGCTAAACCGCCATCAGCCATCATCACGGTCCAGCCATCGGACAAGGTCTTCACGCGCCAATCGCCCACCGCGACCATCGGTTCAATCGCGAGTACCATGCCGGCTTTTAATTCTATTTTTGGCTGACCCGGCGCGATAAAATTTGGAATGCTCGGTTCTTCATGCACTTTGTAGCCAACGCCATGGCCCACCAACTGCCTGATTACCGAATAACCATGGTCTTCGACATATTTTTGAATAGCGCGAGAAATATCAGAAATATAATTTCCCTCTTTAATTTTCTCCAATCCTTTATCCAAAGATTTCTTTGTCACTTTGACGAGATCTCTCGCTTCCTTGCTCACGTTCCCGACCAAAGCCGTTATTGTCATATCGGTAAAAAAACCTTTATAGTCAACTCCCAAATCAAGACCGACGATATCGCCGCTTCTAAGAGTGTGTCCTGGAGCGGCCGGCGCGTGAACTAGCTCTTCGTTTACTGAAGCGCAGAGAGCCGAGGGAAAAGGCTTTTCCTCTCTTGAACCGCAATAGCCTTGAAATGACGGCCGGCCTCCGGCTGATGTTATTAAATCTATAGCCAATTGATCCAGTTCGCGCGTAGTCGCGCCCGGCTTCGCGGCCTCTACTAATTCATTCAAAACCGAGGCTAAAATTCGGCCGCTTTGGCGCAAAAGCTTTATTTCTTCGGGATTTTTGATAGTAACCATAAACTATTGTTTACGCTAATACTCTAACATAGATATTAAAAAAATAAAACCGGCAAATGTATGCGCGCCTTACCAAGTGAAAAAAAATAAAAATTAATCTAAATTGATCCATCTCCGGATATTCAACGCCTAATATTAACTAAAAATCACCGCTTCAGCGGTGATTTTTAATATTAGCGACAATTAGCGAGTAAATTCGCATTAATGAGCGATATTCAATTTTTTAATTATTTCCTCATGCACTTTTTCTATCGGCTGTTCACCATTAACCTCTAAAAGCAAACCACGCTGTTTATAATAATAAATCATCGGCTCAGTTTCTTCGTGATAAATTTCAAGACGTCTTTTTATCGCTTCCTCCGTATCATCAGCTCGAATAATCAACTTTTCACTGCATCTATCGCAAATATTTTCTCGCACGGGAGGATTGTATTTTATATGATAAACCATGCCGCAAGCAGGGCAGGTTCGCCGGCCGCTGATGCGCGTGATGGATTCTTTATCGGAAATATTCACCAAAATGGCCAAAGTAGTCTTTAATGCTTCCTCTAAGGCCTTGGCTTGAATCAAATTCCTAGGGAAACCGTCCAAGATAATACCATTTTTATATTCTTTTTTGGCAAGCTCGCCCGCGACAATTTTATTCGTAATATTGTCAGGCATTAATTCCCCACGATTATTTATAATTTCAGCCATCTTGCCAATCTCTGTGCCGACACTAATCTCGCGGCGGAAAAAATCACCCATGGCAAGTATCGGCAAATTTAATTTTTTACCTAATAATTCGGCTTGCGTTCCCTTGCCGGAACCCTGATGACCCAAAAAAATAATATTGAAAATTCTATTTTTCATAATCTAAAATGAAAAAATCAGCCGTTGCGATAATAATTAATTTCAAACTGATTATTTATGAGGAATTTTAAACTTTTTGATATTTTCAAGATCATATTCGCTTAATCCATATTCGATTCTTTTTTGAGAAAGTTTTTGTATGGCATTTTCAAATTCCACATCAGCAATCACGCCGTCATCCATATACTGATGAAAAAAATCAAAAACAAATTTTCGCTGTTTCGCGTCCATTGTATCAATACGATACAAGGCTTTGTTTAATTGATCCGTGGAAGTAAAAATATAAGGCATATACAAATAAACAATACTAATTTATGAATTACATGAATTCGTGATTCGCATAAATTCGCATCACATTCTATAACCCCTCGTAGTCCCTCATGGTTAATTGAGACTCGATCTGTTTGATAGTTTCTATAACTACGCTTACTACGATAAGAATACTAGTGCCGCCGATGACCAGGCTCTGCATACCGGTGAAAGATCGCAAAACCAAAGGTAACACAGCAATCAAACCCAAGAATAAAGCGCCGGTAAAATTGATGCGATTAATTGTAGCGCCGAGATATTCAGCCGTAGGCCGCCCCGGTCTGATGCCCGGAATAAAACCACCTTGTTTTTGTAAATTTTCGGCAATTTGGTCAGGATGGAATATAACGGCCGTATAAAAGAAAGTGAAAGCGAAAACTAAGACAAAATATAAGACGCCGTAGACAATTTGATTTTGAAAAAATTGAACAGTAAATTCGGCGGCTCTGGCCAAAAATTGCGTCTTGGCATGGAGAAAAAATTGAGCAATCATTGGCGGAAAAAGAATAATCGAAACGGCAAAAATAATTGGAATAACGCCGGCCATATTTACTCTTAAGGGTAAGTGGGTATTTGTCCCGCCGAACATGCGCATTCCTCGAATTCTTCTCGCGTAAGACACGGGTATGTTCCTCTGGCCTTCGGTGATAATAACCACGCCCACCACGGTGATAAGCGCCACAAAAGTAAAAATAAGAAGATTAAATATTTCCGAATAATCAAAAATGGCAAAAGTTTGACCCAGAGCGCTCGGAATACTGGAAACTATACCGACAAAAATTAAAAGAGAAATACCATTGCCGATCTTTTTTTCCGATATTAATTCACCGAGCCACATCAGAAATATCGTTCCGGCCGTAATAGTAAGAAGTATTGTCAAAAGCTTGAAGATGTCCAAATCAGAGATAATTTGCTGAGGAGATTGGCGAAGCAAGGTAATCATCGCGTAACCCTGAAGAAAAGCCAAAGGAACCGTCAAAATTCGAGTATAGTGATTAATTTTTTCCTGGCCGCCGGGAGACTTAGTTATTTCTTCCAGTTTTGGGATAATCATTGCCAAAAGCTGAAAAATAATCGAAGCGGTAATATAAGGGCCGACGCCGAGCATAACTACGGAAAAATTTTCCATACCGCCGCCGGAAAATAAATTCAAAAGACCTAAAATTTGATTAGAAGCAAAAAAACTGCGCAAATTATCCACGTTAATACCCGGGATTGGAATATGCGCGGCTATGCGGAAAACTACAAGCAAAAGAAAAACAAAAATTATACTCCGACGCAAATCTTTAATTTTCCAAATTTGAACTAAACGATCGTACCACATATTTGATTAATTAGGGATATTAGAGCGTTAGAATTTTGATTATTCATTATAAACTAACAACTCAACCAAACCCTATTTATTATCCTTTTTGCCATGGAATTGGTTATTCTTAACAATCTCAGCCTTACCTCCAGCTTTTTCAATAGCTTCCTTGGCTGAACTAGAAAAGGCATCAGCTTTAACAACAAAATTTTTAGCCAGTTTACCACCGCCCAAAATTTTAACTCCAAATTGGATGGTTCTGATAATGCCCGCATCAACCAATTTTTTACCGTCTATAACGGCTCCATTTTCAAATTTTAATTCCAAATTTTGAATATTGACTATTTCCATTTTGGAAACCAAACTCTTGAAACCTCTCAATTTGGGAATATTTTGCATGAGGCGCTTGAAACCTTTTAATTTCAAACCCCGTTTACCGCCGCTTCTGGCTTTTTGTCCTTTCGCGCCTCGAGTACTATAAGTGCCGTGGCCCGAGGAATTTCCCCGACCAACGCGTTTTCTGTTTTTACTCGCGCCGCGAAATGATTTTAAATTAGACAATGTTAATGGCATATCTTATTGGTTAGATATCTTTTTTAATCTACTTAAAGCGTTTATCGTCGCTTTTACGTTATTAATTTTACTTTTTGATCCTAAAATTTTTCCCACCACGTCTTTTACGCCAGCCAATTCTAAAATTATTCTTACCGCTCCGCCGGCAATAATTCCGGTACCTAAAGGAGCGGGTTTTAATATTATGCGCGCCGCGCCAAATTTTTCGTGCACTTCATGGGGTATGGTATTTTTTCTCATTGTGACGGTGATAAGGTGTTTTTTTGCTTGGGTCTTGGCTTTATTTACGGCGATAGTGACATCAGCACCTTTCGCTACTCCCATTGCTATCCGGCCATTATGATCGCCGATAGCCACACAAGCTCGAAATCTCATTCTTTTGCCGCCGGAAGTCACGCGAGTAACGCGAGCTAAATCAATAATTTGCTGTTCAAATTCTTTGTCCGTTTCAAACGCAATCTTATTGACTTTCACTTCTCCTTTAGCTACCTTTTCTTCTTCATCCTTGATGGGTTTAATTTTTTTGTCTTGCTCAACCATGTTATTAAAAAATATTTGATTAAAATAATAAATTAAAATTTTAAACCGCCGCTTCTCGCTCCATCAGCCACTGCTTTTATCCGTCCGTGATATTTAAATCCGCTTTTATCAAAAACGGCTTCTTTAATATCTTTCGCTACCGCTTTCTTCGCCGCTAATTCTCCCACCGCATAAGCCAAACCTATTTTTGCCTTTAAATCGTTCGCACCGCTGGTTTTTTCTTTTGTTTCTTTTTTCTGCGTGGCTTTCAATTCCAAATCGCTGGCGCTAACCAATGTTCGGCCATTTTGATCGTCAATCAATTGGACGGAAATATGTTTCAAGCTTTTGAATACAGAAATTCTAGGACGCTTTTCTGTCCCGTTTATTTTAACTCTAGTCCTTCCGTGCCGTTTTGATCTTAAATCTTTTTTTATTTTCTCGATATTCTTCATATATTTATAAAAAATTATTTACTACCTGCTGCTCCGGCCGCTTTAGCCGCCTTGCCCGCTTTCAGTCTCACTATTTCACCGACAAATCTTATGCCGGTACCTTTATATGGCTCTGGCTTCTTTAACGTACGAATTCTCGCCGCTGTTTCGCCTACAAGCTGTTTATCAATGCCGGTAATAACCACAATATTTTTATCCACCGCCGCGGTTATGCCCGCTGGCAGAAGGAAATCTATCGCATGAGAGAAACCTAAGTTTAACTGCAATTTACTACCGCTAACCAACGCCTTAAAACCAATGCCGTTTATCTCTAATCTCTTCTCAAACCCCTCTGTCACACCAATAATCATGTTTCTAACTAAGCTGCCAAACAACCCCCACAAAGCATTTTCGTCTTTGATCTCGGGATTTTCGACTTTAATTATAATATGTTTATCCTCAATTGCAATATTAACATTAGGATGAATCTTTTGCTTCAATTCCCCTTTCGGTCCCTTGATTATAATTGAATCGCCATCAATTTTTGCTTCTACTTTTTCCGGGATAACAATTGGTTTTTTTCCGATTCTTGACATAAAATTAATTATTTTAATAAATTTCGCATAATATCTCGCCGCCTAATTTGCGCTTTCTCGCCTCTTTGTCTGTCATTAAGCCCTGGGATGTTGAAATAATAGCAATACCTATACCACCCAAAACTTTTGGTAAATTTTCTTTGGCGGCATAAACTCTTTGACCCGGCTTGCTGACGCGCACAAGACTGCGGATAGCCGGCTCTTTATTGTCAGAATATTTTAAAATTATTTTTAGAGCATCGAATTGCCCTTCATTCTTACTTAATTCAGGCGTAATTATTTCATTCTTTTCAATATATCCATGGCTTTCCAAAATTTTTCCAATCTCAAATTTTATTTTCGAAAACGGCAAAATCACTTCCGGTTTATTTACGGCAATAGCATTTCTTATTCTTGTGAGCATATCAGCGATGGGATCTGTCATATAATTTACTAATTTAGATTTACGATTTAAGATTGTTCGGATTAGTTAATAATTTTATTAATTTACCAGCTTGATTTGATGACTCCGGGAATCTCTCCGCGACTAGCCAATTCGCGAAAGCAAATTCTACATAATTCGAAACGACGCATATAACCCCTTTTTCGACCACAACGCCAACAACGGCGAACTTTTCTCGAGGAATACTTCGGTCTCTTGGCTGATTTAATTTCTTGTGCTTTTGTTGACATAATATTTATACCAATCACGCTGATTAAAAGTTTTGCGATTATCGCATAACTCAACTAATCGGCGTTTTTAAATGGAAAACCTAATAATTTAAATAATTCTAGTCCTTCTCGATTATTTTTTGCCGTAGTGGCGATTGATACTTCCAAACCGTAAGATCTCTCTATCTCTTCAAGTTTAATTTCCGGAAAAGCAATATATTCTTTGAAACCAATTGATAAGTTTCCTTTACCGTCTAGCGACTTGGGCGATAAACCGCGGAAATCTCTGACGCGAGGAAGCGTAATGTCAATTAATTTTTCCAGAAAATCATACATGCGTTTTCCTCGAATAGTGACCGCAAGGCCGATTATCATCCCCTTACGGGTTTTAAAACTCGATATTGATTGTTTGGCTTTGGTCTTGATCGGCTTCTGCCCGCTGATTCTCGTTAAAGTGTTTTCCGCGATTTCAATAATATTCGGCTCTTTCACATTTTTTCCAATTCCAATATTAATAACCACCTTTTTAATTTTGGGCGTTTGCAGGTAATTTTTATAGCCAAAAATTTTCTTCATCTCTGGCACTACTTCTTTTCTATATTTTTCTAAAAGACTCATATATTTAAAATACTAATTTATGCTAATTTCGACTCACGTTGATTAATTTTTTTATTATTTTGCATCACCTTTTTTCTTTCTTGCAATCTTATGACGCTCTCACGAATTTGTGCGAATAATATTAGTGATAATTCGCGAGCTAATTCGCAATTGATTCGCGATATTAATCAATCAACTCTTTGCATTTTTTACATAATCGAATTTTTTTCTTTTCTTTATCATTTATAATTATTTTATATCCGATTCGGGCCGGACGAGAACATCTGGGGCAGACAATTAAAACATTGGAGATGCTGAGTGGGGCGGGAAATTGTATTCTTTGGCCTTTCTCGCCTTCACGTCTAGGACGCATATTCTTTGTTCGCAAATTCAAGCCTTCGATGGCAACTCTTTTTTCTTCAGGGAAAACTTGCAGAACCTTGCCCTGTTTTCCCTTGTCCTTGCCGGATATTATTTGGACTTTATCATCTTTTTTTATTTTCATATATTTATTACTAATTTATGCTAATTTCGACTCACGTTGATTAATCTTTAAATTTATTTAAAGATTATCTTATTTATTTCTTACAATCTTATGACGCTCTCGCGAATTTGTGCGAATAGTATTAGCGATAATTCGCGTTAAATTCGCATTTGATTCGCGACTATAAAACCTCCGGTGCTAAGGAAATAATCTTAATAAAACCTTTGTTTCTTAATTCACGCGCCACAGGACCGAAAATTCTAGTACCTTTGGGTTCTTTGCTTTTTTTATCAATTATAACCGCGGCATTATCATCAAATCTGATATATGAACCATCCTTTCTTCTAGTTTCCTTTCTTTGCCTGACTATTACGGCATGGACAACATCGCTTTTTTTCACCATCGAATGCGGCACAGCTTCTTTTATAACGCAAGTGATAATATCACCCAAGCGTGAATATCTTTTTTGGTAGCCTCCCAACACACGGATACACTGAAGTTTTTTTGCTCCCGTGTTATCCGCTACCGCTAACATTGTTCTATGTTGAATCATATATAAACTATTAATTAATCCAAATAAATATTTGTGATAATTAGCGACTTAATTCGTAACAATTTGTGATTTACTGACTACTCTCCATCTTTTGTCTTTACTAATCGGCCGACATTCCACGAATTCTACTTCATCGCCAATCTTATATTCTTTCTTTTCGTCATGAACTTTATATTTCTTGCTAACTTTATACTGTTTTTTATATTTAAGATGCATCTTAGCTCGCGTAACTTTAACCACAATGGTTTTATCCATTTTATCTCCCACAACTACGCCTTTTAGCAATCTGCTATTTTTTATAATTTCTTTTTCCATATTAATAAATAATTTAAATGTTTATTTTACGTTTCTTTGTTCTCTAAGAATCGTTAAAATTCTGGCAATATTTTTTTTAATTTCTCTGATTTCGCGAATATCTTTTAATTGCTTTGAAGCTACTTTAAACCGAAGATCCCGCAGTTTTTCCCTTGAACTGGCTAGCATCTTTTGCAATTCCGTTTGATTTTTTTCTCTTAATTCCTTGTTTTCCATATTATTCCTTTAGATTCGCTAAAATTTTATTTGGAAATAAATTTTGTCTTAACTGGTAATTTGTAAGCGGCCAAATTCATCGCTTCACGGCCCATTTCCTCGGTAATTCCATCCATTTCAAATAATACGGTGCCGGGCTTTACTACGGCTACATAATGGTCAACCGTGCCCTTGCCGCTACCCATTACTGATTGGTCGCCCTTTCTAGTTATCGGTTTATCGGGAAATATACGCACCCATATTTTCCCTCCGCGTTTGATAAATCTGGTCATCGCTCTTCTCGCCGCTTCAATTTGACGCGCCGTAACCCAAGCTCCTTCGAGGCTCTTCAATCCGCAACTGCCAAAACTTAATTCAATTTTAGAAGTGGCGATTCTCTTGCCGCGAGCTCTGCCTTTGTGCATTTTTCTATATTTTACTCTCTTGGGAAACAACATATATTAATATTAGCGATAATTTGCAAAATAATTCGCGATTAGTTATTTCTCTATTTCTTAAAAATTTCTCCCTTATAAATCCAAATTTTTATTCCAATCGCGCCATAAATAGTTCTCGCCGGACCTTGGGCAAAATCAATATCAGCTCTTAAAGTATGCAATGGTATTTTGCCCGAAAAAAGTGTTTCCGACCGAGCAATTTCCGCGCCATTTAATCTGCCGGCAATTCTCACTCTCACTCCTTTGGCTCCGGATTTTTCCACGCGGCTGATGGTCGTCTTCATCACTCTTCTGAATGGAATTCTTTTTTCTATGTCTGCGATCATGCCCTGCAAAACAACCGGCGCGGACAAACTCGGCCTATCAACTTCCAAAATATTTAAATTTAAATTGGTTTTGGGATTTAAGAAAACTTTTTTTATGTCTTTTTTCAAATCTTCCGCTCCGGCGCCCGATCTGCCGATTACTATTCCCGGCTTCGCCGCTCTTATAACCACAGTTATAGAATTAGCTGATCTTTCGACGCCGACACTCTCCACACCAGCTTCTTTGAGTTTATTTTTCAAATATTCTTTAATTAAAAGATCTTGCTTTAAAAAATCAGCATAATTCTTGCCCTTAGCGAACCATTTCATATCCCAAGTATAAATTTTCCCTAAACGGAATCCTTTCGGATTGACTTTATGTCCCATAGACTTTTCTAATTAATCAAACAATTTACTTAATTTTGTTAACCTTCTTTATTTTTTCAGCTAATTTAAGTTCTTTTTTCTTAATCTCCTTCGCTGTTTCGGCCGGTTCTTTGACAATTCGTTCATCTAGAATCATTATAATATGGCAAGATCGCTTCCTGATCGGAGTTGCTCTGCCAAAAGCCCGCGGCATAGAACGCTTCAACATCGGTCCACCGTCGATAGTAATTGTTTTGATATATAAATTTTCTTTCTTTAATTTAAAATTATGTTCAGCATTGGCCAGGACGGATACTAATAATTTGGTTATTGGTTTAGCGGCTTCTTTGTGCACAAATCTCAAATAATCCAAAGCTCCGAGCGCGTTTTCGCCCCGAATAATATCTGCCACTAATCTGGTTTTTCGTGGAGATTGCCTGATATGTTTTGCTTCCGCTCTTATTTCCATATATATTTAAATAAAATTTATTTTTTGCTCGCTGGCGCCGCCGGAGCTGTTGCTACCTTTGAAGCCTCGGCTTCTTTGGCCGCGACTGCCGCTTCTTGTTCGCGCTGCATTCGTCCGCCGTGTTTCACAAATTTTCTAGTCAGCGAAAACTCTCCCAGTCGATGCCCCACCATATTTTCAACGACTAAAACCGGCACGTGAATCTTGCCATTATGAACGCCAATTGTAAATCCCACCATTTCCGGAGTAATAGTCGAAGGGCGAGACCAAGTATTAATTACTTTTCCCGGCTTGGCATTCATTATTTTTTTTAATAATTTTTCGTCCGTAAACGGACCCTTTTTCAGACTTCTAGACATAATGTTTATTTATAATATTCGCGTATTATTCGTTTATATTCGCAAATCATTCGTGTGGCATCTATTTTCTTCTTTGGATTATTAATTTATCAGATGACTTTTTCTTTCTAGTCTTCACGCCCAGAGCCGGTTTGCCCCAAGGAGTTTTAGGATGTTTCAAACCGATCGGCTGATTGCCTTCGCCGCCGCCATGAGGATGATCAATTGGATTCATCGCCTTACCGCGAACTTCCGGCCTTTTCCCTTTATGGCGCATTCTTCCCGCCTTGCCCCATCTAACATGCATGTGATCGGGGTTGCTTACCTGGCCAACACTGGCTAAACAATTTTTTAATATTTTTCTGATTTCTCCCGAGGGCATTTTTACCGTGGCGTGATCCCCTTCCAAAGCGACAATCTGAGCTCCAGCTCCTGCGCTGCGTACAATCTCTCCGCCCTTGCCTGGCGTCAATTCAATATTGTAAACCATAATACCGACTGGGATATATTCAAGCGGCATGCGATTGCCGACTTTTATTTCAATTTTTGATTTTGAAGAAACAAATTCTATACCAGGGGCAAAACCGATCGGAGCCAAGACATATCGCTTTTCTCCGTCAGTATATTCCACGAGAGCGATTCTCGCTCCCCGATTGGGGTCATATTCAATAGCATTCACCTTGGCTGGCATATCAAACTTATCCTGCCTGAAATCGACCAGACGGTAATATTGTTTGGCACCGCCGCCTTGGTGGCGAGTGGTGATCTTGCCTTGATTATTCCTGCCGCTGTGTTTCTTTCTGAAAACAATCAATGATTTTTCCGGTTCGGTTTTTGTAATATCATCAAAAGCATCCACACTGGAATTGCGTCGGCCCGCGCTTGTTGGTTTGTATATCTTAATTGGCATACTGATATATTAAACTTGAAACTTAAATAACTTATAAACTATTTTAAACGCCTTCATAAACCTCGATTTTTTGTCCTGACTTAAAAGCGACAATCGCTTTTTTCCTGTTTTTGGTCGTGCCCATAGTTCGCCCGAATCTGACTTTTTTCCCGCTAACATGGAGAATATTGACACTAACCGGTTCAATGCCATAAACATTCTTAATCGCTTTTTTTATTTCAATCTTGGTGGCTTCAAGAGCAACTTCAAAAACATATTTATTCAATGCGGACAAATTAGTGGCTTTCTCAGTAACAAGCGGCTTAAGCAACACCTTGTAAGCATCCCCAGTATCTTCTTTTTTCGCTACAGTTGGCTGATCTATCTTGGTTTCCGATACTTTGGTCGCTTCTGCCTCGCCCTGAACTTGGCTAGCCGATTTTTTCGGCGCTTTTTGGGCGGTTGGAACAGGCTTCTTTTCCTTTTTCGGAGCTTTCTCTTCGGCTTTGGGCGCAACCTGTTTTTTCTTTTTTTTGTCTTGCCCGCTTTCGTATTTTTTAAATCTATCAAAAAATCCCATATTATTTAACGTAAATCTCAATTATTTTCTTAATTGATCCTTCAGTTATTAATAAATAATCTGCTTTCAAAATATCGACAATATTCAAGCTGTCCGCTCGAATCGTTTTCACGTTCGGTAAATTATTAATCGATTTCAAAACGTTGACATTATTATCTGGCAAAACAACGAGCAAATGATTTTTCGCTGACTTCAGATCTTCTTTCTTGAGCTTTAAAACTTTTGTTTGCAGGGTTTTCAAAATTTTCGCCATATCCTTAGTTTTGATTTTCGGCAGTTCCAATTTGTCCAAAACAATAATTTTACCATTAGCCACTTTGTCGGAAAGGCTCATAAACAAAGCCTTCCTTCTCATCTTGATATTTATTTTCTGGCTAAAATTCCTATCTTTGGTCGGACCAAAAGTAATGCCGCCGCCAACCCAAATCGGAGAACGTATGGAACCATGTCTAGCGCGGCCAGTGCCTTTTTGCCGCCATGGCTTTCTGCCGCCGCCGCGGACTTCGCCTCGATCCTTGGTATGAGCTAAAACTTGACGGGCATTGGCCATCTGAGCGACCACTGCCTGTTTTACCAATCCTTCTTTCACTTCAACTCCAAAAACAGCAGGTTCTAATTTCAATTTACCAGTTTCTTCTCCGGCTTGATTATAAATATTTACTTCTATTTTGTTCGCCATAAATTTATATAGTCTGGATCATCAAAAGCGCGTTTCTTGCGCCGGGCACTGCCCCTTTAATAGCTAAAGTATTATTTTCTTTATTAACTTCAACGATTTCCAAATTTTTAACTGTAATTTGCGCATCACCCATATGACCGGCCATTCTTTTGCCTTTTTGCACCGGGCCTTGGCGCCTTGAACCGATAGAACCTGGCATTCTCAATTGATCTTTGTGGCCGTGAGAAGCGGGGTGGCCATGAAAATGGTAGCGTTTGACCACGCCGGCAAAACCTCTTCCCTTGGAAAAGCCGATAACTTCAACTATGTCGCCAGGCGCGAATACAGAAGCATCAATACTTTTCCCTCGTTCATAAGCGCTAGAATCATCAATTCTAAATTCTCTCAAATATTTCAAATTACCCAAATCTTTCAGATGTCCGGCTATTGGCTTGGTAATTTTTTTCTTTTGATCAAAACCAAGCTGGATAGCAGTATAGCCTTCTTTATCTTTGGTCTTTATTTGAGTAACAATACAAGGACCAGCCTCAACTAAAGTCACAGGCACTACTGTCCCATCTTCCTTGAATCGCTGACTCATTTCAATTTTTTTAGCTAGTATAAACTTCATAGAAATACACTAATAAACACTAATTGTAACGAATATTCACGAATATTTATTCGTATCATTCGCATGTAATTCGCATTATTCGCATCGCTTTATACAAAACAAAAAACCTAACTTCAAAAAAGCCGGTTTTCTTATCAAGCTTTAATCAAAGTTGTTCAAAATGTAAAATTTTGAATTTCTTCTCCGAATAACCATCAAACCGACAAAGGTTTTTCTTCCCGCCCTGGGCGGGAAGAAGCTTTCTTTATCTTTTTGCTAATTATTTTAATTTAAACTACATTTTTATCTCGACATCAACGCCGGCGGGAAGATTCAAATTCATCAAAGCATCTACGGTCTTTGGTGTGGGATCAATAATATCGATCAATCTCTTGTGGACTCTCATCTCATATTGATCGCGGGCATCCTTATGCACAAAGGTGGAACTGTTGACCGTAAATTTGGTTTTCTCCACTGGCAAAGGAATTGGACCAGATATAGAAGCCCCGGATCGAAGAGCCGTCTCGATAATTGTTTTAGTCGACTGGTCTATAATCTTGTGATCATAGGCTCTGATTTTGATCCTGATCCTTTGGCGATCTTCTTTCTTTTCTTCTTTTTTCTTTTCTTCCGGCATTGAATTTTTAATGTAAAACTACAAAAAAATTAATTATTTAATAATCTTAGTTACCACTCCGGCGCCGACTGTCTTGCCGCCTTCGCGGATGGCGAATCGTCCTTTTTCTTCGAGAGCGACAGGAACAATTAATTTAATATTCAAATTTACCGTGTCTCCGGGCATGACCATTTCAGTGCCGGCCGGCAAATCGACTTCGCCCGTAACATCAGTAGTGCGGATATAGAATTGCGGTTTATAGCCCTTGAAAAATGGTTTATGGCGTCCACCTTCTTCTTTAGTCAAAATATAGGTTTCACCTTCAAATTCGGTATGAGGAGTGATTGACCCGGGTTTCGCCAAAACTTGTCCGCGTTCAACCTCTTCTTTTTTGGTGCCGCGCAAAAGTAATCCGGCATTATCGCCAGCATGGCCTTCATCAAGAGTTTTATTGAACATTTCAATGCCGGTAACGACTGTTTTCATGGTATCGCGCATACCGACTATTTCCACTTCTTCATTAATCTTGATAATACCGCGTTCGATTCTGCCGGTGACGACAGTGCCTCGGCCCTCAATTGAAAAGATATCTTCAACAGGCATCAAGAAAGGCTTTGATGTTTCGCGAACAGGATCCGGAATATATTCATCCAAAGTTTTAATCAAATCCAAAATAGGTTTAGCCGCGACTTCATCATTGGGATTTTCAACGGCTTTCAAAGCTGAACCTCTGATAATCGGAGTGGTATCGCCGGGAAATTCATATTTCTTAAGCAAATCTCGGACTTCTTCTTCGACTAAATCCAAAAGTTCCGGGTCTTCAACCATATCGACTTTATTCAAAAAAACAACGATATATTTTACTCCAACTTGACTGGCTAAAAGAATATGTTCTCTGGTTTGAGGCATCGGGCCGTCGGCGGCGGAAACCACTAAAATAGCTCCGTCCATTTGAGCGGCGCCGGTAATCATATTTTTGATATAATCAGCATGTCCGGGACAGTCCACGTGGGCATAATGGCGTTTATCACTTTCATATTCAACATGAGCTGTCGCGATAGTAATACCGCGCGCTTTTTCTTCGGGAGCATTGTCGATTTGATCGACGCCCTTGTCTTGTGCCGTAAAACCATGAGCTCTAAGCACCTTTAAAATAGCCGCTGTAAGAGTAGTCTTGCCATGGTCGACATGACCAATAGTGCCTACGTTTACATGTAATTTGCTACGTTCAAATTTTGCTTTCTCTGCCATTTTTATATTCTCCTTGTTTGAAACAGCCCTGCTCGCCTCTTTTGGGCTAAGCTAGGTCTTAGCCAGCTATTTCAATAATTAAATTTTAATTATAAAGTTATTTTGTATAATAGCAAAATAAAAATAATCGAGCAAGTCCTCTAACTGTGAACAAAATCAAGGTTCCTAATCTACTCAAGCGGTTCAAAATAATATTTGTCTTCGTCAGATGATTCCAGTTCGCTCGATAATTGCTCGGCTCTCATCTTTTTTTTATCTAAATTTAGCGAAAAATCACTCCAATCATTATTGTTGTCCAATTCTTCCTGATCCGCTTTCCAAAGCGCTATATCACGGTTTATCTTATCTAATAGCTCATCTTCTGTCAACCCCCTCACATCGCTTTTCCCTAATACCAGCCGTTCATAATCTTTTAAATCCATAATCGCGAACGAACTGCCGTTGCCGTCCAAAACCACCAGCTTATCGCCCGTTTTTTTGATTAAGTCAATAATTTTTTGTAGTTCCGGCGTTAATCCCGACATAAATTCCTCAAATTAATTACCTTTATAGTTTATATATAAATTAATCTTTAGTCAAACTGGTTACTAATTGGTTACTAATTACGAATGGGTATAAATATACAAATATTTAGAAATTCGCATGTTATTCGAATATATTCGCATACGTATTCGTGTATCACCCTATTTCCTTTTGCCTTCTTTAATCAACTCGGCGATATGAGCCGGCACTTCAGAATAATTATTGAATTCCATCGTATAACTGGCCCTGCCTTCAGTCATAGATCGAAGTTGCGTCGCGTAGCCGAACATTTCCGATAAAGGAACCATCGCATCGATAACTTTAACGCCCGGCCGATCGCCCATTTCCAATATTTGCGCCCGCTTGGAATTGAGGTCGCCGATAACTGTGCCCATGAATTGTTCCGGCGTCACAACTTCAGTTTTCATAATTGGTTCAAGTATAATTGGAGTTGCCGCTTTAACAGCCGCCTGAACGCCCATAGAACCGGCGATTTTAAATGCGGCTTCGGATGAATCGACTTCATGATAAGAGCCGTCGTAAACCGCCACTTTCACGTCAATTAGGGGATAGCCGGCAATAACGCCCCGATCCAAGGCTTCTTTAACGCCTTTTTGAATCGGCGAGATATATTCCTTGGGAATCGAACCACCCTTGGTCTCGTCGATAAATTCAAATCCCTTGCCGCGCTCTTGCGGTTCGACTCTGAGCCAGCAATGGCCGTATTGGCCGCGGCCGCCTGATTGCTTGATATATCTGCCTTCGCCTTCGGCGGATTTTTTAATAGTTTCTTTATAAGCCACCTGCGGCTGGCCCACGTTAGCTTCAACTTTAAATTCACGCTTCATTCGATCAACAATAATATCCAAATGCAATTCTCCCATGCCGGCGATAAGCGTCTGCATGGTCTCTTCATCAGTCTTAATGCGAAAAGTCGGATCTTCTTCGGCCAATTTTTGCAGCGCCATACCCATTCTTTCCTGGTCCGCTTTTGTTTTTGGTTCAATAGCCACTGAAATAACCGGTTCGGGAAAAGTAATGGATTCAAGCATAACGGGATGCTCCGGATCTGACAAAGTGTGACCCGTAAAAGTATTTTTCAATCCTACGGCCGCGGCAATATCACCCGCGTACACTTCTTCCACGTCTTCTCGCTTATTGGCGTGAAGTCTCACAATTCTGCCGATTCGTTCTTTTTCACCGGTCGTAGTGTTCAAAACATAAGATCCAGCCGGCAATTTGCCGGCATAAACTCGGAAAAAACAAAGCTTACCGACGAAAGGATCGGTCGCGACTTTGAAAGCCAGGGCGGTAAACGGTTCGTCATCTGACGCTTTGCGTATAATATCAGCGCCGGT
>JAGVFQ010000013.1 GCA_020057505.1 Patescibacteria group bacterium | reverse complement strand
TTGTTTTGATAATTACAATTTTTGCCGTATTTTTCGGTTTCGTATTTTTTTATTATTTTAATCAAGTTGGGTCTTTATTTCGATTATTTAAGGAAGAAAATAGAGAATATTTATCCGGTCCAGCGGGGCAAGAGAAAGAAAATGCCGCGCCGGAACAGCCATTTGATATTATAAATGCCAAAGGAGTAAAAGTCCCGATTATTGTCTATCACAGTGTTCGGCCTTATTATTTCAGTGATACGAAGTTTGTCAAGCAATTTATTGTCGAGCCGGCCGTATTTGAGCGACAGATGAATTTTTTGCGGGACAATGGCTATGTGGCGATTTCTTTTAATGATTTATTGAATTTATTTGAGAAGGGTAAGCCCATGCCGACTAAGCCAGTAATTATTAATTTTGATGACGGCTGGGAAAATCAGTACTTAAACGCTTTTCCAATTCTTAAAGATAAAAAATTTATTGCCGCTTTTTTTGTCTATACCAATAGTCTCGGGCATGAAAAGTTTATGACATGGGACGAAGTAAAAGAATTATCTCGCGCGGGCATGGCTATCGGCAGTCATACAGAAACTCATCCTTATTTATTTAAAATTTCCGACCCCGCTGTTTTGAAAAAAGAAATTTCCGGCAGCAAACAAATTCTCGAAGAACGTCTGGGCGAAAAAATAAATTTGTTTTCATATCCGTACGGACAGTATAGCGAAAAACTTATGGCGTTAGTCAAAGAATCAGGCTATGAGGCAGCGCGGGGACTCGCTTGGGGGCTTTATCAGAAAAAGGAAGATAAATTTAATTTCAAGTGTTTCTTAGTTACTAATGATTTTAATAAATTTGTTTCAATATTAAACAAATAATCAGCTGATTTTAAATTTAAGCTTATGCACGATCTTCATGAAGCTAATAAGATATTCAATCTGGTTTTGGCATACGCCAAGAAAAATAATTTGAAAAAGGTGAAAAAAATTACCCTGAAATTAGGCAGTGTGATGGAGCACGGCGAAGAAATTAATGCCGATAATTTGAAATTTAATATCGAGATGCTCGCGAGAGGCAGTATGGCCGAAGCGGCCGTGATTGTAATTGAAAAAGCCAAAATTTTGGGATGGGAATTAGTCGAGATTGCGGGGGATTAGAGATTAGTTTTAAGTTTTTAGGTTAGTAAGTTATTAGTTTTTTTGTTTTATAATCTGTGGTATAATTGCTATATAAAATAATTATTAATGATTATTAAAAATATGCAGTTAAAATCTATTCGCGAAGTTAAAAGCCTGAAGGGTAAGAGAGTTATTTTGCGTGCTGATTTTAATACGCCTTTGAAAGAAATCAGGGAAAGAGATAAGGCAAAAGTGATTGTCACAGAATCAACGAAAATTAAGGAAACCCTACCAACACTCGAATTTTTAATCAAAAAAGGCGCTAAAGTGATTTTACTCAGCCATTTGGGCCGACCCGAAGGCAGGATTGTCGCCGGTCTTAGGTTGAATCCTGTAGCGCAAAGGCTGATTGAGCTTTTGGGTAATAAAGAAAAAACAGAAATTAAACCCTACAAGTCTATTAAAATTTCACCCAAAACAAATTTTACCTACGCGACCGATCTAATCAATAAAAAAGCCGAGCAGTTGATTGGTAAAATGAAAGATGGGGATATTGTTTTACTGGAAAATACCAGGTTTTATCCCAAAGAATTGGTTGGTGATTCGGAGTTTATTGCCAAACTGGCAAGTTATGGCGATTTGTATGTTGATAACGCGTTTGCCTCCTCGCATCGATCCGAAGGCACGATTGTCGAGATTACTAAACATTTACCAAGCTATGCCGGTTTCCTTTTGGAAAAAGAAATTAACGCCTTAAGCAAACTTATTGACAATCCGAAGAAATCGTTTGTAGCTTTGATAGGCGGTATTAAGATCTCGACCAAGATCGCGTTGATGGAAAATTTATTAACCAAAGTCGATCATCTTTGCTTGGGCGGCGGTATTGCCAATACATTTTTTAAGGCGATGGGTTATGGCGTTGGCGATTCAGAGATTGAGGATAGTGAGATTGATTTAGCGTTAAAATTATTAAAAATCGGCGCGGGTAAGATCATTCTGCCTGCCGATGTTATTACGGGAGACAAAAAAGGAAATAAAGTTAGAATTGTTGAAATAAAAAATGAGCCTTTTGCTATTTGCAAAAAATCAGAAGGAATTTATGATATTGGTCCGGAAACTATTGGTAAGTACGCTTTATTAATTAAACAAGCTGAGACAATTATTTGGAATGGACCTTTTGGATATTTTGAAGTTGACCAATACAAACATGGGAGTATAGCTCTTGGCAGAATAATCGCCGCGCGTTCTCGCGGTACCGCTTTTGGAGTCGTGGGTGGCGGCGAAACTATATCTTGCTTGGAACAAACCGGAATGGCGGAATTTGTTGACCATATTTCCACCGGTGGCGGAGCCATGCTTACTTTTCTTGAGGGGAAGGGATTGCCGGGTATTACGCCATTATTAAAATAAAAAAGAATAATTAATTATCAAAATCTATGAACGAGAAAACATTTTGGCCAACATGGAGTGAGAACAAAATTTTTACTATTCTTTTGGCTCTCGCTTTTTTGGCATTTATCGTCATCGCCGCGGTTATGATCCGCAACAGTATGAAGCAGTATGATTATATCGGCAAACAGGTGCAGGAACGAGACACGATCGCTATTTCCGGCGAAGGTAAGGTCACGGCCATTCCTGATATTGCCAATATTCAACTTGGTTTAACTACGGAAAAGAAGACGGTTGCCGAAGCGCAAAAAGAAAATACCGACAAAATGAATCAATTGAATAAGCAGCTTAAGGATATGGGTGTTGACGCGAAAGATATCCAAACCAATAATTACTCAATATATCCCCAGTATGATTATAATGTTGGCAAACAAACCTTGCGCGGCTATCAAGTGAATCAGACCGTGACGGTGAAGATTAGAAACATGGATAAGATTGGCGATATTTTGGCTATGTCGGGTACTTTGGGTTTGAATCAAGTGGGCGGATTAAGTTTTGGCATTGATGATCCGGAAAAATTACAAAATGAAGCGAGAATAAAAGCCCTTGAGAACGCCAAAGAGAAAGCCAAAGCTTTGGCGGATATTATGGACGTAAAATTAGGCAAGGTAGTTTCTTTTAATGAATCAAGCCAATATCCTCAGCCGATTTATAAAAATTATGCCATGGGTATAGGCGGCGCCGCCGAATCCGCGCCAGCTCCGCAAGTAGAGAGCGGCAGTTTGGATATAGTCGTTGATGCGATGGTGGTGTACGAGATCAAATAGAATTACACTAATAAACTCTAATACCACGAATAAGCACTAATAATATGGCTGACTTGGTTTATCCTAAAGAAAGCTATTATTTGACTGGTATTTTCTATAGCATCCAAAATCAATTAGGTTCAACCGGCAAAGAGAAACAATATGCTGACGCCATTGAGATTGTTTTTAAGAATAGTAAAGATGATTATGAGCGAGAAAAAGAAATTATTCTCCCATTTATAGGCGGAGAAATTGGAGGAAATAGAGTTGATTTTATTTTTCGTAAAATTATTTTAATTGATGCGAAAGCAAAAAGTTATATAACTCGAGAAGATTACCGGCAGATGATAAGATATTTAGAAGCATCAAAGTTAAAATTAGGAATTATTGTAAATTTTCGAGGGTCAAAAATCCAAATAAAAAGAGTGATTAATCTAAAGTAGGGCGCGATCATTAGTGCGTATTAGCGCTATTCGCGGTTATTAGCGTGTCAATCTATGTTCAACTCCCTTAAAATCAAACAAATCACTGCTCGCGAGATTTTGGATTCGCGGGGCAATCCTACTGTTGAGGCAAAAGTTCTATTGCGAAATGGGGTGAGCGGCGCGGCCTCTGTGCCATCGGGCGCTTCCACTGGTTCGCACGAAGCTTTGGAATTGCGGGATAATAATCTGAAAAGATATGGCGGCAAGGGAGTATTGAAGGCAGTGAAAAACGTTAATACTGTTTTGAATGATCTTTTGATTGGTAAGAAAGTAACCGCGCAGAAAAAAATTGATCAAATGATGATAGAAAAAGACGGGACGGAAAATAAATCCAAACTGGGCGCGAATGCGATTCTTGGCGTTTCTATGGCTTGCGCCCATGCGGCGGCTAATGCTCTTGATTTGCCGCTGTATAAATACTTAAGGCAATCTTATGGTATAAATCTTAAGGATTATAAGTTGCCTTTGCCGATGATGAATGTTATCAACGGCGGCAAGCACGCTGATAATACCATCTCAACGCAGGAATTCATGATTGTGCCCAAGGCGAAACTCTTTAAAGAGAGAGTTCGATCCGGCGCGGAGATTTTTCACGCTCTGAAAAAAATCCTGCAAAATTACAGGGTTAATGCTTTGGTAGGTGACGAGGGCGGCTATGCTCCCAATATCGAAGGGCCCTTTGGCTATGCTCCGGATTTTGATGAAGACGAAATCGGCCTTGAATTAATTGTAAAAGCGATTGGCGCGGCCGGCTATAAGCCCGGAGATCAAGTTTCTATTGCTATTGATGTGGCGGCTTCCGAATTATACAAGAAAGGGAAGGGCTATGATTTTAATTTTAAACAAAAAAATCAAGGCCAGTTTTTTAAAAGTTATAAAGAGGTTGCGGAAATGTATCAGGCTTGGGTGGATAAATATCCGATAATTTCTATTGAAGATCCGCTGGCCGAAGACGAATGGAACCAATGGAAAGATTTTACGGGTAAAATGGGCAAGAAAATAATGATCGTCGGTGATGATTTGTTTGTGACGAATATTAATAGATTGAAAAAGGGAATTGAAAAAAATATTGCCAACTCGATTTTAATTAAGCTGAATCAAATCGGAACCCTGACTGAAACAATACAAGCGATTTCTCTCGCGCAAAAAAATAAATACAAAGTTGTTATTTCTCATCGTTCCGGTGAAACCAATGATACCACTATTGCCGATTTAGCGGTAGCGGTAAATGCTGATTTTATTAAAACCGGATCTTTGTCTCGTAGCGAACGAGTCGGCAAGTATAATAGGCTGATGGAAATTGAAGAAGAACTCGCGGAACAACGCGGATAGCATCGCGGAACAACGCTGATTTTTTTTATTTTTTTGGTTTTTGTTTTTTAGATGATATTTAAATTTAACTTATGGTTAAGCAATTAACAAAAGGTAAATCTGCGCGTCCGGTAGTTCTAATCATTATGGATGGCTGGGGTATCGCGAAACCGAGCGCTGGCAATGCTATTACCCAAGCCAAAACTCCGGCAATTGATTATTATACAAAAAATTTTCCCAATACCTTGCTCGCCGCTCACGGCAGCATGGTGGGTTTGCCTCGAAATCAGGACGGCAATTCCGAGGCAGGCCATATGAATATAGGCGCCGGCAGAATTATTGAACAGGATTCAGTATTAATTTCAAAGAGCATTAAATCCGGCATTTTTTTTAAGAATGCCGCTTTTCTTGAAGCGATTAATCATGTCAAGCGGCATAGAGCGCATGGCGAATCAGCGAAACTCCATATCATGGGTTTGCTTTCCAATCATGAAAGCGCTCATTCAAGCCCGGATCATGTCTTTGCTTTATTCAAGCTCTGCCGCGAGCAAAATTTGAAGGACGTCTATTTGCATCTTTTTACTGATGGCCGGGATTCATCGCAATACGCCGCTATCAAATTTTTGAAAAAGTTAGAAAGGGAATTTGTCGATGGCATGAAAATAGCGACAATCTCCGGCAGATATTACGCCATGGATCGCGCTTCAAACTGGCCGAGGACAGAATTAGCCTATAATGCCTTAGTATTAGGAAAAGGTGTGACAGCTGTCTCTCCAGAAGAGGCGATTGTCCAATCCTATAATCGGGGTCTGAGCGATGAGTTTATTATCCCGACTGTTATTGTAAAAGATAATAAACCCGTGGCAACTATAGATAATAAAGATTCCTTAATTTTTTTTAATTTGAGATCTGATCGCGCGAGGCAGATGGCCAAGCCATTTTTGCAGCATGATTTTAATGGATTCAAAAGAAGGAAAGTGTTAAAAGATTTTCGTTTTGTCGCGATGACTGACTTTGGCCCGGAATTGCCGAATATTTTGACCGCTTTCCCGAGCAATCTGTTAAAAGATACTTTGCCGATGGTTTTACAAAAGGAAAGGCAGTTGTATATCGCCGAAAGAGAAAAATATTCGCATATTACTTATTTTTTAAATGGCGGTTATGCCAATCCGTGCGATGGCGAAAATAGAATTGTGGTTAAGTCGCCGGATGTGCCGACGTATGATCTAAAACCGCAAATGTCCGCCAGTGAAATTACTAAAATCGTTTTGCAGTCGCTTGGACATAATTTGTACGATTTCATCGCGATCAATTTTGCCAATCCAGACATGGTCGGGCATACGGGCAACTTGGCTGCCGGCATCAAAGCCGTAGAGTACGTAGACAAGTGTGTTGGTGAAATAGTCGATCCGGTTTTAAAAGAAAAGGGAAACGTAATCATTACGGCCGATCATGGCAATGTTGAAGAAATGGTCAATCTCAAAACCGGAGAAATTGATACAGAGCATTCGACGAATCCGGTGCCTTTTATTTTGGTAAGCAGGGATAGAGCATTGCGTCGTTCCAAATTGAAAGGCGGAATTCTAGCAGATGTCGCGCCGACAATTTTAAAAATTATGGACGTTAAGAAACCAAGATTAATGACGAGAAGAGGGTTGTTGTAATTATTCATTTTGAGTCTATTTTTCGCGGATATTGTATAATAAGTCAAGTGACCGAGAGGCTGGAGCGCTCGCAAGGGTGCCGCCGACGTGGAGCCCTATTTATTTTCTAAAAATATGGAAAAACTTTCAATCATAATCGCTAATATTACATGGAATCCAGATGGCTGGCGAAATACTTATACCAATCCTCACGCTGGTCATTTATATGCGAGAGATACTCCGGGACATGAATGTTTAAATTTTAAGTTTGATAAGCCGATTGATAAAAATGGTAACGTCCATGGTTATGTCCAATGGACTTTTCCACCTAAAAAATTTTTAGCGGGTGGTATTGTTATTTTTTATTCTCGTAATTTAAAAACCAACAAAGGTGAAATTGTTGGTATTTATGGCAAGGCTGAAATTATTAAGACACCTATTGAGACTGATTATCTTGAATTTGGGGAAGATAAATATTTAACTAATATTATTACTGAAGAAAGATTTTCGATGCTATTTCCAATCCCGCTCAGTGAAAAGAAATATAAGCAAATCGTTAATACAAAGCGACTCGTTCCCCAGATTGGATTTAGATTGATTGACGATCAAAATCTAGCGAAGGCTATTATCAATGATGAAATCATTGCCTTGAAGCGTTCCGGTATAAAGCAGGATGAATTAAAAAAATTAGCTTCAATCTATAAATATATTACAGGTGATCCATACAAGGGTGATTTAGAGACCGATTATGATGCGGAAGAACAAGATGAGATTATTAAAGTTTTGAATAAGAAAAAGGAAATCAAGAAAGAAGATATTGCGCGGGAGTTAAAAAAGCTTAAGCCGACAGATCCAGAAATAGTTATATTAACGGGAAAGACTTATGGGCGCGATAATAAGACTATTGCTGAGTTAAAATTTTTAAGGGATTTTAAGTGCCAAATATGCGGTACAACTATTATAAAAAAAGACAATACTCAATATATTGAGGCAGCCCATATAACACAAAAGAAAGACAAGGGCCCCGAAACGCCGGATAATATATTAATTTTATGCCCTAATCATCATAAAGAATTTGATTTTGGGGATAAGCAAATAATAAAGAGGAACAAAGAAAAAATTATTTTTATACTGAATAGCACAAAATATGAAGTTTCATTAGCATTAGAATAATATTTATATAATTTTTATGTTTGTAAACCAATTAATAAGCAAGTTAAACAAAGAGTTAAAACGGAAATTATTGTCAGGATTTATTAAGGAAGAGTATTTCACAACTTGGGATTACAATTACCAATCAGAAGTGCATTCCAGAGTCCAAGCTTTAATAATTGGGGTTTGCAACAAAATGGGATTTGATATTGAAACCGAAAGAGGTTTTAATTATAAAGAGGGGAGAGATACTGTTAGATTCAAGCCCGATATCACTTTGTATAAAAATAACAAAGTTTTTGGTTTTATTGAATATGAGAGCACAAATTCTTCCGATGACCGCTTCTATGACTTGTCGGCGCCAACCTCCGATTTAAGATGTTTAAAAATGTACGTTCCTAGCGATCATGAGGTACCGCCCTATTGGATTATTATTTCAACCCTGCCCAAGAGATTAGTTAAGAAGGAAAATTGGTTTTCTTATTGTTTTTCTAAATCAGACGCCAAATTTAAGAAATTGATTAAATCTCCATTCAAATATTATTTTCCGAGGTATATTAGTAAAACTAAAAAGATAATAAAAGACAAGAGAATCAAGACGAAGGTTTTTCTATTAAATATAGATTCAAATAAAGTTAAACTGGAATTTAAAATTTAGATCCTATGCTCTCCAAATCCCAATTCCTAAAATATATCCAATGCTACAAATATCTCTGGCTGGCGCAGACGGGTTGTGAAAGGATTCATAAATATTTTAGGCTTCGCGGCGAATTTAACTCATACGAGAAATAATTTAATTTTGTGGAAGATAAAAACAATCAAATTATTATTTATAACACCGAGGACGGACAGACTAAAATTGCGGTCAAACTGGAAAACGAGACGGTTTGGCTTAGTCAGGCTCAAATGGCGGAATTGTTTCAAAAAGACAGAAAAACTATTACAGAGCATATACAAAATGTGTTTATAGAGGGAGAATTAGCGGAAAATTCAGTATGCCGGAAATTCCAGCATACTGCTTCCGATGGTAAAAAATATAATGTAAATTTTTACGATCTTAATGTGATTATTTCTGTCGGCTACCGCGTCAGCTCTCTCCGCGGCACCCAGTTCCGTATTTGGGCGACACAGAAATTGAAAGAGTATATTATCAAGGGTTTTGTCATGGACGATGATCGTTTGGCGAACGGCGGGGTGGCTAAAGGATATTTTCAAGAATGGGAAGAGAGAATACGCAAGATTAGGACTTCAGAGGCTAATTTTTATCAAAAAGCGAGAGATGTTTTTGCGACCAGCGTCGATTATAACCCCAAAGCAGAATATGCCCAGCAATTTTTCAGAGTCGTGCAGAATAAATTTCATTTTGCGATTACCGGACTTACGGCCGCGGAAATAATAAATAGCCGCATAGACAGCGCTAAAAATAATTTAGGATTGACCAATTGGAAGGGGGAAATTATTACTCGCGAACAAGCGGAAGTCGCTAAAAATTATTTGGAAGAATTGGAATTAAAACGGCTGAATTTACTAGTGGAGCAGTTTCTTTCTTTTGCGGAATTGCAAAGCGTGGAACAGAGAATAATGCATATGCGAGATTGGATAAAAAAATTAGACGACTTTTTGATTTTGAACGATAAAGAAATTTTTGATAATGCCGGCAGTGTGTCTCGTAAAGAAATGGAGCAAAAAGTGAGACAGGAATTGGCAATTTATAATCAAAAAATGCTAAAAGGTTAAGAGAAAAGCAATTTATGATTTACGCCGAGTTTGATTTATATAATAATTAAATATTAGAATTTTTTTATTTATTATGTCTGACGGAATAATTAAATCTAATCGTCCCAAGCCCGTAGCTTTGATAATTTTGGACGGCTGGGGAATAGCGCCGCCTTCCGATGGCAATGCGATTACGGAAGCCAAAACGCCTAATATTAATAAGTTGATTTCAACTTATCCTGCATTGACTTTGGTCGCGTCGGGCGACTCGGCTGGTTTATCATGGGGCGAGATGGGAAATTCTGAAGTGGGCCATTTGAATTTGGGCGCGGGCAAAGTTTTTTATCAAAATCTTCCCAAAATAAATAAATCCATTACCGACGGATCATTTTTTAGCAATCGCGTTTTTCTTAAAGCCGCTGATTTCGTTAAAAAGAATAATTCCAAATTGCATTTATTGGGTTTAGTAAGCTCCGGAGGTGTTCATGCTTCAATAGAACATTTGTTTGCGCTTTTGGAAATGGCTAAAAGACAAAGTATAAAAAAAGTTTTTGTGCACGTGGTTCTCGACGGCCGCGATTCGATCTACAACAGCGGATTAGATTTTACTACTAAACTTTTGGCAAAAATGAAAGAACTCGGCGTTGGCCAGATTGCCACTATTTCCGGCCGATTTTATGCGATGGATCGGGATAATCATTGGGAAAGAACGGAAAAAGTTTATAACGCGATGACTAGGGGCGAGAGTGATGAAAAATTTTCCGATCCCATCGAAGCTATTAAAAAATCTTATGATAAAAAAATATTTGATGAAGAGTTTGTTCCGGCGGTAATGGCTAACAAAAACGCCGCGGCTGCTTTAGTTGAAGAAAAAGACGCAATTATTTTTTTTAATTTTCGGTCGGATCGGGCGCGTGAAATAACCAAAGCTTTTATTATTCCCGAATTCAGTAAATTTGAAAGGCCAAAATATTTGGATAATATTATGTTTGTAACCATGACCGAGTATGAAGAAGGTTTGCCGGTCGAAGTCGCGTTTCCGGTTGATTTGGTGAAAGAACCGTTGGCGAAAGTATTGAGCGAGGCGGGGTTGAAACAATTACATATTGCTGAAACGGAAAAATACGCCCATGTCACTTTTTTCTTTAATGGCGGCGCGGAAGAACCATTTCTCGGCGAAGATCGGGCGGTGATTCCTTCTCCTCGAGTGTCTTCTTATGATCAAAAGCCGGAAATGAGCGCTCTTGAAATAACCAATCAAGTGGTAAAAGAAGTAAAAGAAAATAAATACGATTTCATTTTGATAAATTTTGCCAATGCCGATATGGTCAGCCATACGGGCGATAAAGCGGCTACGATCAAGGCGGTGGAAACGATTGATAAATGCGTTGGTAAATTAGTTGATGTTATTTTATCAAACGGAGGAGTGGCGGTGGTTACAGCTGATCATGGCAATGCTGAAGAATTGGTAAATTTACAAACCGGAGTGATGGACAAAGAACATTCAACTAATCCAGTGCCGTTGATTATAATCGGTAAGGAATGGGAAGGCAAGACCGGGGGAGCCCGCGAAGCTCTTGGTTCGGATTTGAGTTTGATGCCGCCCCAAGGATTGCTTTCAGACGTCGCGCCGACCATACTTAAAATTATGGGATTAAAACAACCCGAGGAAATGAACGGCAGCCCGTTGATTTAAAAATATAAAAATACAAGAATATAAAAATAACATAGCTTTTGTTTTTATATTTTCATCATGCTATGCCCGAATTGCCGGAAGTTGAGACAATCACACAGGAGCTGAATCGGAAAATAAAAGGCAAAATTATCCGATCAGTTGAAGTTAAAGTTCCAAAGCAAATTAATTTGCCGATATTAGAATTTAGCCGGCGAACGATAGGCAAAAAAATAAATTCCGTGAGCCGCAGGGCGAAATTGATTATAATTGATCTAGAAGGGCCAGATTTTTTGCTGATCCATTTGAAATTAACAGGACAATTGATTTATGAAACGGCAAGCGATAGAACTGGTCGCCAAAATTTTCCCGCCAAAGTCGGGCCGATGCCCGGGAAATTTACCCATATAATTTTTAATTTTACCGACGGTTCGAGATTATATTTTAATGATATAAGAAAGTTCGGTTATATAAAATTAATAAAAGACGAAGAAATGATTAAAGTGGGAAATGAATTCGGGCCGGAACCGTTGTCAAAAGATTTTGATTTACCTAAATTCAAAGAAATACTGGCTCGTTATCCCAATAGGAAAATCAAGCAAATTTTGATGGATCAGGCCATGATTGCCGGAATCGGCAATATTTATGCCGATGAAAGCTGTTTTTACGCGAAAATATTGCCAACAAGAATAGTTAAAACTTTGACCGATGAGGAAGTTAAAAATTTATATTACGGTATCAGGAAAATTTTGCTCGCTTCGATTGAAAAAGGCGGGACTTCGGCCGATACTTATGTCCGTACCGACGGCAGTGACGGGGGATTTGTCCCATTCCTCAAGGTTTACGGCCGGGAAGGTGAGAAGTGTTCCGGTTGCCCCGGGAAAGTAAATAAGATAAAATTAAACGGCCGGGGAACGCACTTTTGTCTCTTTTGCCAGAAATAGCTAATCAACCAATAATGGTTATTAGTAATAAATAAACTTAATTAAAATTTTCAAATGTATATTTCTTTAATTATTATTTTAGTGGTGATTTTTGCCGGTATTTTGGGTTTAAGCGGCGGATTATTCATTATTTGGAAAGAAAAATTAGTCAGACCGTTTATTGGTTATTTAATCTCTTTTGCCGCTGGCACAATGCTTGGGGCGGCCTTCCTTGATCTTTTGCCTGAAAGCATAGAAGGTGGCGGTAATGTTAAATTGATTTTAGCTGTGACCCTTTTGGGCATTTTGATTTTTTTTCTAATTGAAAAATTTTTGATTTGGTACCATTGTCATGATAACACGGATTGTGAAGTGCATGGTTTTACTTATCTTATAATTTTAAGTGACAGTATCCATAATTTTATTGATGGCGCGATTATTGCGACAAGTTTTTTGGTGAGTTTGCCCCTAGGTATTACAACCTCTCTAGCTATTATCGCGCATGAAATACCGCAGGAAATTGGAGATTTTGGCATTTTGTTGCATGGCGGCATGCCGGCAAAAAAGGTTTTATTATACAATTTTTTCTCAGCTTTATTCGGCATTTTTGGGGCACTGCTGATTTTGTTTTTTTCTTTTGATATTATAAGGCTTAGCTCGTTAATTATCGCCTTTGCCGCCGGCAATTTCATTTATATAGCCAGTTCTGATTTAATTCCCGCCATTCATAAAGAGATTAAAATTAAAAAAGCCTTAACGCAAGTTTTTTTTATGATTTTGGGCGTTTTAGTTATTTGGTTAACTGGTAATTTTTTACATTAAATTATTTTTTAACAATAATGAATCTTGATTTTCAAATTTTTCAAGTAATCAATAATCTAGCCAATAAGAATATATATTTGGATTGGCTGGGAATTTTTGCCGCTAAATATTTGATTTTTATTATTGTTGCGGTTGTTCTTGGCTTAGCCATATTAAAGAAAGATAGAATTTATAAATTAATGGCTTTTAACGCGTTTGTTGCGGCTGGCTGGGCGTGGGTGATTAATAATTTGATTGGTCTGATTTATTTTCGTCCGCGGCCTTTCGTTAATCATGAGGTTTTGAAGCTGATTCAAAAATCGGCGCTTGAAAAATCATTTCCCTCAGATCACGTGGCTATATCTTTTGCCATCGCCTTTGCCATTTATTTCTATAATAAAAAATTAGGCATTATATTTTTGATTTTGGCTTTGATTGTCGGCCTGGGCAGAATTTTTGTCGGCGTGCATTATCCGCTTGATATTCTAGGTGGAATTATAGTTGGGCTTCTATCGGCTTTTTTGGCAAAAAGAATTTTGAAAAATAGATTATAGATGTTTTTTTAAAATAAAAAATAGAGCGCACCTAGCTATGCGCTCTTTGTTGTTAAAAATCCATTAATATGGTAAATTTAAATAAATATGTCTAAGCTAAAAAAGCTTATAATTTTATTCATAATTTTAATCATCGCATTTGGCGCGGTTTCTTTTTATTCTTTAAAAATGATCTATACAGGTGATAAAAAATTAGGCGAAGAGAAACTGTTTGTCATTAAAGAGGGTGAAAGCGCTAATGAGATCAGCCGTGATTTGTTTGCAAATAATTTAATTAAAAATAAATTTATTTTTGAAACCTATCTTTGGGTTTCGAAATTGGAAAACAATCTTAAGGCAGGGGAGTATCGGTTAAATTCCGGAACGAGCTTGCAACGACTGACTAATATTTTAGTCAATGGACAGATAACCAACGAGCGGACAATCAAAATTATTGAAGGGTGGACTATTTCTGACATAGCCGATTATTTGGATAAGGAAAATATTATTAAGAAAAATGATTTTTTAACAGAAGTAAAAAATATTAAAAAATGGCAGCCTTGCGCCAGTTGCGTTGGCGGCAATATTGATGAAGCCAGATGGTCATTTTTATCCGGATTAAAGGAGGCTAATTCGCTTGAGGGCTTTCTTTTTCCCGACACTTATCGGATCTATCGCGATGCCACAGCCGCCGATATAATCCAAAAGATGCTTGATAATTTTGATCAAAAATTGACTCCGGCGATGCGTGAAGATATTAAAAATTCCAAGAGAACTATTTTGGATACAATTACCATGGCGAGTATTTTGGAAAAAGAAGTGGCTCTTAAAAATGAACGAGCCATGGTGGCGGATATTTTTTATCGCCGATTGCTCGTGGGCATGCCTTTGCAGGCTGATTCAACGATTAACTATATAACCAACGGTAACTCCCCGAGCGTATCGCACGATGATACGAAAATTGATTCTTTATATAATACTTACAAATATCGCGGACTGTCGCCGGGCCCGATCTCGAATCCCGGGCTGGACGCTATCGATGCCGCGATTCATCCGGTCAAAAATAATTATTGGTTTTTCCTCACCACGCCGGATGGCCAGACTATTTTTAGCAAGACCTTGGAAGAGCATAATGTTGCTAAAGCGAAGTATTTGAAGTAGCTATTAATAGTTAGGCTAATTCCAAGGATTTAGTATTACCCTCTTTTTACTTACGGCTTGTTTTTATTCCTAAAATAATGTAATCTATAGCAAGATATTAATTTTTTTAAATATGTCTTTATATGAAACAAGAATTTAAGGCTTTGAGCCGGGGGATTAGAAAATATATCCGCATAGAAAAATCTCGCATTAGGCGGGCGGTTGCTGACGTTAACGGACGGCAGGAATTGATCCGTGAATTATACAAGAGCGTCGGAGTGGAAAATTACCCGTTACAAACTAAGAAGCTAAAAAGCTAACAACCCAGCGCATGTTAAACCAAAAATTTTTTAAAAAAATCAAAGCGGAATATGAGCTTTATGGAAGTGAGAGACGGAAACTTATCAGCGAATCAAATGAGGCTTTAGCACTTTCGAAGCAGGCTATTTTTGCCCTGCATCGCGATGATGTAGAACGAGCGGGGGAATTATTAAAAACCATAGAAAATATATTTGAAAATTTAGAAAAAAGATTTGAGAGAGACGAGGAATTAAGGGGTGAAGGCGCTTATCGGGCAGCCACAGAGGAATATGCTGAAGCCAAGTTATTTTTTAATTTTTTACGAGAGAAAAAGATTGATGAGATTAAGGAAATCAAAGTTGATTTAGATAGTTATCTCGGCGGTCTTTGCGATCTCACGGGTGAAATACTCCGCAAGGCGATTGCCTCGGCTACCAAAAGAAAGTTTGACGAAGTGGAAGAATTCAAGAAAGCGATTGAATCGATTATGCAGGAATTGATTGAAATGAATCTAACCGGTTATCTGCGCACCAAATACGATCAGGCGAAAAATAATATGAGGAAGATTGAGGAGATTATGTATGATATTAGTATACGCAAATAATTTTGCGAATATATGTGAATAGTTTGCAAATGGCATTCGTGATCATTCGCAAATATTCGCGTAACATTCGCGTGTTAACCTATGCCGAAGGAGACTTCCGCTGGCGCTGTCATTTTTAGAAAGAACGGCGAGATAAAATTTTTAGTCCTGCAATATGGCGGCGGCTATTGGGATTTCTCGCGCGGCCACATTGAGCAAGGCGAAAGCGAAGAAGAAACGGCCAGGCGCGAAATTGCGGAGGAAACAGGTTTGAAAGATTTGGAATTCATCCCTGGTTTTAGAGAAAAAACTTTTTGGTTTTTCAGAAAAGAAGGGCAGACGATTTATAAAGAAGCCATTATTCTCTTGGCTAAAACTACTACGGATAAGATTACTATTTCCTCTGAACATCAGGATTACAAATGGCTTAATTATGAGGAAGCGATGAAGGTTATGACTTTCAAAAATGCTAAAGCGATTCTAGAAAAAGCGAATAAATTTTTAAAAACACGGATAAGCACAGATTAATTACAGATTTACACGGATCACATAGAAGAGAAATATGAAGATTAAAATTATCATAGTCGGAAAAACCAAGGTTGATTATCTTCGAGCGGGAGAAAAGGATTATCTTCATCGATTGCGCCGGGATTGCCAGATGGAAATTGTGGAAATTAAAGAAGAGCCGATTACTAAAAATAAGGATGCGAAGACAATCAAGGAAACAGAAGGTAAAAGGATTATTGAAAAATTGGATTTGGAATTTTTTAATATTATTCTTGATCGCGAAGGCAAATCATTCAATTCCGAAGAATTCGCGAGAATGATTAAAGAAAAAAGGGATTATTCGGGCGCGAGAATTTGTTTTATTATCGGCGGACCGCTTGGTTTATCAAGTGAAGTTTTGAGTAAGGCGAATTTAACCTTGTCTTTTTCCAAACTAACTTTTACCCATGAGATGATCAGGCTTTTGCTCTTGGAACAGCTTTATCGGGCGTTTGAGATTATTAGAGGTAGTAGTTATCACAAATAATTAAAAAAGAAAAGATCTGAGAGTCAAAATTTATTTATACATAAAAATAATATACACGAATAGAAGACGAGTACGCACAAATACACTAATTTGTGTATTCGTGTTTATTCGTTAATAATTCGTTTTAATTCGTGTTTATGTTTTACATCATATCACTCGGCGGATCGGTGATCGTGCCGGATAAAATTGATATAGAATTTTTAAAGCGTTTTAAAAAATTGATTTTGAACCGCGTAAAAAAGGGCGATCATTTTATTATTGTCACAGGCGGGGGAATGACGGCGAGAAATTATCAGAATGCCGCGAGAGCCATCGGCGGAGGCATTACCGAAGATTTTGATTGGCTAGGGATACATTCAACTCGCCTTAACGGCCATCTCTTGGCGACGATATTCAGGACAAATTGCCAGAAGAAAATTATTACCGATCCGATCAAAGACCAGATTGAAGCCGGCAAGAAAATTGTTGTAGCCGCCGGCTGGCGTCCGGGCTGGTCCACAGATTATGTTTGTACTATCCTCGCGAAGAAATATAAAATTAAAACCATTATCAATCTTTCTAATATTTCTTGCATTTGCAATAAAGATCCAAGGAAATTCAAAGATGCGAAACCATTGGGAAATCTTAATTGGAAAGAATTCAAAAAAATATGCGGCGGGAAATGGCGGCCTGGATTGAACTCTCCCTTTGATCCAGTAGCTTCGCGGCTCACAGAAAAGTTGAAAATAAAAGTACTAGTTATCCAAGGCAATGATTTGGTTAATTTTGAAAGTTTTTTATCAGGCAATAATTTCAAAGGGACGGTAATAGAAAATAAAAAGCAAGCATAAAATATAAAATATATTTGACAAGATTTTTTATTCTGTTATACTGTGGATAATATGAAATTGAGCCATAATACAATTAAGTTTTTCTTTAATTTTTATTTTACTGACTGGAAGGGCCAGCGCTTTAGGTTATCTAGATAAAAGCATTAGTTTAGATAAAAAAAGCTGGCCCGAAAAGGTCAGTTTTTTATTATGCAGTTCGCAGATTCAAATATTAGGCCTTTAACAATTTCTAGCAAAAAGGAAGAAAAATAAACAAGAAGCGCAGAATAAAGGAAGTGGTGATCAAGGCAATTCTCATTCGCAATAGGATAAAGCTAACCATGCCGAAGTCATTTACTATTGCGCAGGCATTATTTTTGCTCGATCACTCTGACGGGCAGGCAATAGTTGTTTTTACGGCAAAAGTTGGCGAAAGCGAATTAGTCGCCGAAGCGACATATTCTCGCAACAAAAATCCTAAAGAAGCTTTGATATTCATCCGAAGGCTAAATGGATGGATGGCAAAGCAAAGCGTCAAGATAGATTTGCAGACTGAAGGGTTTCCCAAGATATAAAGTTTTAACAACCAAGCAAGGAGCAGGAACAATGATTATCGTAATGAAGGAAGGCGCGGAGCAAGTTGAGATTAACGAAGTCGCCGCCAAAATCGAGAAGTTGGGATACAAACCGCATGTCATCCTCGGAGTCGAGCGTACGGTCATTGCCGCCGTTGGGGACGAGCGGAGCAAGGCGGTCTTACAATCGCTCGAATCAATACCAGGCGTCGATAAAGTCGTGCCGATTCTGCAGCCGTTTAAGCTGGCGAGCAAGACGGTTAAGATTGAGCATTCGGTGGTGAAAGTGGGCGGAGTGCCGGTAGGTGGCAACGAATTTATCGTCATAGCGGGTCCCTGCGCGGTGGAAGATGAAGGACAGATCGTCGCGGCCGCCCAGGCAGTCAAGGCGGCGGGTGCTCAACTATTGCGCGGTGGCGCATTTAAACCACGGACATCTCCTTACGCTTTTCAAGGTCACGGCGAGGAAGGCCTGAAACTGCTTAAAATCGCGAGCAGGGAAACCGGCCTGCCGATCGTTACCGAGGTGATGAGCGTCCATGACCTTGACCTGATCGCCAAGTATGCGGATTGCTTGCAGATCGGTGCGCGCAACGCTCAGAATTTTTCGCTCTTGAAGGCGGTCGGTCAAAGCGCACTGCCCGTTTTCCTGAAGCGTGGCATGGCTATGACGATTCAGGAATTTCTGATGAGCGCCGAATATATTCTCTCTGAGGGGAATCCGAACGTGATTCTCTGCGAGCGTGGCATTCGCACTTTTGAGACCGCGACGCGCAACACGCTTGACCTCAATGCTGTCCCCGTGCTTTTGGAGCGTACACATCTGCCGATGGCAGTTGATCCGAGCCACGGCACTGGCTATTGGCAATATGTCGAGCCCATGGCTAAGGCGGCAGTAGCCTGCGGCGCCGATTGCCTGATGATCGAGGTTCATCCTGACCCCAAATCCGCCGTTTCCGATGGCGGCCAATCCCTGAAACTCCACACGTTCGAAGCGCTGATGAAAAATATTCGGCCTTTCGTCAAGGCCGCGGGAAGGAGGCTGTAATCGATAAAAAGATGACTCAAGCCATTGGCCGGGAAATCTAGGAGGATCAAGGAATTTCTTTTATGGAGATTCCTTTTTTATTTGACACAATTCTTATATTTGCTATAATAAAAATACAATTTATATTACCGCAGACAATAGGTGTGGATAATTAGCTAATAGTCTATAATTTAGCTAAATTATCGCTTAAGCCTCTTTTATGAGGGCCTATCGAGGTACAAGTCAGCTGATTAGTTTGTAGCTTTTTAGCTTTCAGGTTTTAAACGTCTGTGGTAAGCCCACAGATATTTTATTTTATACCAATAGCCGATAACTAATGACTAATTACTAAAAGTATGCCTAAAACAAAACAAGAAAAAGAAATAACCATTAATGATTTGGTCGACAAATTTTCTCGATTCAAATCTTTGATTTTTGTCAGTTTCTCCGGCATGAAGGTGAAAGATACGACGCAGTTGCGCCGAACTTGCCGAGAAGCGGGGATAGATTATTTGGTCGCAAAAAAGACTTTGCTCGCCAAAGCCTTGGAGAAAACCGACATTAAGGGATTTGCCCCGAAAGAAATCGAAGGATCAGCGGCCGCGGTTTTCGGATTTGAAGATGAAGTGGCTCCGGCGAAACTTTTAAACAAATTCGCCAAAGACCATGAAGCTTTGAAATTTCTTAGCGGAATACTTGTTACCGGCGTGAAAGAATACAAAATATTAGACACTGCCGGCGTGAAGAGTCTTGCCGCTCTGCCGACTAGACCTGAGCTTTTAGCCAAGATGCTTGGCAGTATTAAGGCGCCTTTATCCGGATTAATCAATGTATTGCAGGGCAATTTAAGAGGTTTGGTAGTGGTGCTTAATGCGATTAAAGATCAAAAAAGCGTTTAATTCATGAAAAATAAATTAATAAAATAATTAATTAATTTTTAAACTATATGTCAGAAGAGAAAAAAGAAGTTGTCGTTCCTGAGAAATTCAAATCGCTCGTGGAACAAATCGAAAAGTTATCCGTCCTCGATTTGGCTGAATTAGTCAAAGTCCTGGAAGATAAGTTCGGCGTTTCCGCCGCAGCGCCAGTCATGGCTATGGCTGCAGGCGCTGGCGCTGGAGCCGCGGCTCCAGCGGAAGAGAAGACCAGCTTTAACGTGGAATTGACAGGCTCCGGCGCCAACAAAATCGGCGTCATTAAGGTCATTAGAGAAATCACTCAGATCGGTCTTAAAGAGGCCAAAGATTTAGTCGATGGCGCTCCTAAGATGGTGAAGGAAGGCGCAACCAAACAAGAAGCTGAAGAGATGAAAAAGAAACTTGAAGCGGCTGGCGCGCAAGTGACTCTAAAATAAGAATTTAGGCAAAATAAAAAGTAGAGACGTGATTAATCGCGTCTCTACTTTTTATTGCGGGCAAAAGATTTTTTGCCCCCTACGTTTTGTTTATAAATGGCTAGCGATAATGCCGAAGATTTTTGTTCCATTGAATAGATAAATTTTCTTTTCTTTTTCAATTACTACAAAATCATTCAAATCATCAAATTGATCGGAATAATATTGATTCTTCAGTTTGCCGTCTTTGGTTGTTACGATGAGCCTTTTGTTCCCGGGGTCTAGGATATAGAGAAAATTAGAATCAGTCGAAGCGAATATTTTGGTCGGTTGTTTTAGCAACGGATCAATATTATCCGTGTTTAAATTACTGGCATAGCCGCTATTAAATTTTAAAATTGAACCGTCTGATTTCGCGACATAAATATTCGTATCTATCGCGAGAGAAACCGAATCCGATAAATTAATATTTCTCTCTTTAACCCAAGCAGCACCGCGAGAATAGCCGGTTGGCGTTTTAGTATAGCGATAAATTTGATTATTTCTTGGATCGAGAGAATAGAGGCGATTATTATAAATTGCCAAATCTTTGATTTCCGCATTATTCACGAGCGGCAATTCCAGAGCAGAAAATGTTTTAGTATTCAGATCAAGCTTGGTTAACGATTGGTTTGCTTTAATAAAAACAATGGACGATGAATCAATCGCCAGACCCAGATTTAGATTGGGCTCACTTTGATTGAGCGATGCGACTTCAGTAATTTCTTTTTTGTCTGGATCGATTTCATAAACGGTTTTCTTGTCATCGCTCCATGCGTATAATTTATTATTTATGTTTATAAGCCCCTTGATTTTTATATCGCTATTTTCCGCCGCCAATGTTTGGAAATTAACTATTTGCGATGGTTCCTCGATATTAATTATTTTCTTTAAATTTTGCAATTGCGCGAGAAAGCGTTTATTCAATTCATTGTATGCGGTTTTCTCTTGTTTATTAACTTGAGGCAAGACGGCTAACAACGCCTGTGTTTTGGCTAATATTTTTTTAGCCGTATCTTCGTCATTGTAAATAATTCCGGCCTCGGCTTCGTCAAGGTTCTTTTTTATTTCATCGGCGGTTTGGTTGAAAAAAATCGTAGATGATTTTTTTTCTTTCTGCTGGTCCAAATAAACTAAACTTTGAACGAAAATTAAGGTAATAATGATCGAAGCTACGAATAGAATTCTGCTTGATTTCGGCCAATTTGAAAAGCTTTTGTATAATCGTCCAATTCTATCGTCGATATTATCAGCTATTCTATGGATAAAGTTTTTTATCGCATTCGAACGTTTAGTTTTCAATGAAACCAAATAATGCCTGATGGCGGTTGTTTTCCTTTTGAAAAATGGGCTTAATTTTTCAGTATTATCTTTTTGCGCCGGAAGATCTGTTGGCGGATCATTGTCGATTTTCTTCTTGAATAAATGATCAAGTCGTTCTTTGTAAGAAGCAAGAAATGCTTTTTTATCGGTTTCAATTTCAGCAGATTCAATATCTTTTTCGATTGGTTTTTGGCTGAGAATTTTTTCATTCCTATTTTCTTTTATTTTTTGCTTGGTTTCGGCACTGAATTTTTTTATATAGTTTTTGGTTGAAATTAAATTTTTTAAGAGGGCCGATTTTAGTGAGGGGATAAGAAAGGATTTAGTCCGCTCTTCAGTGCTGATTAATCCTTGGATGGAATTCTGCGGTTCTGTGATTTCTTGGACTGGAATTACTATTTTTTCATTGTTGAGTTTTAAAATAATCGACGCGAAAGTGACATAAGGCGTCACCTTTAAAAGAATCTGTCTAAAGTCATCGGCCGCCGATCTGGCGCTTTCCATTGAAATCGTCTTTTTCAGACGATCCGATGATAGAAAGTCGAGCAGGCTGTCAGTCGTAAATAAAATGGAATTGCCCGAATTTAATTTTCCACTGATAATGTTCGAGAAAAATTTTATCGGTCCGCGACTGGGCTCGGCTGGCCTTGAAGAATCGTCCCTTTTTCCAATAATATCAATGATTTTTAAATCATTATTTTTGCTTCCAAAAATCAAGAAAGCCTGCATCTGGCCGAAATTGGTAAAAAATAAATTTTCATCCTTAATTACGCCGAATATAAAATGCAATTTTTCCGTCGGCAGATAGATGGCGCCGCCCTGCACCATGTTGATTATTTTTTCGTTGGTTTTTTTAAGCGTATCTTCAAGGATTACTTCAGGATCAATCTCGTTAGCATCCAGGTCGGCCGGATTATCGCCCAAGGCCTCGTGGTAATAAAAGCTATTTTCCAAATTATTAATAATGTCATCAATTATTTGGTATTTTCTCTTATCCGGTGAATCAGTCTCAATTTCAACAATGCCGAAAATTTTGCCCAAAATCCTTTCTCTTTCAGGGAAGCTTTTACTCACAAAGATCCGGGTGGCTCTTTTGGCTCTTTCCGGATGGTTTATTATTAATTGTCCGAATTCAATATTCATAATTGTTGCTTCAATTTCGCAATTATATTATACTATAATTATTAAATTATTTAAAGGCTATACGAATAAAGCGATAAGAATTTTCATATTCGCATTAATTCGCAATTATTCGTCCACCCTCCGCAGTAGCTGTCGCTTACAGCTACGGAGGACGGGCATTATTCGTATCATATTATTATGCTTGAGCAACTTTTTGGTTCAAAGACGCGCGTTAAATTATTAAGGATTTTTTTAAATCATCCCGACAGGCCGTATTATGTCCGCGAGCTCACGCGGGAGCTCAAAAGCCAGATCAATGCCGTGCGGCGGGAATTGGAAAATTTGGAATCAATGGAGATTATTATGATTAAAATAGTGGATAAGGAAGAGAATAAAATCAAAGGAAAAAAGAAAAAAATAAAAAAGAAGCAAAAAAAGTTTTTTATTATCAATCAAAATTTTATTTTGTATCCGGAATTAAAGGCTCTGATGCTCAAGGCGGAATTATTAGTCGAACAGCATTTGATCAAAAAAATAAAGGAGCTTGGCAATATTAATTATTTGGTTTTGACAGGGGTATTTGTCGGGCTAAAAGATTTCCCGGTCGATATATTGGCGGTCGGCAAGGTCAATCCCAAACGCATGAAAAGTGTGGTTAAAAAATTTGAACGCGATTTAGGACGGGAAATCAATTATACTTTACTGTCAGCGCAAGAATTCAAGTACCGCCGAGACATTACTGACAAATTTTTATATAGCATTCTTGATAATAAAAAAGTGGTAGTAGTGGATCAGTTGGATTAATTTTTTGTCATCTTTCGTAGAGACAATTCATGAATTGTCTCTACGATTTTGTTGAATTATGATTTTATTTATTAATACCGCAGAAGAGAAAAATATTCTCGTCGCTTTGATTGATAACCAAAAAATTAAAGCCAAGCAGGAATCCAAAAGCGAGTATCGCCAGATAGAAGAACTCCTGCCTTTAATTGCTAAATTACTTAAAAGCAATAAAGTTAAGTTGGAAGATTTGTCCGGCATTATTGTTGTTGTTGGTCCGGGCGGATTTACTTCTATAAGAATCGGAGTAGTTACGGCGAATATTTTGAGCTTTGCTTTGAATATTCCGGTTGTGGGCGTTAAAAAGGAAGTAGAACATGATTTGGCTGATTTAGTGGAAGAAGGTTTAGCGAAGCTTAAAAAAGCCAAGACAGGGGAGATAGTCATGCCGTTTTACGATAAAGAGCCAAACATAACTACGCCGAAAAATCGGGAATCATGAATCAAAGTCGTCTATTAATGTTAGTAAGAAGCTTGTCATTGCGAGGAGCGACCCGCGGGAGCGACGTAGCAATCTCCGGCTTTAGTGAGTAAAGAGATTGCTTCGCTACGCTGCGGCTTCGCTCGCAATGACAGATTATTCTACTTCTAGGATATTTATTTACACTGTCAAATTAAGAATTACCCATAACAGATGATTTATCTTTTAAATTTATTTTTGCCCTTTTTTGTTTTAATCGTTATCTTGTATTTTCTTTCCAATTATTTAAACAATCTCGTGGCGAGCTCTTTGCCCCAATGGCTTTATCTATTTTTCATGTGGCCGGGTGTGATAGTCCATGAATTTAGTCATTATCTGGGTTGTATTATTACTTTTACTAAAATTAAAAAGCTCGAACTTTTTCGGCCGAGATCAAGCGAGGGAAGGCTGGTTTTGGGCCAGGTAGCGCATGAATATACCAGAAATCCGATTAAGAAATTAATTGTTTCCATCGCGCCGCTTTTCGGGGTTTCGCTCGTGATTTGGCTGCTCGTAAAGTTTCTATTGCCGGCAGTCTATAGCCAACAAATTAAAGCAATAAATTTAAGTCTCGGCGATTTCTCATCATTAAGAGCATTTTGGCAAGCCGGCATTTTTTATCTGCAGTCTTATCTTAATTACTTTTTTGAATTATTCAGGAATCTGGATTTTGCTGATTGGCGGGTATATATATTTTTTTATTTAATGCTTTCGCTTGGTTCCCACGCGGCGCCGTCAAAAACCGATTTGAAACACGCCTTCCAGGGCTTAGGTATTATTTTGGTCGTTTTCGTGTTTTTATATTTTATTCTAGCATTTTTTAGTTTAAGCTCGGTTTGGCAGATTTTTTCATTCTTGATTCTACCCATCCATTGGCTGAATTTTATTTTGGGCTACGGGATAGTATTTACCTTCTTAATGCTAATTCTAGTATGGTTTTTAAGCGGGTTGTTTAGATTAGTAAATCATTTTGCGAGATAATTTTAAAATAAAAAATGACCCAAATTTTATTGGGTCAAATCTTTCCATTGAAAGAACGTTATTAAGTTAAGATCGGCTTCTTCGTTCCGAATTTGTTGTGTCTGAGAAGGCGAGGTAGCTGACGCCGATGAAAAAGGATATGTATAGGCTTCCGAGAGCGGCAAAGTCTGCCTCAGGACCTTTGAATAAGTAGGCGAAGAATCCCGTTCCTGGATAGTCGGCGATCCAGAATGAGGCCAATCCGTAGCTGATAAATAATATCAGCCAAGTTATCACTACCAGAATAAAGGCTTTCATGTTTTTCCCTTTCTTGTTTAGGTTTACAAAGAACTAAATTTTGTTATAAAGATAGCAGATATTTTAAAAAATGTCAAGTTAATTATTTGTTTTTTATCTAATCTTAGCCATTAATAATAGTTAATTTATAAAAATTTATGCCAACAAAATTAAAACCTCAAAAATCGGTAAGCCACAAACTAAAGTATTGGCAGATTATTTTAATTATTGTCGTGGTTGTATTATTTGCCGTGGCTATCGGCCTCACAATATATTTGAATCGCAGTTCTAATCAGCCAATTAAGAATTCCAATGAAGTGGTAGTCGTGCCGCCGGAAGAAGAATATAGTCCGCCAGCAGCGCTGACTTTTGATTCCAAATTTGCTAAATACGAAGAAGTGCCAGTGAATATCAATTCTCAGGTAGCGGCTTACTCTACGGACGCGAATTTTTCAAATGTAACCAATATTAAAGATATCGAAAAAGATTATTTTCCGGATGGCGCGGTTTGGACAGCTAAGACAAAACAGCTTTTGGCACAAAATCTTTTTGCTATTACGCCTTATGGTGATAGCGAATTCTTCCGTATTTATGAAAATGATCGTTATAATTATACGCCGAATTTTATTACCACTGATTCTATTTTGCATAATTATCATTTGATGTTTGATTATACTCTGCGCCGGCTAGAAGAAGATAAACTCGCGCCGGAATTAAAGAAGTTGAATGTCGCCATGCTTGCTTCAGCGCTTGGTCAGTACAATTCTTTGAAAGGCACGGAGTGGGGGAATGCCGCGAAAAGAAATGTCGGTTTCTTCGCTGTTGCGAGTAAGCTATTAGATCCGGCCGTGGCGATCCCCGAAATAATTAAATCTGAAGTTGAGGGAGAATTGGCTTTGATTGAAGCCCATGAAGGCATTAAAGAATCTTTAGTTATGAATATCGGCAGCAAAGCCGGAGTAAAAATTGAAACTCCTCAAGGCGCTTTGTCACCCGACGCCGTGAATGAAGATTATTCGCAGTATATTCCTCGCGGCCATTATACTAAGAGCGAAGAGCTCAAGGCGTATTTCAAATCAATGATGTGGTATGGCCGGCTGACTTTTCGCTTCAAAAGCGAGGATGAAGTCCGATCGGCGGTTCTAATGACTTTGAGCTTGGATAAAAAAACCAATTTTGATTCCTGGAATAAGATCTATGAACCGATTAATTTTTTCGTGGGAAAAACTAACGATATTTCTTATTACGATTTTAAGAACGCAATTGACTGGCTTTTGGGTGCTGGAGAAAAACCGGAAATTATTTTAACTGATAAAAACAAGCTTGCGATGTTTGTCTCGCGCTTGGCGAACATGAATCCGCCGCAGATCAATTCCATTCCGATATTCCAGGCTTCGATTCAACCGGATCGAGAAAAAGAAATCAAGGGTTTTCGTTTTATGGGCCAGAGATTTACCATTGACGCAGCGATATTCCAGCGGTTGATTACGAGAGAGGTCGGACCAAAAGGATTAGCGTGCAGCAAGGCGCCGTTTAATGATGGCAGGATGCTGCCCAAGGGTTTGGATATTCCTGCGGCCATGGGCTCGAAGAAAGCTGAAGGTATTTTAAAGAGTCAGGGCGATTTTGAACTCGCTTGCTATCCGGAGAATATGTCTAAAATGCAGAAATATATTGCGAGCCTAGGCGTTGATATCTGGACGCAAAATCTATATTGGGGCTGGCTTTATTCCTTGCAGTCGCTCACCACGGAAAAACCAGCGGGTTATCCAAGTTTTATGATCAATTCAGCTTGGGCGGGCAAGGATCTAAATACTTATCTCGCGAGTTGGACAGAACTGAAACATGATACGATTCTTTATGCCAAGCAAGTCTATGCCGAGCTCGGCGGCGGCGGGGAATTGCCGGCGAAGAAAGACGATCGCGGTTATGTCGAACCCAATGTTCTAGTCTATGCCCGCCTAGCTTCACTTCTCAAAATGACAGCCGCCGGACTGGCAGATCGCGGGTTATTAAGCGCTGCTAATAAAACGAATCTAGGTAAACTGGAACAATTGGCTTTGTCGCTTAAAACTATCTCCGAGAAAGAATTAAATAATACTGCCTTGACTGACGCAGAGTATGAATTGATTCGTTCTTATGGCGGACAGCTGGAAAGTTTTTGGCTGGAAGTTAACAAAAATGATATGGCAGCGAGTGGTCTTGATCAAAGAAATTATTTAGATCAAAATCCATCTGCGCTGGTGGCAGATGTAGCAACTGATCCTAATGGCCAAGTGCTTGAAGAAGGTACAGGTAGAGTTAATAGTATCTTCGTTATTGTCCCTATCGACGGCAAATTAACAATTGCTCGGGGCGCAGTATATTCTTATTATGAATTTCCTTGGCCGCTTTCTGATCGACTCACTGATGAGAAATGGCGGGAGCTTTTGCAGAATTATGATCAGCCGCAATTGCCATCTTGGACTAATGAATTTATTGTTAAATAATTAATGGCTAAAAAATTTTTAATCCCTATAGTTTTATTATTATCCTCCGGAATCATTTTGATTTCCCGACAGGATTATTTTACTGGTTTATTCCAAAATAAAAATGACGATACTTATCTTTCACCGATAAGCGCGAGTGAAGAGCTAATTCCAATGTCGGCTGAATTCATCAAATTCAGATCTCTGAAAGAAAAACTTCCTTCCAAGCCGGAGGAAGTTTCTTTAATTGCCGTAGGCGATGTGATGCTCTCACGCGGCGTGGCGAAAAAGATAAAACAATATAATAATTCGAATTATCCATTTTTAGAGACTAAAGATTATTTGCAATCCGGCGATCTGGTTTTGGGCAATCTCGAAACGCCGATCACTGCTGGCCGGGAAATCCAATCGGGCGAGATGGTTTTTCGGTCCGAGCCGGGCATTGAAGTTGCTTTGAAAAATGCCGGATTTAATATTTTATCGCTCGCGAATAATCATACGCTTAATTTTGGCGAAAAGGGGCTGCAGGATACTTTCAGCTATCTTAATCAAGCGGGGATTAAATATGTCGGTGCTGGCGAAAATCAACAAGCGGCAAACGAATCGGTTTATTTAGAAATAAAAGGAATTAAATTTGCTTTCCTTGCCTATAATTACGCTGACGTCGGACCAAAATTAGCGAGCGAGCCGACGCTGGCTTTTATGGATCCGGCAAGAATGGCCGAGACGGTCAAAAATGCCAAACAAAATGCCGACTTTGTAATTGTTTCCATGCATGCTGGCACTGAATATGCGGCCCTGCCGAATAGTTTTCAAAAGAATTTCGCGCGAGCGGCGATTGATGCTGGAGCGGAAATCGTGATCGGCCATCATCCGCACGTAGTCGAGACAATGGAAAAATATAAAGGCAAATATATTTTTTACAGCCTAGGCAATTTCATCTTCGACCAAATGTGGTCGAGAGAAACGAGGCAGGGATTAATTTTGAAAGCCTTTTTTACCAAAGCTGGATTAACTAAAATTCAATTTTCGCCGATTTTAATTGAAGACTATTCCCAACCGCGAATAATCAATGACGCTGAAGCGGATAGTATTTTAAACAGATTAAAATATCCTCTGACCAATAAAGCTTATCTGGCATGGAATGAGGAAAATAAAAATTTTGGAGAGAAGATAAATAAAGTTATTAATGAAGATTCGGTTGTCGGAGATTATAATATTGCCAAGACGGAAACAGGGGATTTGGATAACGATTCTATATTAGAAAATTATGAGCTCGAAAATGGCCGGTTTAAAATTTTCGAAAACAACAAGGTTGTCTGGCAGTCAAAAGAAGAGTGGTGGATTGATAATTTCGTTTTAGCCGACTCCACGAACGATGGCTTGAAAGATATTAATCTCTCAGTCTGGAAAGCGGGTGATTATGGGCCGTCAAAACCTTTTTGGGTGGAAAAAAATAATCCCAGCGTAAAAAACCATTTCTTTGTTTTTGATTTGATTAATGGTGAAATAAAGTCCGTGTGGCAGTCATCCAACCTTGATGCGCCAAATTGTAAATTTGATTTTAGCGATCTTAACCATGATGGCAAAAATGAACTAGTGGTTATTGAGGGCAGCTATTCTCTTGATAATACAAAATGCAACGGAGAATATGCCGCTGTTTGGCAGTGGAATGGTTGGGGTTTTGCCAATGAATGGCGGAGCGAGAAGGGGATATTTAATGATTTGGAGATTGAGCAGCTAAATAATAGTTAGGGCATAGTTATCAACGCAAAGGTGGATAAACAAAAGCATTTCATAAGTTTTCGTAGGCGTTAGATATCCACTTCTTAATTTTTACAAAATTCAGCTATCCACAGGCTGGATTTTTTTATTTTACCTTAGCCTAAATTAAATAATTTGCGTCAGAGCATTGAAAAGTGGGGCAAAGTGGTGTATAATATTAATACAGAGGTGATAAGTGGATAAGAGTGGGGATAAAGTTAGTTCAAAAGTGCATAAGTTACTTAATTACCTATAAAATAACACTTAAAAGCTCAAATATGTTTATCGGCGAATATCATCACAATATTGATCCCAAAGGAAGATTGGCCGTGCCGGCGAAATTTCGCAATGAATTAGCGACCGGAGCGGTAGTGACTAAAGGATTGGACGATTGCTTGTTTCTCTACACCAAAGAAGAATGGGAGAAACTCGCGGAGAAGCTGGCCCAACTGCCGATTTCAAAATCAAATACCAGAGCCTTTTCCCGTTTGATGCTGGCCGGCGCGATGGATGTCGAGATTGATAAACAGGGCAGAATTATGTTGCCGGAATATTTACGCAAATATGGTAATTTAAAAAAACAAGTTGTGGTTGCTGGTCTTTATAATCGTTTGGAAATCTGGGATGAAGCAAGATGGGATGCTTACAAACAGGGGACTGAGAAGACTAGCGGGGATATAGCAGAAGCATTGGGCGAACTAGGGGTCTAAGGAGACACTTCGATCCCGCAAAATGCGGGGAGTGTGACAATTTAATTTTCACATGGTTAGGTCTACACTTAACCTTTGCGATATAAAATAAAAATAAAAGAAAAATAAGAATCTTCAGCTTGTTGAAGATTAGCGTAGCGGTCGTTCGCCGCTCACCCACAAATTTTTGGGGATTAATTCCCCAATCCATCTATAAACCGATTTATATATTTTGAAAACCAAAAATCGCACGGAGGAAAAAATGAAAACAGGAGGAAAAGTAATAGATCTCGGAAGGGGAATTAAAAAACATAAGCCAGACGAGGCATTCATAATTGGTGGCCTTATCTGCACTCGGAAAGAATTGCTGGAAATGTTTGGAGATGAAACCTCAGCTGAGGAATTCATCGGCCAAGAAGCCGATCATCAATTACCGCAGGCCGTCGGAGATCTCTTTTAGGGAAGGAACTTCTTCCCTTATTCTAATCAAATTACAATGATATATCACGAACCAGTTCTCTTAAAAGAAGTTATAAAATATTTAGATCCCAAGCCAAATCAAAATTTTATTGATTGCACTCTGGGAAACGGCGGACACGCGATTGCTCTAGCCATAAAATTAGAGACAGGTAAAGTGCTAGGAATAGATTTGGATAGCGAAATAATCAAATTAGCTGCGGAGAGAATTGAAGAGCAAGGATTAGTCGATAAAGTAATATTAGTTCAAGATAATTTTAAAAATTTAAAAAAGATTGTTGAGGAAAATAAATTTTATCCGATTAATGGCATTTTAGTCGATTTGGGAATTTCGTCTTATGAATTGCAGGATCAAGAAAGAGGATTCTCCTTTTTGCTGGAAGGTCCATTGAATATGAGGTATGCACACGAATCTTACTCGAATGAATCGCGGATAGACACACGAATAGAAGACGGGATTACGGCGGCGGAGATTCTGAACCAATGGCCGGAAAAGGAATTGGAACGGATATTTAGGGAATATGGCGAAGAGCGATATTCAAAACAGATTGCCGAAGAAATTATTAAAACCAGAGAAAGAGAAGAAATAAAAACCACAGTTGATTTAGTTAAAATAATTGAGAGAGTTTATCGGGGAAAGCCGAAACCCAAAATTCATTTCGCTACAAAAGTTTTTCAAGCTTTGCGCATTGCAGTTAACGACGAACTTAACAATCTAAAACAATTATTACCGCAGGCAATTGAAATTTTGGATAAGGGCGGAAAGCTCACGGTGATTTCATTCCATTCATTGGAAGATAGAATTGTAAAAGATTTTTTCAAGCAAGAGGCGAGAGGTTGTATCTGCCCCGTAGAAATTCCGGTCTGCCGATGCAATCACAAACCGATTATAAAAATTATTAATAAAAAACCGATAATTCCGACTTTAGCGGAAATTCAAAAAAATCCAAGAAGCCGAAGCGCCAAATTAAGAGTAATTGAAAAGATATAAAAACCAAAACAAATATGTCCAGATTTTTTTCACTGACAATTACAAAGATCGGCATGCCAAGATTCAATGCAAGAAGGAAATCGTTTAATTTATCTTGGTTGAAATCAAAGCAATTCAGAACGCTAGCGATTGGTTTTGTTATTTTCTCAGGTTTAGTCTATATTGTCCAAGTAAACAGTTTATCAACTAAAAGTTTTGAAATAAAAACATTAGAGAAAAAAATCAGCCAATTAAAAATAGAAAATCAGACTTTGGAATTACAATCTGCCGAGATTAAAGCCAGTGGAGAATTACAAACGAGAATTGGCGGTCTCAATATGGTGGCTGTTAGCAAAACTGATTATTTATCAGCAACCGCCGGAGTTGTGGCTATGGTGAAATAGCTTTTTAGCTTCTTAGACTGTAGATATTAGGTTATATAAAAATTCGTCTTAAGTGGACGATTTTTTGTTTTATTTAATTGCCCCCTTGTTAAAGGGGGATTCTTAAAGCTAACAATATTTTACCCTTGCTAGTAATCTATTTTTTGATATAATAAAAGCTACTTTATGCTAAAAATAACTAAACAATCAAAAATCAGTAAAGCGAGAATGGGTATTCTTGAAACTCCGCATGGAAAAATAAGAACGCCATTTTTTATGCCGATCGCGACCAAGGGCGCGATCAAGAATGTTTCCGCGGGAGAGATTAATGATCTTGGCGCTGATATTATTTTGGCCAATACTTATCATTTGTATCTTCAGCCTGGCCATGAATTGATCGGGCGAGCGAGCGGTCTGCACAAATTTATCAATTGGCCGAAACCGATACTCACGGATAGCGGGGGATTCCAGGTGTTTAGTCTTGGTGAAGGAAAAAGAGAGGGAGAAAATGTAGAGGAAAAGCAGCATAACTGGCGAGAAAATCTTGTTCGAATAAATGACGATGGCGCGGAATTCAAATCTTACATCGACGGATCAAAACATTTTTTGACGCCGGAAAAGGCTTTGGAAATCCAGAAAGCTTTTGGTTCTGATATCGCCATGGTGCTCGATCAATGCATCGGTTGGCCGTGCACAGAAGAAGAAGCGGGCCAGGCGGTGAAGAGAACATTGAAGTGGGCGGGTAAATCACGCGAATATCACGCGAATAAAACACGAATAGCCACACGAATAAATAATAGCCAACAATTATTATTTGGTATTGTCCAAGGATCGGTCTATAAAGATTTGAGAATTAACTGCGCGAAAAAATTAGTGGCAATGGATTTTGACGGCTATGCGGTCGGAGGATTGGCAGTCGGTGAACCAAGAGAAAAGATGTATGATGTTTTGGATTATACTATTCCGGAATTGCCAGAAGACAAACCAAGGTATTTAATGGGCGTGGGCCGGCCAGAAGAAATCGTTGAAGCGGTGAAAAAAGGAATCGATATGTTTGATTGCGTGATTCCGACGCGGGAAGGCAGACATGGAAGACTTTATGTTTGGAAAACACAAATAGCACACGAATTGAACGCGAATACGTTTGCGAATAAAGATGAAGATTTTTATAGTCTGATTAATATTACCAATGAACCATTTAAAGAAGATTTTACCGTTCTTGATCTGACTTGTGATTGTCCGGCCTGCAAGAATGGTTATACGCGCGCCTATCTGCACCATCTATTTAAAATTAACGAAGGCTTGGGATTGCGATTGGCCAGTCTGCATAATCTGAGATTTTATCTGCGGTTAATGGAAAAAATAAAAGAGTCTATAAATAAAGATTTATTTTAGTATGATTATTTTACAAATTAATTATCTCGCTAATTTTTTTCATTAAATCAAAATATTGATTTATTATTCTTTTATAAATTTCATCCGCAAATGATTCGTCGTAAGTATGAATAACTTTATTCCGATCGTCGACCATGCTCAAAAGCTCTTCAGTATCTTCTGGAGAGATTAATTGCTTGCTCAATAGTTCGCGAAAAGCGTCTTTGGGCGCAAAAATATCGGATCCGAATTTTTCAAACAGAAATATTTTAACCGTCTTCCAACCCAATTCAAAACAGTATTCAAAGCGTTTAATTACGGAATCTCTGATAATCTCATTTTTCCCGGCTTTGATGGCCTTATCTAAAGTCGTCAAGGCCTGTTTGAAATCTTCTAGTTTTAATTTTAATGTTTCAGCCATAATATTTTGTCTTTAAGTACATTATTTTTAAATTTAGCGCTGACTTTGTTGAAGTCAACTATATCAACTTTGTAAGGAAAAATTGAGCCCTCGAAATCGGCCTTTAACTCGTCTATATCTTTATTATTTATTCTGCCAATAATGCCGATATCAATGTCGCCGAATTGGTCCTTAACCAGGCTTGAGCCATAAATAAAAATTTTCATTTTTTTTCCATAGCTAAACCGGCTGATTTTATTTTTGATTTGTTTTAAGTATTTAGCTTTAAGCATTTATTTTTTTGTAAGTTCGCTGTGTTTTTATTATAGCAAATCTAATTTAAAAAGAAAATGAAATTCAAGAGGTTCGGCCTCCAATTGGA
>JAGVFQ010000050.1 GCA_020057505.1 Patescibacteria group bacterium | reverse complement strand
TAATAAAAGTGATTTATTGAAAAGTTATGCTCGACCGCTAAAATAATTGCCAAAAAAATCTAAAAAATATTAAAGAAATTTCTGGCTATTTCACATAACTGGTTTCTATGCGAAAACATTTCGCTTTTGCTACCTAATTGTGTATGAAAAGCGAAGTAATCATTTTTAAAAGGGTAGCTTGTAGCCACTTCTTTGTTTATTTTATTAGTAATCCTACAATCAGCAGTGCCACAATATTCAATATCTTGATCATCGGGTTGATGGCCGGACCGGCAGTGTCTTTGTAGGGGTCGCCGACTGTGTCGCCGGTGACTGCTGCTTTGTGGGCATCTGAACCCTTGCCGCCGAAGTTACCTTCTTCAATAAATTTCTTGGCATTGTCCCATGCTCCCCCGCCGCTGGTCATCGAGATCGCGACGAAGACGCCAGTGATAATTGAACCGACGAGTAATCCGCCCAAGGCTTCAACGCCTAGGACAAATCCGATAATGATTGGCGTTATGACAGGAATAATAGCCGGGAGAATCATCTGTTTGATCGCGGCTTTGGTGACGATGTCGACCGTGCGGCCATAGTCGGGTTTTTCAGTATTAGTCATTATACCTGGTTTTTCTTTGAATTGTTTTCTCACGTCTTCTACCACCGCTCCGGCTGTCTTGCCGACTGCTTGCATGGCAAGCGCGCCAAAGTAATATGGCAGGAGGCCGCCGATAAAGAGACCGATTAAGACTTTCGGGTCGTTGATGAGAAAACTAACATTGCCGCCGACGGCGTGAGTATAATCTGCAAAGAGGACAAGAGCCGCGAGCGCCGCTGAGGCGATGGCATAGCCTTTGGTGACGGCTTTAGTCGTATTGCCGACAGCGTCCAGAGGATCGGTGACATTTCTTACTTCCGCGGGCAGTCCTGCCATTTCCGCAATGCCGCCGGCGTTATCGGTAATTGGGCCATAGGCGTCGATTGTGACGATAATGCCCGCCATAGAGAGCATTGACATCGCGGCGACCGCAATGCCGTAGATTCCGGCCAAGGCGAAAGCGCCCCAGATGGCGAGAGCAATTACGATTATTGGTAGAGCGGTTGATTTCATGGATACTGCCAGACCGGCAATAATATTTGTGCCATGGCCGGTTTCCGATGCCGCGGCAATTGATTGCACCGGTTTGTAACTTTTGGAAGTATAGTATTCGGTAATAATGACCATCGCGGCGGTGACGGCGAGACCGATTAATGACGCAAGCCAGAGATTAAGCGTATTGCCGCTCATAATCATTTTGGTTGCCGGATAAAAGGCGATGGCCGCGAGTACGCCCGAGACCGCCAGGCCTTTGTAAAGCGCCATCATGATATTTTTCTTTTGGCCGAGGCTGATAAAGAAGGAACCGATAATTGAAGTGACAATGGAAATACCGCCCAGAGCCAAAGGATAGAGAATTGCGTTTTCCGCGCCTTGGAAAAGCAAAGAACCAAGTAGCATTGCGGCCACAGCGGTCACAGCGTAGGTTTCAAAAAGATCCGCCGCCATGCCGGCGCAGTCGCCGACATTGTCGCCCACGTTGTCCGCGATAACAGCAGGATTTCTCGGATCATCTTCCGGAATGCCGGCTTCCACTTTGCCCACGAGATCCGCTCCGACATCGGCGGCCTTGGTGAAGATTCCTCCGCCCAAGCGGGCAAAGATCGAAATCAAGCTGCCGCCAAACCCAAGGCCGATTAGTGATTTAACGTCGCCCGTGAGGGCGTATAATCCGGCCACACCCAGAAGGGCCAGACCCACGACAAGCAGGCCAGTAATAGAACCGCCTTTTACCGCCACGGCCAAAGCTTCTTTCAAGCCTTTTTTGGCCGCTTCGGTCGTGCGGACATTGGCGCGGACGGAAACATTCATGCCGATATAGCCGGTGAGGCCGGAAAGGATCGCACCCAGAAGAAAGCCAATGGCAATTTTAAACCCAAGTAAAACCCAGATTAAAATAAATAGAATAATAGCGACAATAGCGATGGTTTTGTATTGGCGATTGAGATAGGCTTTGGCGCCTTGCTGAATCGCTCCCGCGATCTCTTGCATTTTTGCATCGCCGGCCGGTTGTTTTAAAATCCATTTGATTAGGACTGCTCCGTAGATAATGGCGATAAGAGCAGTGATGATTGCGAAGAGGATAAGAAGAGACATAAGGTTTGATTTAAGATTAAAGATTTAAGATTTTTAAATTGTCTATCTATATCCTAGAGTTTAGCTCTAATTTTGTCAATCGAAAATGCTCTTGAAAAATTTGGAGAATTCGGCTATAATTAAAATTGGTAAAATTAAAGATAAATATATCGAGAAATCAATAAAAAAATTCTTTATTAAGATTCTTGCATATTTCCTCCGGGGCTTAATTCTCTTAGAAAAGGCCCTTCTTCTTTTTTATTTCAAAATCGTGAAAAAACCGCTAAAAATAGCGGGTAAAATAATCTTTTATGTCTTTATTTTAAGCTTCTATAAATTGTATTTATGGCTTAAGAAACAATTGGCCTTTTTGGGCATTACCGGCGGTAGGCTCGTGGCTCCTTTCGCGGGTAAAAATTATTTGATTCATCTTGTTATTATTGCCATGGCCGTGATGGTCGTCGCGAACAATCGGACTTACGTCTTTGCCTCTGAACCGTCCGGCGGGGATAATATTTTATCCGGGCTCATCAGTCAGGATAATGGAGAGAGCGATGTTATTATTGAAGAAAGCGGCATGGCGCAGGACGCGGTTATCAAAAGCTATCAGGAGCAAGTAGCGGTTTTGAAAGCCGTGCCCCAAGCTGACGAAGAAGATATGGGTGAGAGCGCAATTATCGTTCAAGATGGAACCGCTCTGGTTAAGCCCAATATACCAACTATGCTTGGTGGCCGGACCAGGAACACCATTGAATATTATAATGTACAGCAAGGCGACACGATCAGCACCATCGCGGCCCAGTTCGGCGTGAGTATTGATACGATTCTTTGGGAAAATAATTTAGGCCCGTTTGATTATATACGGCCCGGCCAAAAACTGACTATTCTCCCGACGACCGGTGTTTCACACAAAGTAAAGAGCGGCGATACTGTGGAGAAAATTGCCAAAAAATATAATGTTGATGCTGACCAGATTCTGGAGTTTAATAAATTGTACGATTCTTCAAGTATTGCGCTTGGCCAAGTCTTGGTTGTTCCCGGCGGCCGAATAATTTATAATGTCCCCACGCCGAAAACTCAAATCGCGCCGGTCAAAACTATTTTTACCGGCCCTACAGCTGGCAGTTCAAGCTTGGCTATGATTTGGCCGACTACTACGCATCGGATCAGTCAATATTACAGTTGGCGTCATACCGGCCTTGATATTAATGGTGATTTTGGCGATCCAATCTGGGCCTCGGCCGACGGTATCGTGGAAGCGTCTTATTGCACCAGGTGGGATTATGGCTGTCGCATTATTATTGATCATGGCGGCGGTAAAAAAACTCTTTATGGACACGCACAAAAACTTTTAGTCAAGGTCGGCCAGTCAGTAAAAAAGGGTCAACTGATCATGGAAGAAGGCTCAACCGGCCGTTCGACCGGCAGCCATTTGCATTTTGAAGTGCGTATCAACGGAAGAAGAATGAACCCGCTTAGTTATATTAAATAGAAAATGTAGGGGTGTATTGCAATACACCCCTACATTTTCTATTATATTATTTTTGGTCGGTATTGCAGAGCTTCGGCCACGTGAGCCAGCAAAATGTTTTCATTTTGGCTGAGGTCGGCGATGGTGCGCGCGAGCTTGAGGATGCGATGATAAGCCCGAGCCGAGAGATGGAGCTGGTTTACCGCGTTTCGGAGCAGATCGACGGTTTGATTATCTATTTTACAAAATTCTTTTATTTCTTGCGGCCGCATTTCTGAATTAGTTCTGATTTTATTTTTAGTTTGAATATTTTTGAATCTCTCTTCTTGAATCAATCGCGCCGCTTCCACTCGTTCTCGGATTTTTGCCGACGGCTCGGCTAAGGTTTCCGAATTCATTTTTTCAAATTTAACTCTTGGCACTTCGATGTGCAGGTCAATGCGGTCGAGAATCGGCCCGGATACTTTTCTTTGGTAGTTGTTTATTTGGTTTGGCGAACAAGTGCAGGATCGTTCCATGTCGCCATAATAACCGCAAGGGCAGGGATTTTGGCTCGCAATCAGAGTAAAGCGCGCGGGGAAGCTCAGCGTCCCCTGCGCTCGTGAAATTGTGACAATACCGTCCTCGAGCGGTTGCCGTAAGTTTTCCAAGACTTGTTTCGGGAATTCAGGGAATTCATCGAGAAAAAGCACGCCGCGATGGGCGAGGCTGATTTCGCCCGGCTTTGGATATTTGCCGCCGCCGACGAGAGCCACGCCGCTCGCGGAATGATGCGGACTGCGAAACGGCCGTCGATTAATCAGCGGTTCATTGTGAGGCAAGAGGCCGGCCACGCTGTAAATTTTAGTTGTCTCTAATATTTCTTCTTTGGACATCCGCGGCAGGATGGAAGGCAGAGTTCTCGCCAAAAGAGTTTTGCCGGATCCGGGAGGTCCGGACATAAGGAGATTGTGCGCGCCGGCAGCCGCGATTTCGAGCGCGCGCTTCACGTGTTCCTGGCCTTTCACAAAGGCCATATCAGATTCGAATTCCGCTATTTCCGCGGGCGGTAGGGCTTTCGCTACAAAGGGTTGGATTTTTTCTTCACCTGATAAATGCCGGATAAATTGTCCGAGCGAGGCGACGGGAATAATCTCCAATCCTTCAATGAGGCTCGCTTCGGTCGCGTTCACTTCTGGTACGTAAAGAGTCTTAATCCCCCGCTCTCTCGCGTAAATAGCAACCGGCAAAATGCCGTTAGTGTGCCTCAGTTTTCCTTCGAGAGACAATTCACCCACGAGCAGGCAATCGCTGGCATCGAAAGCAAAGCCTTCCTCGGCGAGTATGATGCCCAAAGCCATGGGCAGATCATAGGCCGGACCTTCCTTTTTTATATCCGCCGGCGCGAGGTTGATAACCAGCCGCCGATCAGACGGGAAATTAACGCCGGAATTTTTTATCGCCGACTTGACGCGCTCTCGCGCTTCCTGAATCGCCATGTCGGGCAAGCCCACAATCGCAAACATCGGAAAGCCCAAAGTAATATCAACTTCGACTTCAACCAATTCGGATGAAAGGCCGATAACAGCGCAGGATTTTACTTTAGCCAACATATATAAAATATAATTTCTAATTTCTAATTTTCAATTTCCAATGGTTGAGGTTGACGATCCACAAGATAACACCTAAAACGATTAAAACATCAGCCATATTGAATACGGATAAGAAGAAAATATTAATAAAATCAATTACATAGCCATAGATCAGCCGATCGATTAAGTTCCCTACGGCTCCCGTTATAACGAGCGAAACTGCTAAAATAAGAGATACTCGGCCGCTTGCATAGCTTTTTAGCAAGAAATAAAAGAGAAAAATTAAAATAATAATAATAAAAATAATAGCTAGAACATTTGGAAGCGGCAGGCTAAAGGCGATATTCTTATTGCGAAATAGGCTTAATTTGAAGAAATTACCGATTATAAAAACCTCCTCATGCGGAAGGTTTTGTATAATCAGCCATTTGGTTAATCGATCAGCGGCCAATAAAATTAAAACAGCTAGGTTGATAACCCATAGTTTTAAATAATATCGATTGGGCATTTATATTTGAGATAGTTTTTTTTCTTTGCATTTAACACAAGCGCTTGAAACGGGCCTCGCCACGAGCCTTTTCTCCTCAATTTCTTCGCCGCAATATTTACAAGTGCCATAAGCGCCTTTTTCAATTCGAGTCAGGGCGGCATTAACATCGCGCAGACTCTTTTCAAGTGTTTGCTCGAGAGAAAGATTATCGGAAAAAGTAGCGACTTCAGCCGCGTTTTCATCTTCTTTATCGCCAAATTCCGGAAAATCAGCGCTAAAATCGTCTTTAATATGGACATTTTTGCTCGTGAATTGAGCTAATTCTTTTTCCAGATCTTTTTTTCTCTCTATTAATTGTGTCTTTATTGTCTTTATTATTTTTTCTGTCATAATTTTGACCTTAAATCATTAAGTTGATTATCAGTTATAGTGGAATTTTATCATAAAAACGCGAAAAGGCGCAAGATGCGCCCCATTTATATAAAATAAAATTATTTTGTGGGAGATCTTGCGCCCGTAACCTTTTACCTCGGTTTATCACCGTTATGAACAGTTTTAAACATCCCGGTAAAAAGCTCTGACGCATTTCCAGCACGTTGAAATGCAGCGACCTTCCTACCGTCTTGTGGTTAACCCATAAACCATTTATAAGCGTATGGATTGACCGATTTTTATTTTTGTTTTTGAAAAAGTGAGAGCCTGCCGGATGGCTACTCGTTAAAACAGTTAGGAAAGAAAGAGATTTGTCCAATATTTATTAGGCAAATGTCTCTATGTTGTGAAGGTGCCTGTGTTTATCTATATATAATTATAGCACAAAAATTGATTTAAATCAATGATTTATGCACAAATGATTTTTTATTTAATTTTAGCTATTTATTTGGGAAATAGTTAATTTGGATCAGCATAATTAATTCCGCATTAGTGAATCTTAGTTAGCTTGATTTGGTATATATCCCCAAGTTATCCACAGAATTATTTTAAACAGCCTTTTATATTACTATTATTTAATTCCAGAGCCAATAAGCTAAACAAATTTTGGCCGTTAAATAAGAATTTATCAATCTCGGGCATTGAATTTAAGTTAAAAAATAATAATTGGTCGGCTTTGTTACTAAGATAGCAATCATTTATGATAGTATCTATCGCAATAGCTTCTTCTGTTTTGGAATTATTTAAATATTGGTTAATAATTTCTTCTGAGTTGCTTAAGAAAATATTATTTTCATCATAGCCGAGGATAATTTGTTTATTAATTTCAGGCGCATTGAGCAAATACAGATTTTTAAGATTTTGGTTGAGCAAATTAATTTTTTGAAATTGAAACGCTTCGGGGTTCAATATGAGCTCCGTAACTTTTGTCCGGTCCGGCAGAATTTTTTCTTGTTCTTTCGGCAGTGCAGCAGTCAGATATTCGCTCACGGCCGATTTTACCTCGTTAATTTTATTTTCCAAATTTTCTTCTTGTGGCGAAGCAATAAAATAGGAAAGCTTTTTATCATTTTCCGATATTATTATTTCTAATTTTTCATTATTCAAAAGAGTAGACAATATCGCGCCGAGATTGCCATAGCTTTCGTTGTCTATTAAATTTTTTGCCAAATCATTTATTTCTGAATTTTCACTGCCGCGGAAATATAAAAGGAAATTATTTTTCAGTTGATTGATTATCGGTTCGCTTTGCCAATCGGATTTCGGTTCAGGCAAGAGCGACGGAGATGTGATCACATTTAAAATAGCGCTGCCATTAATTATATCTGTTTTAACTAATACTTTTTTTAAATTATTTTCTTTGAGGAAGTTTAAAATCAATTTAGCACTAGGATTATTTTCTTCCAAGAACAAATCGTAATTTTTCAAAAGCCAATTAGTCTCAACAAATGTCTGATTGAAATGATTGTTGCCGGTCGGAAAATAATTATTCAAATCAAATCGGTTTTGCGGTAGCCAATAATTATTTTTCTCTTCCAGAGTAAAATTATTGTTCAGTATTGTTTGATCGGCGAAAGCGATTATTGATTTGTCTTGAAATGACAAATAATCTGTCGAATTTGGCATGGCTGAACTTACTTTGACGTATAAGACGGGTGAGAGTTTATTCTCGCTATTGGGAATTAAGGCCAAGGCGAATTCTTCGCTTAGATTAGGTAAAATATCCCTTTCTAATTTGTCTTTGGCGAATTCCGGCCAAGCGGATAAATTGGCAAAAAAGGCATTAACAATTTTATTCTCCATGGCGCTCTCGCCGTTCAGGTAAAAGTGGCTGTAGACGATTGTTTCCGCCGGAATTAATTTTACAATCATATCAGTCTGTTTGTTAGGTTGCGGTTCTGCGATAAATAAAATAAAGATTATACCAAGAGCAACAATTAAAAAACCTCCAGCGATAAGAAGAGTTTTCTTATGCAGGAGGTTTTTTAATTTTGATGGAGTATTTTTATCGGGTTGCATTATATTTTTATTCCGGTTTTATTTTATCATCCAACTCGGCCATTCTTTTCATGGAAAGATTGATTCTTCCCTGATCATCGATTTTGATTACTTTTACCGGCACGATTTGCCCGACCTTAACGACATCACTCACTTTATTCACGCGATATGGCGCCATTTCGGAAATATGGACTAATCCTTCTTGGTTCGGCAGCACTTCGACAAAAGCTCCGAAATCCATCAGCCTTGTTACTTTGCCTTGAAAAGTTTCACCAGCCATAACTTCACGCGTTAAATTTTTAATCCATTCTATGGCTCTAGCCATTGATTCGCCATTGGCAGAACAGACCATTACCAAACCATCATCTTCAATGTCAATCGTTACGCCGGTCTTGTCGATAATTTCATTAATGATTTTGCCTCCGGGACCGATGACGTCACGGATGCGTTCGGGATTAATTTTGAAACTGATGATTCGCGGAGCATAAGGTGAGAGATCAGCGCGAGGCGCGGGGATCGCCGTAGTGATTACTTCAAGAATTTTCAGCCTGGCCTCTCTCGATTGCCAAATGGTTTTTTCTACCATCGCCGGAGTTAAACCTATAGTCTTTGTATCCATTTGGATGGCGGTGATACCATTTTTCGTTCCCGCGATTTTGAAATCCATACCGCCTTTGGAGTCTTCCAGGTCTTGCAGGTCAGTGAAAACTTTGAAATTGCCTTTTTCATCCGAAGCCAAACCCATGGCAATGCCTGCTACTGGTTCTTTGATTGGTACGCCGGCATCCATGAGAGCGAGAGTGGAACCGCAAGTCGCACCCATTGAACTTGAGCCATTGGAGCTCAAAACTTCCGAAACTACCCTTATGGTGTAAGGAAAGTCTTCCCGGCTCGGCAATACAGGCATAATAGCCCTTTCTGCCAAAGCACCATGGCCGATTTCTCGGCGGCCAGGACCGCGGTTGCTGCCGGTTTCACCCACAGAATAAGCGGGGAAATTATAATGATGGATATAATGCTTTTTGCCAGCGACTTCCATGCCATCGAGGGTCTGTTCATCTGAGGGGGCGCCCAAGGTTACGGCTGATAAGACGTGGGTTTCGCCGCGTTTGAAGAAGCCGGAACCATGGACTCGTGGCAACAAGCCGACCTCGGCGCTCAAAGCTCGAATTTCCGTAAGAGAACGGCAATCCACGCGCTTTTCGTCTTTCAAAATGGCGACGGAAATTTCCTCTTCTATGTATTCATCGAAAAAATCAAGAATCTTGGTTCTTTTTTCTTGATCAACTCCTTCAGTTATTAAATGTTCATCTGTTTTCTTTCTTAATTCTTCAATGGCATTATGCCGGGAAGCTTTGGTTAATTTTTCGCCGTTAAATAAGCAGGAGTCGATATTGGCCCGAATAAAGTCTTTGATTTTTTGTTTTATGGTTTCGCGTTCTTTTACAATAATTGGATCTTCAGGAACTAAGAATATTTCGCTTTTGGCTTGGCCGACTTTACTCTGGATTTCTTTTATGAATTTGATAATGCCTGTAAATTGCTTCTGCGCGAAAGCAATCGCGTCAATGACGGTTTGCTCTGGCACTTGATTGGCGCCGGCTTCAAGCATAATTACTTTTTCGGGAGTGCCGGCGACAATGAGGTCTAGCGCGCTTTTTTCTTTGTCTGCATATGAAGGGTTAACAACAAATTCGCCATCGACTTGGCCGATGCGAATGCCGGCAATAGGACCATTCCAAGGAATATCAGAAATTGTGAGCGCGATTGAAGCAGCGATTAAAGCTACAATATCAGGATCATTTTCCTGGTCAAAAGCTAAAACAGTCGCGACAATCTGAATATCATTTCTCATCTGCTCATTAAATAGCGGCCTAATTGAACGATCAACCAGGCGGCCAGTTAAAACCGCTTCATCAGTCGGCCTGCCTTCTCTTTTGATAAAGCGCGAACCTTTGATTTTACCGGCGGCGTAAAGCCTTTCTTCGTAATCTACCATCAAAGGGAAATAATCCAGGTCTTCCCTTACGCTGTCGCTCATCACGGCAGTAGCCAAAACTAGCGTGTCGCCGTATTGCACGGTGCAGCTGCCATTAGTTTGCGGCGCGAATTTTCCGACTTCGACTATGAGTTTTTTTCCTCCGATTTCGGTCTCGAATTTTTGTGATTTGTCCATAATGTTTCGGAGCCGAATTTTGCTTTGAGGTCTTTATTTGAAATTGATTTTAATTCACCTTCGCTAAAGCTTCGGTGAATTAGATTTAACTTCAAACAAAAGACCATTATTTTAGCTTAATTCAGCTCTTATTTATTTAATTAACTCTACAAATATACAAATCAAATACAAATTTACAAATTGAAAAAGATTGTTATTTGTAGGTACTGATACTTATGATTGCATTAAAAATCTTTTTTTATCCGAGCTCAAATCAGTAAAATCATCCGCGGCCTCAATTAATTTTGTTGAAGTCGTTTCGCGAAAAGCGATGACTTCCACGAGACAGCCTTTATTCTCTTTCAGGTAGGATACTAGAGGAATAAAATCTCCGTCGCCCGTGACAATAACAATACAGTCAAGTTTTTCAGCAAGAATTATCGCGTCGACAGCCATGCCGATGTCCCAATCAGCTTTTTTGGCGCCGCCCAGGAATACCTGCAAATCTTTCATTTTCACTTCAAAACCTTGTTTGCCTAATGCTTCAAAAAAATTCTGTTCTTCGCCGGATGGCGATTTGATGACATAGACGATCGCCCGGATCAGTTTTCTTCCCGCCACAGCTGCTTTTAAAACTTCTTTAAAATTAACTTTGGCGTGGTGGAGATTTTTTGCCGAGTGGTACATATTTTGTACGTCGACGAAAACTCCGACACGTTGTTCTTTGTTTTTTATCATATTTTTAAAATCCAAAAACCCCGCAGAAGCGGAGTCTGGTTTATTTATAAACTAACTTTAAAATGAGATTTTATTTTCTTTAATAATTCCTCATGCCGCTTTTCGTCTTCCTTGGCGAGATACTTCAGTAATTTTCTCCGATCAGCCACTTTTTTGATTAAACCGCGCCTGGAGGAGAAATCTTTCTTGTGCGCCTGCAAGTGTTCGGTTAGTTGTTTGATTTCTTCGGTCAAGATAGCAATTTGGACTTCCGAAGAGCCGGTGTCGGTCGCGTGAGTCTTGAATTTGTCGATGATCTTTTCTTTGATTTCTTTGTTGAGCATAATGTTCTTGTCGCCATTTTCCGAGATAGCCGTCTTCTACTTCGCCGAGGCTTCGTAGAATTTGCTCAGCGGTTGTCCCAGAAAAAAGCCTTTTAATAATTAATGTAGGGACCAAAAATTTTTGGTCCGTACGCTGTTTTGATTAATATAAGTAGTTTCAGCATAGCAGAAAGCTTTGTTTTTGCCAATATTGACAAGATTTATATTATATGCTATACTACTATATTAGTACCTTTACGCACTCAGACCCCTCAAGCCGAACACTCGGCTTTTTTAAATTGTTTAAAATTTATTACTTCATCGGTTATCACAGAAGTTTGCGATCTAAATTGTT
>JAGVFQ010000011.1 GCA_020057505.1 Patescibacteria group bacterium | reverse complement strand
TTTCGTATTCTTTCGTACTTTCGTAGATAATTACCTATTTATCGCCATTAGCTCCATATAAATTGAAGAATCTAAAATATTCACCTCCGGCACGACCTGGACTTGAGTAATATCCGGCAACGGTTCAAACCAATTAACCGTAATCGGCCGAGTTTGACCCGTTAAAAACTGATCAATTGAAACGTAATTGGCTCCCGCGATAGCCGTACCTTTGAAAAGAATGACGTAAAAACCGATATTCCAAAAATTAAAGGCCGACTTGTTTATTGCATTAAAACTTACTTTGCTCACCGGCAATTTGTTGCTTCCATCTGCGACAGGCGGGATAAACTTAACATCAGCAATGTCAAAACGCAACTTTTCTTTTTGAATCGTAGCATAATCGGAAATCCGGCGCCATTGGATATTCACTATATTCAATCTGGCTTGATTAATCCTTTTTTTACTCGTCACTGATAAATCAACTAAATATTTTTCTTCTCCCGGCAAAATAAAACCCTTTTTGACTCTCGCGGGATTGGGGCCGCTCTTGTCTTTGGATAAATCCACGTCGTCATTGCCCGTAATAAATTGATAATCAAATGATTCAACTAAAAAATCAGAGTTGGGATTTTTTATTTTGGAGATAAAATCATACCTTTCCGACGTGCCGGCGATAACTGTTATATTCACGACTTGCGGCTCTTTCACTTCGTGCAGAGCGCGATAACCTCCGGTATTGAGAAGATTTTGCGGCAAAGAAACCAAAACTTGATTGTAATTCTGACCGTAAACAGCAAATTCCAAAACTATAATATAAATAGCGTACGCAAAAAATATTACGCTCAAAACTATCAGGAAAATAATCAATAATTTCCTTAATAAAATCTTGTGTGTCAGATACCAATAACTGAATTTAAGCGTTTTGTCATTAAAATTTTGGTCGTTATCCATATGATTAAATTTTACCATATTTACATTCTTTCAACAAAGGGCTTATTTTATATCTTGTCCTCATCTCCGCGATGTGCTAAAATAGAATTATAAAGAACTATTCAAAGCCTATAAATTTCGAGCCTTAAATTGACAAAAAAAGGCTTTTTATAAATATTATTTTTATAATTTTTATTTAATATGGTTTCAGAAAAAGAAAAAAAACAAAAAGCGGCGGAATATACCGCGAAACAAATTACTGTCCTTGAAGGCCTTGAACCGGTCCGAAAAAGGCCGGGCATGTACATCGGCAATACCGCCTCGGAAGGCTTGCACCATCTGATTTGGGAAGTCGTTGACAACAGCATCGACGAAGCGATGGCCGGCATGGCTAATGATATTAAGGTAAGCTTACTGCCAGACGGCAAAGTCAGAGTTTGTGATAATGGCCGCGGCATTCCCGTCGAAGTCCATAAACAGACCGGCGTTTCCGCTTTGGAAACGGTTTTGACCAAGCTTCACGCCGGCGGCAAATTCGGTGAGGGCGGCTACAAAGTATCCGGCGGTCTCCATGGCGTCGGCGTTTCCGTAGTGAATGCTTTATCCACATGGATGCGCGCCGAGGTTAAACGCGATGACAAGCTCTATGTTCAGGAATATAAACGCGGCAAACCGCAGGGCAAGGTAAAACCAGAGGGTAAAGCCAGGGGCACGGGTACCACGATCATATTTCAACCGGATCCGGAAATATTTTCTACTTTGGAATTTAATTGGAAAACTATCGTTGACCATATGCGCCAGCAGGCCTATCTCACGAAGGGCGTAAAAATTTCTCTCTATGACGAGAGGAAAAAGGGCGATAAAAAATCTTATATTTTCTATTTCGAAGGCGGCGTACTCTCCTATCTGCGCCATCTCAACCACAACAAAGAAACTAAACACCCCACGCCATTTTACGTTGAAAAAGATTATAACGACAATCACATTGAAGTCGCGCTGCAATACACCGGCGATTATACTGAAACTAATTTAAGTTTTGCCAATAACATTTACACAGTCGAAGGCGGCATGCACCTTATGGGCTTCCGCACCGCGCTCACGAGGACTCTTAATAACTACGCCCGCAAACAAGGCTATCTCAAAGAGAAAGACGAGAATCTCACCGGTGAAGATACGCGCGAAGGCCTAAACGCGATTATCAGCGTCAAATTAAAAGATCCGCAGTTCGAAGGCCAAACCAAAGCGAAATTAGGCAACGTCGAAATCAGAACGGCGGTTGAATCAGTTTTTGGCGATGCTTTTTTAATCTATCTTGAAGAACATCCGAGAGACGGCGAAGGAATTATTGAAAAATGTCTTTTGGCATCAAGGGCGAGAGTCGCCGCTAGGGCCGCTCGCGATACGGTACTCCGCCGAGGTGTGCTTGAAGGCTTGACTCTGCCGGGCAAATTAGCCGACTGTTCTTCGCGAGACGCGAAAAACAGTGAGCTTTATATTGTTGAGGGTGATTCCGCCGGCGGTTCGGCCAAACAAGGCCGTAATCGCGAATTCCAAGCCATTCTGCCTCTCCGCGGAAAAATCTTAAACGTGGAAAAATCCAGACTCGACAAAATGCTTGCCAATAATGAAATTAAATCTCTGATTCTCGCCATGGGCACGAATATCGGCGAACAGTTTGATATCAGCAAGCTGCGCTATGATCGAATTATTATTATGACTGATGCCGATGTTGACGGCGCCCACATCCGCACGCTGCTTTTGACTCTCCTCTATCGCTATTTTCCGGAAATCATCACCGCGGGACACTTGTATGTCGCCCAACCGCCGCTATACCGAATTCAATTTGGCAAACAAATCCAATACGCTTATTCAGACGAAGAAAAAGAAAAAATCATCAATGAATTTACCAAAACCGCCACAAGCAAAACCAAAGCGGCGGCTAAAGTTGAAATCGTCGAAGAAGAAGTTGCTGCTGCCGACGCTCGAGCTTTGGCAGCCAAGGAAGCTACGGAGAGCAAGGAAGATGACGCGAGCGAGACTGTCGGGCCGCGCATTGGCATTCAACGCTACAAAGGTTTGGGCGAAATGAATCCGGAACAGCTTTGGGAAACCACGATGGATCCTGAAAGAAGAGTAATGAGAAAAATTAATATTGAAGACGTGGAGAAAGCCGATGAAGTATTTACTATTCTTATGGGCGGCGAAGTCGGAGCGAGAAAAAGATTTATCCATACCCACGCCAAATCAGTAAAAAATCTTGATATATAATGTATTCTCCGAAGCTCTGAATTCTCATCCATTAAAAACAAATAATCTTGATAGCTCAATCTTTTATATTAAACTGCGAAGTAAATGGCGAAGGAAAAAAATAGAGTCCGGCATTTTGCTGGACTCTTGCGTTCTAACACCAATAATAATACTTTTTTCCTTCGAGTTGTTTCCTCACTCTTTTTTCCCAATCCAAATCGATCTCGATCCACAAACCGTCAATCGGCCACATCGTAATTGGGCAAGGCTTTCTCTCATCAATGTTCCTGAGTTCTTCAAGAAATTTCCAAGCGGCGTCGTTTACAAAAACAAAGTTCTCGCTCATGGCTTCCTCCTTTGCTTTTGCGGGTTAAACACCATTAACCAATCTCACTTTAAGTGTAAGACTAAGCTCTTAAAAAGTAAAGAATCTGTCCACCACTTAATTTCATCGCCAGAACTTGCATTATTTTGAAAACTATTATAATATATGAGTATCCCGCTCGGCGGGATTTTAAAAACCGAAATTTTTGACTATTTTGACTAAAAATTTCGTCCTGAGCCGAGCCGAAGGACAACATTAATTTATCAAACTCTAAGCTAATTTAAGCTAAAAATATGACTATAGCCACGAACAAACTCGTTAATTATATTAAAGAATCAAAAGCGGAATTAAAAAAAGTAATCTGGCCCACGAAAAAAGAAACGATCCAGCACACGCTTCTTGTGATTGGCATCAGCTTAGGCGTAGCGGCAATTTTAGGCGCTCTGGATTATGTATTTTCCTGGGGAATTGAGTACATTATTAATCGTTAGTCGCTAATTAATCGCGAATTTTTTCGCGGATTATCGCTAATATAATATTCGCAATTAATTCGTGAGGACGTTAAAGTTTAATAGCAAATAAACCGCGATTGTAAATTAAAATAAAGTCTAATCAACGTGAGCCAAGATTCGCGTTAATTCGCAATTTATATGCCTAAACAAACATTACAAAGAGGCCGCCGCTGGTATGTCTTGCACACTTATTCCGGTTATGAAGAAAGCGTTGCCGATAATTTGAAGCAAAGGATTGAGTCAATGGATATGTCGGACAAAATTTTTAATGTTCTGATTCCGACTGAAAATAAAATTAAAATTAAAAACGGCAAAAGAAAAGTCGTGACGGAAAAAATCTTCCCCGGCTATATCCTGGTTGAAATGATTGTCACTGATGATTCATGGTGGGTCGTGCGCAACACCCCAAATGTCACCGGTTTTGTCGGCACGGGCACCATCCCTACGCCTATCTCGGACGAAGAAATAAAAGCCCTGCAAAAAAGAATGGGTGTCGAAGAGCCGAAATACAAGATTGATATTACGGTCGGCTCCCCTGTCAAAATCATCGATGGGCCATTCAAGAATTTTGAAGGCAAGGTTTCTGATATTGATGAGGCCCGCGGCAAGATCAAGGTGCTTGTCTCCATGTTCGGCCGAGAAACACCCGTGGAATTGGACTTTTTACAGATAAAAAAAATATAATTTATTCTAAATAATTCGGCTACAGTCTGTACGCTGTAGTCCTTATCACAAAAATATATGGCAAAAAAAATAAAGACAGTTGTTAAATTACAAATTCCGGCAGGCAAAGCCACCCCGGCGCCACCGATCGGTCCGGCGCTTGGCCAACACGGCGTTAATATCGCCGAATTCTGCACTCGCTTCAATGAAAAAACCAAAGCCATGAACGGTGAAGTTACTCCCGTTGAAATAACTATTTTCGAAGATCGGAGCTATACTTTCATTACAAAAATTTCACCGGTAGCCGAACTTCTGAAGAAAGCGGCCGGCATTGAAAAAGGTTCAGGCAAACCATTACAAGAAAAAGTCGGCAAAGTCACCAAAGCCCAAGTGAGAGAAATCGCCGAGAAAAAATTGCCCGATCTTAACACTACCAATATTGAAGCGGCCATGAGAACAGTTGAAGGTACCGCAAGACAAATGGGCTTGGAAGTTAAGGGTTAATTACTCATTATTGATAATTCCCCCTTAACAAAGGGGGCAGGGGGATGTTCAAATATTACAACATGTTTAAATGAAATAGTATGGAAAAATTTCCACGCATCAGAAAAATCTATCTCTATCTGATTTCCTTAGTCGGAATAATTCTGATAACTATCGGCTGTGTGAAATTAATCGATCTGGCGTTAAAAACTTATGTTTTTACCAAGGCTGATGTTTATTATGAATATCCGATGACTAAACCAATATCTGCCATTGAAAAAATAGGAGCGATAACTTACCAAGAGCCGTCAAAAGCAGAAATTGAAGAATTTAACGCGAAACAAAGAACCTCGCAAAGACAAAGAACCGCGGCAGAATCGCTCGCCCTGATTATCGTCGGCCTGCCGCTATACCTATATCACTGGCTCACTATCCGCAAAGACGCCAAAACAGACAAAGAAGAAATAATCAAATCTTAAATTAAACGTGGGAGGTTGGCCAGTCCCCAACCGTTTGTACCACTAACAGATGCGTAGAAAAGAATTAGCATTTATTCGCAAAAATTCGCATTATTCGCATCAAAAAATATGACACATGGAAAACGCTACAACGAACTCAAAAAGCTCGTTGATTCGAAAAAAGTTTACTCACCGGAAGAGGCTATTGATCTTGCCAAAAAAACTTCCAAAGTAAAATTTGACGCTTCAATTGAGCTTCACATCAAATTAGGCATTGATACCAAACGGGGCGAAGAGCAAGTGCGCGGCATGGTCACCTTGCCCAATAGCCTTGGCCAGAAAAAGAAAATTGCTGTTTTTGCTGAAGGAGAAAAAGCTGAAGAAGCCAAAAAGGCTGGCGCTGATCTTGTCGGCGGCAAGGAATTGATTGATGAAATCAAAAAATCCGGAGCAGCTAATTTTGACATTGCCTTGGCCACGCCCGATATGATGAAGCATCTAGGCCAAATCGCCAAAGTCTTGGGCCCCAAAGGTTTGATGCCGAGCCCAAAAAATGAAACCGTTACTGAAAATATCGCCAAAACCATGGGCGAACTGCAAAAAGGAAAAGTCGCTTTCAAAAATGACGATGGCGGCAATATTCATCAGATCATCGGCAAAGTTTCCTATGACAACCAGAAATTATTGGAAAACTTCAATGTCTTTACCGAAGCTATCAAAAAAGCCAAACCGGTAACAGTGAAAGCTATTTATATTGTTAACACTACCCTCTCTTCGACTATGGGACCGGGAATTAAGGTGAAAATATAGTCGCGAATTATACACGAATTTGAAACGAATTATCGCGAATATGGTAGAATAGATTTGAGGGAAAAACTTGAGCAAGCGATTAAAAATTTATAAAATTAATTCATATAAATATTATTTTGTATGAATATAGAAAGCATAAAACAATCAAAAACAATAAAAATACTGCGACTGTCGGTAATTCTAGCAGTTACTTATCTAGTATCTGCATACTTACTCGTATTTATGTATCGGGGGTTATATGATCTAATTCTTCTAATTCTTGATATAAAATTCCCGCCGCACGGCTTCCGCGCATATGAAATGGCTGATATTATCCACCTTCCAACATTAAGCGTAGTATATATTTTAATGTTCGTGGTATTTTATTTTGTTATTTACAAAAATAAAAAAACAAAGTATCGTACCCTGCAAAGGTTTCTTTTATACGCATTGTTTTTTGATTTTTCCGCCTGCGCTATCGTTTTATTGCTCCGCCCGGCATTTGTATACATACATTTACTATCGCTTTTTTGGGACAACGCTTTTTATATCATCCTTGCAAGCTTTATTACCTACATACTTTTGACACTAATTATTGAGATAAAACAAAGAATTAATGATTTTATTAAACCTCTGATATATTGGTTTTTATCAATTATAATTAGCGGCTACGGTTCACTCTTGCTTCTGCTTCTATTCTCATATCCAAGACTAGACTACCTAAAAGAGTGTATTCCATGGCTTAGAGAATTTCTTGCTGGAGAAAAAGGAGGTATAGAATTTATACCAAATTACTGCGTCCCAGGCGGAAAATTTTTTATTGACTGGGCGCCACTTATTCAGGGATTAGCTATATTTATTTTTGTAACGCTATTTATAATTTTATATTTTACTAAATTTTCCAAAACAAAAAATATGAACGAACAAAAATCACTATGAGATTTAAAAGAGTTCTTAAAATTTTATTAATTATTATTGGTATTTATTTAGGCTCTAGACTAGCACCTATCTCTGATATAATAGAGATATATGCTAAATCAAAATAAAATTTCGACTTTTAAGATTAAAAAAATAATTAAGCACTTT
>JAGVFQ010000042.1 GCA_020057505.1 Patescibacteria group bacterium | reverse complement strand
TTGATCATGAACAGGATACTGCACATCGCGTTTTTGGTTTTGGTGGTCTTTTTCACTATCGGCTGCGCCGAAAACGACCCGTACAAGGGGTACGGCGACAAGAAAGTTGAGGAAACTCTGACTTTCCCGAGGCTCGCGAACTGGATGAATAATCCGGCCGTGAGCGCGGATCAGATTCAACAGCTCGGAAAATACGACCTCGTGGTTCTCGACATGGAAAACTTCGATAAGCATCCGAATCTCAAGGTTGATCTTCAAAACATCAATCCGGATATCCGAGTGCTGGCGTATTTCAATCCCAACGAGCTTTTCCCAAATATGGGAGACACGCGGCCGATCCAACAGGGTCTCTACGACCGAGTGAATCGGGATTTCCCCGGTTGGTTCCTGAAGGATCCGTCAGGCGATCGTCTGATTAATTGGTCGCCGATGGAGATGATGAACTTGACCAGCTGGAGTCCGACGATCGAAGGTTGGCAGTGGAACACTTTTTCCATTACCTACCTCTACGAGCATTTCTTTTCTCGGCATCCGGAGATCGACGGCTATGCAGTTGACAACGTCTGGGACGATGGCAGCTGGGCCGTTGAAGGCAACATCGACGCCAACAATGACGGCAAGAAGGATGATCCGATCGCGCTCGACCAGGCTTGGCAAGCTGGCATCGCACAGATGCTTGCCCGTTTGCGCGAACTGGCGCCGGACAAGATCATCGTCGGTAACGAGCCTAATCCGTTTTACAGAAACGTCCTCAACGGGAAAGCCTTCGAGGAATTCGGCACGACACCAGCTCGGGGCGGATGGATCGGGGACATGATGAACTACTTGTATTACAACAATGATGCCGATAGCATCCTGACCTTCACCTGCGACGAGACCGACAAGCAGTGCGTCAGGTTCTCCCTCGGCACGGCAATGCTCGGCAACGGGTACTTCGCCGTCGATGGCGGACCATCGGCACACGACGTAATCTACTGGTACGATGATCTCTTTTCCCGCAGTTTGGGAAAAGCCAAAGGACCGGCAACGCCACCGTTCGAAATCCTTTTTCACGAAAATTTCGAGGATTCGAATATTGATGAGCTGGGTAAAGCCGAGATCGTCGACGAGCTAAAAGGAAAAGCGCTCCAGATTTTTACCGGCAGCAAGGTCCAACTTCCGCTTGATGTTCAGGCGGAAGGCGAGTATCGGATTTTCTTCGCCTATCGGATGGCCAACGCGGACGCAAGTTCCAAATTGGCCGTCAAGATCGCCGCGAAAGAAAATTCGTACACGCGGTGGACTTCCGGAATGCCGGTCTCCGAGCTGTTTAGCCTAAAATCAGGCGATGGGCTCGAGATCAGTTTTTCCGGTGCCGGATCGGTCGTCATCGATGAAGTCTTAGTTTTCAGCGCCGCGGATGGTCTCTGGACCAGGGAATTCGAAGGCGGATTCGCCGCGGTCAACCCGACCGACAACGACCTGCAGGCCACGATCGCTGGCCAGCAATACACGGTCAAATCGAAAGACGCGATCATCGCCTATTATGAATAGGCGACAAGAAGGAGGTAAGCTAACATAAATAAAGGGGTCTTGGGCTACGAAAGCTCAAGACCCTATTTTCTATCAAGCTTTAGCGCGTGTTTTGGAACATGAATTGAAGCTGGGTAAAAAAATGACCTCACCCTGGCCCTCTCCTTCGGTAAGGCTCAGGACAGGTTTGACAAGAGGGCACAAAATATCCTCATTCGCTTTACCAATTCCCCCTTTGTTAAGGGGGATTAAGGGGGTTGTGTACGCTTTAGTTGGTAATATAGAAGCAGAAGTAATTTTATTATTAGCAATTAAAAAGATAATATCATTTTTTAGACAACTAGATTCAACATCAGGGGGTTTGAGTTGAACGGTGGTAAACAACCCCCTTGCCAGTCCGTTTCTTAAGGGGGAACTCTCCCACTCCCTCTTAATCTCCCCCTCAGGCAGGGGGAGAGAATCGCAACTTTCAATTTATAAATTTGGTTTAATATGCTATGATTTTAATAGAGATGATGGCAAATTAAAATAAATTTATGGAAGAAAAACATATTGGAAAAAATTTATTGCTTTATGTTTTAATCGGGGCGATACTCACTATTGTGCTCTCTTTTTTAGTTGATCCAGTTTATCTCTTAATCTTTCTTTTTATCGCTGCGGTGATTTTGTTTTTCCTGCGCTATATCGAATTTGGCTTTTGTCTCATGGTGGCACTTTATCCCTTTATTTATCTGCAGCTTTTGATTGGGCAGCAAATCAATGTGCCTTGGGTGGATGTGGTCGGCATCTTTATCTTTCTCGCCTGGGGCATGAAAACTCTTTGGCTTCATCACGTCAAGAAGCAGAATATCAGCTTGGCTAATTTTCCGGGTCTTTTATTTTTCATATTATTTTTTATCGCTTCGGCGCTTTCGCTCTTGAATGCAGTGGACGTCACCCTGAGTACCAAATATGTTCTCCGGCCGCTATCTTTTTTCTATTTTATTTTTGTAGTCTTGCCATATAATTTAATTAATACAAAGGAATTTTTATTTAAAATTTTAAAGATATTTTTTGGCGTGGGATTTTTTGTTTCGCTCATGGGTCTTTATTCTGTAATTTTTCCCGCTACGGCGGGATTGTTCCGTCGGGCGGTGCCGATAACTATTTTTGGCATAGAGCCTCTGGGCACGAATCACAATCTGATCGCCGAAGTTTTGGTCGCAGTCATCCCGATGGGCTTGATTCTTTTTTGGCAGACTAAAGATCTGTTCAAAAAAAATTTATATCTCATTGGCTTGGGGCTTATGATCGCCATCAATCTCCTTACTTTTTCCCGCAATGGCTGGCTGACTTTAGCTTTGGAATTAATTATTTTAATTATCGTCCGCTATCGCGAGCAGGCGAAAAAGTTTATTTTTTCTTATCGCTTACCGTTACTTCTCTTAATTGTTATTCCGCTTGCGACCTATATGTATTATTTTAGTTTAACTCCGGCCGTGCAGGGATCGAACGCTACGCGTCTCAGATTGACCGAAATCGCTTTGGATTTATTCTATAAGCATCCCTATATTGGCAACGGCGTTGGCAGTTTTATCGAGGAAGTCGCCCGCGACAAGTGGTTTATTTTGGATTTTGGCGCGCCGATGGAAGCGCACGGCGTGGTCCAGCAGCTCCTGGCCGAAACCGGCATTTTGGGGCTCGTCACTTTCTTTAGTTTGTTGATTTATATTCTAATGAGGATTATTAAGATTTATTTAAATATTAAGCCTGATTCGGAATGGAAATACATCATTCTTGCTTTAATGATCACCGCTTTGGGCAGTATTAGCTTCCAATTCTTCAATACTTCTTATTTTGTTTCCAAGATGTGGCTGCCTTTGGGCATCGCGCTCGCGGCGACCAAATTAGTACCGAAGTCGGCATTGAAAAGTGATAAGCGAATATCATAACAGCGCAAGGCGCTGTCACTCCCCGTGTTATTAAAATTGACCGTGGAGTGATGTCGCCTTGCGGCGTTAAATGATAATAAAGAAACATGAAATCATATAAACATTTAAACATTATAGTCTATCTTTTACCTCTCGCGATCATAGTCGCTGTTTTTGGTTTTCTTTCTGTTTTTTCTTCGGCCGCGAGTGAAACTCATAGCTATCCGCGCCTAGCCAACTATTACCTTAATCCCAAAATTAACCGGGCTGATTATGGCCGATTAGCGAGCTATGATTTAGTTGTCTTGGATATGGAGTATCAAAATGATTACCCAGATCTTATTCCTTATTTAAGGAAAAATAATCCCGATATCATTATTCTAGCCTATATTGCGAATCAAGATGTTCACAATGAATTAAATTTTGATTTTTCTCCTTATCTTTTTCGCCAGGAATTTTTAGCCGGCCTCGAATCTAGTTGGTGGCTCATGGATATTTCCGGTGCCAATATTTCTTCTTGGCCAGGAACGAAAATGCTCAATATTACTACCGACTACAAAGATTATTTGGTAAATTTTATTGATAAAAAATTAATAGCTAATGGTTCTTGGGATGGTGTCTTTCTCGACGTAGTTTGGGACAAGATTTCCGGCTTGGGTAATATTGATATTAATAATGATGGCAAGCAAGAGTCTAATAGCGTTATCGATGCGGAATGGCAGCAAGCCATGAAAACTTTGCTCAATAATTTGCGGCTTCGCCTCGGATCGGAAAAAATTATTCTGACTAATGGCGGGACGCTTTACGGCAAAAGCACCAATGGTCGGATGTTCGAGACTTTCCCCACGGGTGAAGGCAAGACTTGGCAAGAAACTGTTGACGAATACTATGCGATCAAAGCCAAAACCAACCAGCCGATTTTTATCGTTAATTCCAATACGGAAAACACCGGCAGCGCGACCGATTACCAAAAAATGCTTTTTGGTTTAACGAGCGCTTTACTTTTTGACGCTTATTATAGTTTTGATTACGGCACTCATGACCATGGGCAATTTTGGTGGTATGATGAATACAATATTGATTTGGGCCAGCCGATGGAAGCGGCGCACGAGCTTGGTAATGTTCAAGGAGTTTGGGAGAGAGATTTTCAAAATGGCCTAGTCTTGGTAAACCCGACGAGCGGAGAAAAGACTATTAATTTGCTTCGATCATATAATACTATCGTCGGCGAAATTAATGGCGCGAGCAAAATAATCAGCCAGATTGTTCTCCAGCCGAATGATGGGATTATTCTCTTGAAAGATAAAAATATTATCATCTATCCGAATGACAAGTCTTTGCCGGTGAAAGTTTTTAATGCCAAAGGAGAAGAAATCAAAAGTTGGATCAATTCTGGGCCGAGCGCTGCTAATGAAAATTCAATAACAGAAGATCTCAATGGCGATGGGATCAAAGAGACAATCCGATATTCTGATAATTCAGCGATTGAGATTAGAAGTTTGGAAGGTAGATTATTAGTCCCTATATTTTATGCCTATACGCCGAATTATTATGGTGGGATTAATTTAGTGATTAATGATATTAATAATGATGGGAAGAAAGAATTTATAGTCAGTTCTAAAAAATGGTCCAGTCACGTAAATATCTTTAATTATAATGGCAAGCTGATTAAATCATTTTTTGGTTATGATGAAAATTTAATGGGTGGCTTCAAGATAGAAGTAGAAGCGAAATAATATGAATATTACTGATAATAAAATTAATATTATCCAAATCATTCCAACGCTCCTTCGCGGAGGAGCGGAATTGCTTTTGCTGGATTTGGCAAAAAATTTGGATCGAAATCGCTATAATATTTCAATTTTATCTTTTAAGGGCGGACCGTTAGAAAAAGATTTTGAAGAACAGGGGATTGAGATGGAGATTATTGGTAAAAAAAATAAGCTCGAAATTTTGTGGCAAATTTATAAATATTTAAAAAATAAAAAGCCGCAGATTGTCCACACTCATTTATTCGGCGCCGATACCTGGGGCCGAATTGCCGCTATTAAGGCCAGAGTGCCGGTAATTATTACGACCGAACATAATATAAATTTAAGCGAAGGTTATTTTAAAAGATTAATTAAGAAATTTTTGTCTCTTTTTGCTGATAGAATTATTGCCGTTTCCGAAGGAGTAAAAGAATATTCAATAGAGGAGGAGGGGATTAATCCCGATAAAATCGAAGTGATTTATAATGGCATTGATTTGAATAATTTCCCGTTTCGCGGATCAAAAGAAATCAGTTTAGAAAATATCAAGGCAGGAGTGATTGCTCGTCTGCGTGAGCAAAAGGGACATATTTTTTTGATTCGGGCTTTGCCCCAGATTATTAATAAATACCCCGGCTTTAGACTAAAAATAATCGGCGGCGGGGAGCTTGAGTCCGGATTAAAAGAAGCAGTAAGCAGATTAAATTTGAATAAGTACGTAGAATTTTTTGGCGACCGGCAAGACATTCTGCAAATTTTGAATGAATTGGATCTGTTTATTTTGCCTTCGCTTTGGGAAGGTTTGGGCATGTCGGTGCTTGAAGCTCAAGCGGTGGGAGTGCCGGTTTTAGTTTCAAATACAGGCGGCTTGAAAGAAATAGTCAGAGACAAAATTAACGGAGTATTATTTGAACCGGGTGATTCAGGAAGTATTTTTGAGGCTATTGATTGGGCGTTGCGAAATAAGGCCGAATTGCCGAAGATAGTTTCAGCCGGGCGCAAGAACGTCGAAGATAACTTTGATTTGCGGCAGAAGATTAAAAAATATGAAGAGGTCTATCAAGAATTAACTCTACGAAAGTACGAAAAATTACGAAAACTACTAAATTGATGTTTATAATTATTTCGTATTTTTCGTAGGCTTTCGTAATTTCGTAGCCATTCTATGAAGATTTTGCAAATAAATAAATTTTTTTATCGCAAAGGCGGCGCTGAAGCCTTATTTTTGGATTTGATTGATTTGCTCGAGGCTAACGGCCATGAAGTTATTTCTTTCTCGATGAAGGACGCGAGAAATCAGCCGTCAAATTATGCTGATTATTTTATTAATCCAGTTGATTACAATGTGCGAGAAGGGATTTTTCGAGATATAAAAAGGGCCGGACACTTAATTTATTCAGTTGAAGCCAAAAGAAAATTGGAAAAATTAATCCGAGCGACTAAACCAGATATCGCCCATCTTCATAATATCGCGCATCAGATTTCGCCTTCGATTATTTCGGTGTTAAGAAAACATAAAATTCCTATCGTCCAAACTTTGCACGATTATGAAATTATTTGTCCTAATTATAAATTATTTACTGAAGGCGCGCCTTGTGAGCGCTGTAAAATTCACAAATATCATGAAGCGATTATCCATCGCTGTTTGAAGAATTCATATTCTTTTAGCGCTTTGGCGGCTCTTGAACTCAGTGTCCACAAATTGATCAGAGTCTACGACAAGGTTAATCAGTTTATTGCGCCAAGCAAATTTTTGGCTAATAAAATTATTAGTTGGAATATTCCTGAAAAGAAATTAATTCAATTATATAATTTTCTCGACGCCAAAGAATATAAGCCGAATTTTGAGCCGGGAGAGTATATTGTTTATTTCGGCCGCCTCGAGCGAGACAAGGGGATTATGACTCTGGTTGCCGCCCTAAAAGATTTACCGAATATAAAATTAAAAATACTCGGCGATGGGGAATTGATGGAAGAAATTAAAAATAAAAAATTAAATAATATTGAGCTCGTAGGTTACAAAAAGAAAGAAGAATTAAAAGAGATTGTGAGCCAATCGCGATTTGCTATTTTGCCCTCGGAAATTTATGAAAATAATCCAATTTCCGTTCTCGAGGCTTTTGCCTTGGGCAAGCCGGTAATAGGCGCGAAGAGCGGGGGGATCCCGGAACTGGTTCGAGATAATAAAACCGGTTTCATCTTTGAGCCCGGCGATGCCCAAGATTTGCAGGAAAAAATTAGTTATCTTTATGATAAAAGGGAAAAAATTATCGAGATGGGGAGGGCAGGGCGGAGACTGGTTGAAGAAGAATTCAGCCCGCAAATTCATTATCAAAAGCTCATAGAAATTTACAACAATTTGATTAAAAATGGCCGCTAGAAGTAAAGCGGCTTTTTTTAATTTAAAACCTTGACAATATAGAAAAAGTGTGATAAGTTGAAGCATCAAACCATTGTCCGAAATTTAGGTAAAATAAGCCTAAAAAGCCTTTGAATAGGCAGATAATGGTTTGGCGTTTTTTGAAAATTAAATAGCGCATAATTTATTATGTGCTTTTTCGGCTATAGAAAGAAAAAGAAACACGGATTTTTTCCAACGGGATTTCAAAACAGAGGAGAACGGACGATGAACAAGAAAATGTTAGTAGCAATCGTCGCCATTTTGGCGATGGCTCTTTTTGTCGCTTGCGACAAGAAGGAAAGCCCGAAGAATTCCGCCAATGCGGCGGGGAACGTCATGGCCGCGCCGGTCAATCTGGAGGCAACTCCGGGCGACGGGCAAGTTCGTCTGACTTGGTCGCCGAACACCGATACGCTCACGCGCGGGTACAACGTTTATTGCGGTACTCAGTCGGCGGCTTACGGGCCGGCGACGAACGTCGGCAACATCGTCGAGAACGGTCTCATTTCTTTTCGTGTGACGGGGTTAGCGAATAGTACTCTGTACTTTTTCGCAGTCACCGCCTACGATGCGAACGGCAAGGAGACTGCATTCTCGGTCGAACGAAGCGCGACGCCGCAAGCGCTGCAAGGAGATTTGACTATCCCGGCAGCGCCGGAAAATCTCGTCGCGACGCCCGGCAACAGTATGATTGACCTTTCGTGGTCGCCAGTTGCGGATTCCGATGTTAATGTTTATGAGATCCTATACGGAACCTCGGCTGGAGTTTATGGCAATCCCATTAATGCCGGCAACGTGCTTGGTAACGATGGTCGGTTGCATTACGTTGTCACCGGGCTGCAGAATGGTGCGCTCTATTATTTTACGGTTCGCACCGTGGATACGAGCGGCAACCGCAGCGGCAATGCGATCGAAAGATCGGCGGTGCCACAGGCGCCTTCGACGACCGACCCCACTCCGCCCGCGGCTCCGATAAACTTGGTGGCGACACCAGGTGATGCGATAGTCGACCTTCAGTGGTCGGCCAACACCGACGCCGATCTCTTCGGCTATCAGGTCTGGCAGAAAGTTGCTGGTGGAAGCTACCCCGCAACGCCTATCAATGTCGGCAATGTCACCGGCTATCATGCGAGCGGTTTAACGAACGGTGTTCAATACACGTTCGCCGTGACCGCAGTCGATCGTGCTGGAAATCAAAGCGGGTTGTCAGTCGAGGTATCCGTAATTCCACAAGCGGGCATTGGCGACGACACCACACCCCCCGCGGCTCCGACCGGTCTTTGGCTTGCTCCTGGTAATGGGATCGCCGACATCGGTTGGACCACTAACACGGAAACGGATCTTAGCGGTTACGTCGTCTACATCGGCACCGTCGCTGGCACGTGGGACAACTCGCTCAATGTGGGAAGTCGCACGACCTGGCGGTTCACCGGCCTGACTGCGGGACAGACTTATTTGTTTTCCGCGCAGGCTTACGACCGCGCCGGCAACCTGAGCCCGCTCGCGTCAGCCGTGAGCGGAGTAATCAACGCGAATGCGACGATTATTTTCCGCGAACAGACCGATGAACGCATCAGTATTATGATCATGAACGCCGATCTTCCGATGCGGCTGCAAAACGGAGCGGTCAATCCGGCAAACATTTCACAGGTTTGCTGGAACTCGGACATAGTTGGCACATATCCGAATTCGATTCGGTGTGCTGCTTTCAGTCCGGCCGCCACCTCAACTACGATCGCGAATGTCCCGACCGACAGCTTCCATCGACTCGAAGGAACAATCTGCGTCGTGTCGCAAGGCACGGCTTACTATCTCGATTTGAGTCTCTGGAACACCAATCCGCCGCTGGGGGTTCAGCCCTCTGCACCGGGCGGTGGACTAGAGATTAATTTGATGTTCCAGGATCTGCCGCCAGCGGCACCGCAAGGCGTTGTCGCGGTGGCTGGCAACGGCCAGGCGTCGATCGCCTGGACGGCCAACGGAGAAGTCGACATTGCCGGCTACAGAGTTCACTATGGAACGACTTCCGGCTTCTACAACTTCCACCTGAATGTCGGCAACAACAACGGCTATCTGCTCCAACAGTTGGCGAATGGCATCAGCTATTACGTCGTCGTCACCGCTTACGATCAAAATGCCCATGAAAGCGTTTACTCGACTGAAGTGATGGTAACGCCCTCGGCGCAGAGCGGTCCTGATCTAGTTTCCCCCGGCATTCCCCAGAATCTCACGGCTCTACCCGGTGATGGATTAGTTGACCTTTATTGGTCCGCTAACCTTGAGTCCGACCTCGCGAGCTACACGG
>JAGVFQ010000025.1 GCA_020057505.1 Patescibacteria group bacterium | reverse complement strand
CAAACAATTTAGATCGCAAACTTCTGTGATAACCGATGAAGTAATAAATTTTAAACAATTTAAAAAAGCCGAGTGTTCGGCTTGAGGGGTCTGAGTGCGCTTAAAAAATATAACTACATATTAGCACATCTATAAATTCTGTCAAGGGCAAAAATTGCGGAAATTTCAAATTTAATGTTATTTTAGCCTAAAATAAAACTTTTTAATAATAAAAATAAGAGGGCTTGCTTTGCCCTCTTTGCGTGTTATGGGTTTGGGTTGGTTCTATACGTACCGCCGGTCGTAAATGCAGAGAATGACCGCCGGAGCATCAACCTTAATCGACAAGCGCTTCCCGGCCTGGAATTCGATATCGCGACCATGTCGATTGAGCGGCGCGCCATCGACTTCCACCGTGCCGACAGGGACCCTTATAAGCGTGTCAGCAGTTAATAATAACTCATACTTCCCAGGCCAAAACATATGAAGCGTTATTGGCTTAGTGCCGTCTAATTCGGAAAATTCCGCCAGCCAATCGCGTTCCTTACCACCGCCGACATGATTGATGTGCATTTTATCCTCCTAACTTTGATTTAACTATCTAGATTGCTAATTCAAAGAACATTACTATGTTATCATAAGATTAAAATCTGTCAAAATTATCAAAATAATCCCTTGCTCTTAAAATAACTAACTGCTAAACTGATTATAAATCCAAAACCTAATAACTAACTCTCTAAAACCTAAATTTATGTTTGAGAAACTAAAATACATGAAGGATCTCCGCGGCCAGGCCAAGCAAATGCAAAATGCTTTAGCCGGAGAAACCGCCGAAGGCTCGGCTGCCTGGGGCAAGGTGAAAATCATTATGAACGGCAATCAGGAAATTTTATCCGTCACTATTGACCAGGAATTAATGAAAGTGGAGACCAAAGACAAACTGGAATCAGCCGTTAAAGAAGCTACTAATGATGTAATTAAAAAAATTCAAAAAATAATGGCCGAGAAAATGCGCGCCATGGGCGGCTTCCCAGGCTTGCAGTAAATTTTTTAGTTCTCCCCCTCGCGAAGGGGGAGGCAGAGGGGGTTTGTAATGTTTTAATATCGCACACCACCCCTACCCCTCCTCCGAGAGGAGGGGATCTTAAAAATTATGACTAAATTCCCTTCATCAATCCAAAACTTAATCAACGAATTTAACAAACTTCCGGGCATTGGGCCCAAAACCGCCGAAAAGCTGGTTTTATATTTATTAAAACAACCAAAAGAAGAATTGGCTCGTTTCGCCGAAGCCCTAATCAACGTCAAAAGCAAATTAACCGTCTGCTCCGAATGCCAAAATATCGCTGAAAAAAATCCCTGCGATATTTGCGCCAATCCCAAAAGAGACAGAACTTTCCTCTGTGTCGTAGCCGAACCGCAAGACATGATTATTATCGAATCTACCGGCGATTACAATGGCCTTTACCATATCCTCGACGGGACGCTAAACACGCTCGAAGGAATCATGCCTGATCAGTTAAAAATTAAAGAGTTGGTAAACCGACTAAAGAATCCCCCCCGCCCCCCCTTTGTCAAGGGGGCAATTAAGGAAGTTATTCTGGCTTTGAACCCGGACATGGAAGGCGAGACCACGATTCTTTATCTCACAAAAATTCTCAAACCCTACAATATAAAAATCACGCGTTTGGCGCGTGGTTTGCCTATGGGGAGCGATCTTGAATACGCCGATGAGGCGACGCTTTCCAACGCCCTCAAAGGCAGAAGAGAAATATAAATCAATGTTGCGTCTCTACGTGTACAATTTTTCCAAAAAACAAAAGGAACGGTTTAAAACCGTTCCTTTTTTCTTATACCTTACCAATTTTTACTTTCGTGAACATCTGTCGATGGCCTTTTTTCTTCGCGTATCTGACTTTGGGCTTATATTTTATAACCAAAATCTTCTTGGCTCTTCCCTGCTCGATAATCTCAGCATCAATTTTACTCGCGAGAAATGGCTTGCCGATTTGAACGTCGTTCCCCTCTTCGTCAGCCATTAGAAGAACTTCAAATTTAATTTTGTCGCCGGCATCGCCCGCGATTTTTTCGATCCTCAATTCTTCGCCTTCGCGAATCTTATATTGTTTTCCGCCGGTTTTAATTACAGCTATCTTTGACATACTTTTAAAAATATAAAATTAAAAATAGTCGCAATGACTATGTAACGGCATTATATAACAAGTTAATATTTTCGTCAAATCCGCTATCCCCAGCCTTTAATTTACTTAATTGCCTTAAAATTACTAAATATTAATGAAATTGTCATTGCGAGGAGCGGAACGAAGTGGAGCGACGTGGCAATCTCCGGCTTTAGTGCAAGAAATAGATTGCCACGCCCATCCTCCGCTTCGCTACGGAGGGGCTCGCAATGACAGGAGGCCGTTTCGTTATTCAAAATAATCCTTGATTTACTGTATTTACTTAATTTACTTGTTTTCAACCTCAATCTTCACTTTATCCCCCACTTTTATTCCGTGACGATCGGCATAGCCGGCATTAACTTCAAGTACATAATTAGCGGGCTCATCCGGACTATAGCTCGGCAAATTGTTACCCTGCGGCACAGGAATATTTTTACTGATATCAACCACTTGATTATTAGCAATCCAAATTATATCAATTGGAAAAAGCATATCTTTCATCCAAAAAGAATAATAATTCGACTTACCTTCAACAAAGAGCATACCACTGCCTTCGGCTAAACTTTTCCGCCACGACAACCCGGCAATTTTCGCGGCAGCAGATTTCGCTATTTCCACGTCTATTTTATTTTCGTTAATTTGAACAACACCTCTTTGATATATTTTACTATTCACCTCACTAAAAATATTTTTCAAAATTGGCTGGCTGGCTAATTTCAAAAAATAAACATTATCTGTCCGATAGCCCCACCAAGCCCAAACGAGAAAACCAAGGATTAGTAAAAGAATAATTAATATTTTTTTGATCATAGATTTACAAAATTTATTTTAGCCTGTGGATATCATTTACTTTGCCGAAAAGCACAAAATAGCATATTCATCTTTTTCTTTAACTTCATTATCTTTCCAATAATCCGTTAGCTTATTTCTGATTTCCTGTCCCATCATTCTTTGCTGAATCCATTTCGCGCTTCGGCCCATTTTTTGCCAATTCGTTCTTCCGCGATTGATAGATTTTTCCGGATCAGTTGTCTCTTGTATTCGTTCATAGCCGACTTTAGCCAGCCAAAGCTTTATCGGCTCGGCTTTCGGACTCGGAACCGATTGGACTAAACGCAAAATTGTTTCCACGTCAGCCGTGTCGGTTTCTCTTAATTTTCCGTCTTCTGCTTCCATTTTCAACCGGTTACATTTTGTAACCACTTCGCTTCCTTCTTGTTTTAAACGACTTTTCAGCACTTTCCAATAATTTCTAGCTAATTGAAAATCCGTCTGATCTGTCAGAACAGCCACAATATCCACCACTGAAAAATACCAGAGCTCTTTTTCCTCATCCCAAAGCCGGCGGATTTTTTGACCTTCAAAAATTGTAATTTGCTTATTGTTTGTTTTTTTATTTAGCATAAAGAATAATCAGTATTTTTTTTAATCATAGATTTATAAACCGAGCATCGTTTTTAATTGTTTATTGCCTTCAACTAAGGGTTTAAGTTTATGGAATCCCGGATATCCCAAGAGAATCTCGCCGATCGGTTTTCTCTGTTTTACGCCCTTATCGATAGATTCACTTATCGCTGTTTTCAGATAATCACTCAAGGCGTCGAAGTGCCCGCCGGCAGCCGCTAGGGCTTTTAATAAAAATTTAAACTGGCGGTTGATTTCAGCTTTCTTTGTTAAAATATCAGATAGCAATTCTTTGAAAAATTCACCCAAAGTAGCGTTATCTTGATTGAGCTTGGCAATTTGCTCGGACCATCTATCAGCATCATAGCCTTCTAATTTTACATACTGATCAACAATCTTGCCTAATTGCCTTGAATCACCCATATTCATTTTGAGAAACATCAGATTGCCCAGAAACTCTTTAAAAGATTCCCGATGATCGATGACTTTCTCCGGCGTTACTTCGACACTTCTACCCACGCTACCAAAATCAATCAAGGCTAGGCGCTTGGCTTTGGGCTTAACATCCACAATCGCATTGCCTGAATGCAAATCAGCGTGAAATACGCCATCAGAGATAATTTGTTCAATCAGATCCAAGGCGATTTGGGCGCGCATTGATTCAATGGAAATAGTTGCCAGATCCTCTCTCGCCAAAGCCGCATACATGCCATAAATTTTATTTATTTTTTGTTCTAGATTATTTTTTTGCGCTTGTTCTTCCGGCGTAAGATCGGCCTTGCTATTCAATCTTTGATAATCCTGCAGTTCCAAAAGATTAAAGCCGCCGATATATTCATCAATCATCAATTGCAGATTTTTGACGCGGCTCTCGCCTTTCCTCACTAATAATTCCAGATCTGGCGCGTCCAGCCTAATTGATTCCTTGGGGATGCGCCCGGCTGGCGTATCGCTTTCGAGCGCGATCGAAGCTTTTCTATTATAAAGATTTTTATCAACATCGCGCTGGGCCACGCCTTCCTGGCTAAAATCAAATTCTGAGGTGCAGGCATCAACAATTTCCTTAAGCAAAAATTCCGGGACCTTCACCCCTTGTTCACGCAATTTGCCCATCACAATTTCCAGCACCTTAACATCTTCCGCATAATTCTTATCAATGGTCGGCCGAGGCACTTTCACCACTACCGCTTTCCTTTCTTTGGTCCAGGCCAAATGCGCTTGCTTGATCGAGGCGCTGCCCAGGCACTCCCCAACTTCCGAAATTTGGAAAGGCGCCTTGGTTTCTTCGCCAGCCTCACCCAGGAGTCCCGCGGTTTTGAGATAAGTAAAGACACCGAATTTGGAAAAGGGCGAGGCTTTGTCGCGCAAAGATGAAAGTTCTCTTTTTACTTCATCGCTCACCATGCCTTTTTGCTCGGAGATAACTTGACCGGCTTTAATACCCACCACGCCAACTTGTTCCAAAAATAATCTGATCGCTTGGCCAGCGGTTAACTTTTTATTATTCAAACGCAAATCACGCATGCGCTCGGTAATAGCCAAAAATAATTCCACTCGCCGCGGCGTAGAATAGTTTTTAAAAATCTCAAAAAATATCGTTCGCAACGCCGGCTCCATTGATTCTTTACCCTCTTCTTCTTCCTTCAAAACCGGAGCAAAATTATTTTCATAAAATGATTTGAGAAAATTAATAAAATAATTCTGTTCTATTTGAACATCGTCGAAATTTTTTCCCTCTAATCCAGCAAAAATTTTCTTATCCAATCTTTCTGGATCAAAAACAAAATTATCCCAATTCGCCGGCACTTCAAACAAGCCCTGATCGCCCATTAAGGCATTATACAAAACTGCCTTACGCTCGGCATTACTCATGAGCCAAAAGACTTCCCGCTCTTCATCAGCATTGATATTGAAACTTTTTCCTTCAAGAAAACGGTCGTCCGGCAACTCGCCACCGAAAATCCAACCCATAATTTTCGCCCGGCTTGGGCGATCCTTGAATATCGCCAGATAATTTTTCACTGCCTCGACCGGCGCGAAAGGCACTTTTTCCTTTTTTTCTTCTTCTATATGCGGTTTTCTTGCAAGATAGCTGTAGGTCGCTTCTTCGATTATTTTAATCTGCTCTGGCGTCGTGGCAAAATCAAGGGCAAAACGTTCAAGCAATTCATCGCGATTATAACTAGCCATAGAAAAAGTTTTTAGAATTCGATCCAAAGCATAGCTAAAGGCTTTGTCGCTCGCCCGCCGCGCTTCTTCGTCGTTTGCTGCGTGATCGCGCGGCATGGCATCATCATAAATTTCTTTATAATCGGCTTTTAATTTTTCCGCTTCCAATTCAAGAATAATCCGTTCATAGCTTTCAGCTACCATAGGGCTCATCTTCTGGCTGAATTCTTTCAAAATCCCCGCCAGCTCTATCTTTTCTTCAAGGCTGAATAAATTGATTTTGGCCGCTAAGCCGTCTACCCTGAAAAGCGTATATTTGGTAAAATACGCGTCTTGAAGAACGCCATCATCTTTGTCTTTCAAATGCTTTTCCAAATCAACATCAATAGTAGAGAGTTTAATATTTTCCGTTGCCAATTGTTTCCTCAAACGAGAATTTTTCAAATATTCCCACAGCCGCAGATTCAAAACATTATCCAAATAAAAATCACGGAGCAAACAAGGCTCTTTCAAATGTTTGTTAATCCATTCATAATTCTTGCCAACATCAGATTTAATATCCTCGCCCTTATCTAATTTCTCTTTGATGTGATCCAAGTCATTATTAGCAAATTCAGTGATTAGCCGCATGGCATATGATTTGTCCGTGACGGCTTCCTGGCCGGGCTTACGGCTCGCGGCATCAGAAAAAACATACAAATACCGGCCGGGAATTGTTTTTTCTTCTTGCCACTTCTCTTGCAAAGCCTGCTTGCGTTTGTTATGTTCTATTTTAAGAATATCATTATCAATATAGTGAATGCCCATTTGATAACCTTCATTATCCGCATCGCGACCAGCTACAATTAGTTGTCGATAATTTGCTGCGTCTCTAAATTCAAAATGTAAGGAATTCCTAAGCGACTCATCATTTTTAAAATCACTCTCGTATACAGATGGTTTATTTCGATCTATTTCTGGCGATAGATTAAAAAATAAATCAGGATCTTGCCAAGTACCCTCTTGATAATGACCTTGTACATAACGATTCATCAGGTCTGGCGCGCGGTTGAGCTTGGCGCCGTCTGGCGTTTCTTTTTGCATCAGTTCTAGATAGCGTTCGGCTGTCTTTCTATCTTTTTGCGGCTCTTTTTTCCAGGCTTCGGACAGTAAAAAATCGCGATAAAAACCTTCAGTAAATTCTTGCGCTCGCTCAAATAATTTCGGCTTATCTATTTCTGTTTTCAGTAATCCTTTAAATTTAAGAATCTCTTCCCATTGGATTTGTCTTGCGCCATCCATGTAAACTTCTTTTAAATTCTCGGCATGAGGTCGGGGTGCATTTGTGTATATTTTAGAATATTCTTCTAGCGCTTTATGCGCTATGGCGATGTATTCTTCTTTTTTTGGTAGCTCTGATCTTTTTTCCGACCAGGCCGTAACCGGCGCTAATATTTCGCCTATCTTATATAGCGCCTCTTCAAATCGCGGGTCGTCAACAAAATTTGAGATATTATCCAATGGATTTTGGTAATCGACTTTTTTAAATTGATTTTGCAACAAATCCTCTTCTTCCCACAGTTTCTTCAAAAAAAAGGGCCAAGAAACTCCCCCACCGGCATCCTGAGCAACGCTTGATAATAAACCTTCCCAGTCTTTCATTTTTCCAAATTGATTTTGTTCTTCTTCTGTTTCAAACAAATGATTGTCTGCCCGCCATTCCAGATGAACAATTTTTTTCTTCATCAACCGCAAGTTGTTTGAATCATTTTTCTCCCAAGCTTTTTCGTACCTTTTTTGCGCCGCTTTAAAGATGCGAATTAACCAAGGGATATCTAGTGACTCTTTATTTGGACGGTTGTCTCGTGGACCCCCCTCTCTATACGATTCCAAACTGCCGGCTGGATAAAGGCTGCCAATCGCAAAATGCATGGCAATTTCATGGTTGATGGGCAAATTCCATCTATGCTCTTTATCAAATGGCAATTGATCAATATTAATATTTAATTTACGACCCTCCTTTTTTAACGCAACTATGTCTCGATCATCTAGTTGGCTGTCTTTTGCAACGCTTAAAAAACCAAAACCTAATGGCAATTCTTTGATAATGGCCAAAATCGGCGCCTGCTCATCTGAGCATGGATTAGTTTTAAGATAATCCTGCAAATCGCGTAACGCTCTTTCTTTGGCCAAAGGATTAAATTGAATTTTTAATTTTTCTCGCAATCGATCAAATTCTGGCGTCCCCGCTATATGGCTAAGTTCAAAATCCAGTTTGTCGAAAAAGAAATTGCCCACTACATCAAATCTAGTATTTATATCTTTAATTTCAATATTTTTACCTTCTTCAATATAAGGTAAAACTTTGCCCATGGGCGCGTTACCTATATATTTCTTGGTTTCCAGTTTTTCCGGCTCGCGAGCCTTTTTCAGCCGATCGAATAATAATCGGCCTTTAAATTCGGGTATTTTCATAATTTAGTAGCTTGATTAATATCAATAAAACTTGAGTTGCACTGATCTATCTCTTCCTGATCGTCAGCCATGAGCCGCATAAATTCTTCAGATAAAATTTGATTGAGAGCCGCTTTTTGCTCCTCACGTCTAAATCGGCTAATATGTTCAATGATATATTTTCTATATTGTTTTTGCTCCTTTCTTTTAGTTGACGTCCCAAACAAAAACTTAAGTTTCGTCCAGAGATCGGATGTAAAATTGCCACCGCTGCGCCAAAAATAATAATCCGAGGGCAGATTTTTGCCCTCCGCCCGACTAGTTAAGGCTTGATGAATTTTTTCTTCGGCCGCATCAGGAATTTTGTCATAATTTAATTTTTCCAGATCAATACCCAAACCGGCCTGAATATATCTAATAAATATTTTCTTTTTAATTTCGAACGGTTTTCGCCCCTTACGTATTATTACCCGAATTTTTTCTGGAGTTTCCTTATTTCTCACTTCGGTACTATCATTCCTCGCGTTACGTTCTAATATTCCTTTAAGCACCGGGTGATGAGCGGCAGTGCGAACGCGTTCCAGATATCCGGCCAGTTCTTCCGGCGTTTTTATCTTTTCATCATCGCCAAGAAAAAAAGTAGTAATAATGCCAAATTCCGGATTTAGATTGCTTACCTCCCCTAAATAATGGTTATGCTCTAATTCATTAGGGGTGGAATAAAGCCAACGCACATAATCTGAAATTTCTTTTTGGGAACGAAACGAATCTATGCCATCCAAAAACCGCCTATTGGCTTCCGGCACATCAAAAAAGAAATCTTCAAAAATCTCTTCAAAATGCATCTGACGCGCTTCTACGCTGCCGGGCATATCAAGCCCATATTCTTTTTTGATAAATTCTTCTGAAAGCGTCTTTTCAAATATTTTACGGGCAACTTGAAAGTATTTGAATAGAATATTTTGGAGAGGAGTTAGCTCTTCTGGCAATTTGGCTTCGAGCTTGAGCGCTTCTTTGGGTATGCGTTCTGGATAATTTAATAACCTAGTATTAATACTATATAGTTCTCGACGAGGAGATTTATATTGAGGCCTTTCGATTGAACGCGACGTCGATTCGCGGTAGGTAGATAAACGCTCCGCTATCCTTTGTTTTATTTTACCTAAATCTAGGCTACCAAAAGCCTCAGCTTCTCCCGGCTCTTTTGGTTTGCCTTCACGTACTTCTTTTAATATTTTGAGAAATTCTTCTTTAACGTCAATAGCTTCTTCTTCATAAGAGTTTTCCTTTTTAACCCCCAAACAGATCGCTCCTGCCAAATGAGAAACTATAAGATTTTTAGCTTTTTCTATTAATTCTTGCTTATCTGATATTGCTTCTTCGTCTTTATATACTTCCTGGCTAAAGTAATTCTGCCAAAACGCCACCGCCATTTCATTATTGGGGTCAAGAAGATCAGCTACGGTAGAAAAATAATTATTCTGCACTATTTCATTGCCAACCCCATGATTTTGGATATATTCCGTAAACCTGAGTTCATCATCACGGCGAGCCTGCCGTTGATCAAATTCTTGTCTTAAATTTTCAGATGATTCTTTCTTGACAATATTTCCTATTAAACCTGTTAATCCCATCAATGATGGTTTGTCTATTATTGTCGGCTCGGATAATGAGTGTCCATTAGAAAACATCCACTCAAAATTAACGTACATCTTCTGACCTTTTTCAATTAAACCTTGATCATGGTTAGCTACATACAAGACGGCCTCAGCTAGGCCGGTATTTGTTTCCAACTCCTCAACTGCGCCGGCAATGGCCACCCGCGCATCTGTATGCATTCTGAGCATGCGTCCGACAATTTCTGCATCACGCAAGGTCATTTTGGGATCTTTTTCCAGCCGTTCAATGATCTTATCCCAATCTTTAAGACTTTCCGCTGTTTCAATTTGCTTAATAAATTCATGGCGGAGAAGTTCTGAGGTTTCCGCTAAAGCTTTCAGGGAAAGCGGCTCTGGCTCTTTTTGCGCTGAAAAATAGGGATGGTCTGGCCGCTGATAGATCTGCCACAATTCTTTAATTCTCACTTCAGTTAAGGGATGTCTGCCTTCGACAAACCCACCTATGATATTTTTCCACTTGCTCCGGCCTTGATTCATGATTTCAAAAAATTCAATTCCTGCCATCGGATTGTATCCGGCGCGATCCATGGCTTCAAGCGCTTCAGTATCAGCATCATATTCATAGCGCTGATGTTCTTCGCGATTTTTGTTCGGTTCATCAATATTGTAGCCGGGCTGTTTCAAGTGGGCCATTTCGTGGGCCAAGACGATTGCCAGATGATCCAATGTCGGCTCTTTGCCTTTATCTTTTAGTAATTTATCCAGACCCTCAATCAATCCGGCATTAATAAACAACCGCAAGGGCACGGTATTATTTTTTTCCATACCGCCCTCTTTCGCCACTTGGAGGACATAAGCGTTAAAAACATCACTGCGCGTAATTTCCAAAATCACCGGGCGCTTAAATCCCATTTCTTTTGCCAAATCCTGGACCACTCTATTAAGCTCCTGAAAAAGTTTTGATTCTTTTTTCTCGTCTTCAGTCATTAATTCGTCCGAAACTTTAATGCTCTCCCGCCCTAAGTGTTCTTTTTTCTCGCGCAAAATCTGATTAAGATGCTCCCGCGATTCTAAAAATTCTTTTACCATGGGTGTTGTTTCGCCTAGGCGAACCTTCTCATCTTCAATTTCATGCAATAAGGCATTCCATTCAAGGGGATCAATTGATTCAGCAAATTCTTTCGGCAATTCAAAAAATTGGGGAGCTTTTTCTCCGCTCCATTCCGGCAGATGTCTTTCCATCGCCTGCCAAATCTGCTTGGCGATCGCTCCGATATAGGTATCTTCCTTACTCAAACGAAAAATTATTTCCTGGGTCCGCAAATCGGCCGGAATTTCAAATTTTTGTTCCAGCGCTTCACGAGCTTCTAGTCTTTCAGTTGTATTGCTTCTCTTACTGGGCATAAAGCTTAATTTATTGAAAATTTGACATTGTGGATAACTAGTGCTATATTGTCAATAGCACTTGTGGGGGCTTTGGCCCCCCAGCGGTCAATTTTCATAAACCGCAGACAGGTGCTTTTTTAGTTGTATTAATCTTCCTCTAAATTTCCCGAGTAAAAAACTTTTTTCTTATCTCCATTAGTATCTTTTGCAATCTTCCAGCAAGGGTAAACGCTCCAGAAAAATGGCTGGCTTCCTTCAATTTCTTTAACTACAATCTTTAAGCGCAAATTATGTTCTTTTAGAAGAACGACAAAAACATAATATTTAATAATTTTAAATCTTTTTTCCCAGCGAGAATTAATTTTTTGCCTTACAAAAAATTTTCTTTCATCAAATTCTTGTAAAGTATAAGCTATCTTTATAATCTCAATAACTTTTGACAGAATTCTGAGGCGAGTATATTGCTCAATTAATGAACGGCCTCTATTCCAAGACTTGGAAAGCAAATGACTAAAACCCTCTTCATTGAAATGCACTTCAGCATTTAAATATGGACATTTTACAGTACCCAATTTATCATAATATTCTTTAGCTTCTTTTTTAATTTTTTCAAATTTTTCTAGATCAAAGTCCATATTTTTATTTTTCAACAATTTTTATCTCCTTCTTCACCTTCGCTTACACCATGGCGAAGAATAATAGCTGTCACTCCGTGGAATTTTTTCGACTTAATTTTCTAACCACAATCGCCGCGAGAATCACCATTACCACTCCTAAAATCCCCAAAACAATCAATTTCCCCTTACTCTGTAAAAATAGTGCCATCAAACCAAATACCATGGCCAAAGAATATAAGAATAGCACCGCCTGTCTTTGGCTGAATCCTATATCCAAAAGCCTAAAATGTAAATGTTTTTTATCAGCGGAAAAAGGCGTCTTTTTTTCCCAGAAAATCCGCCGCAAGATTACCCAAAGAACATCAAGAATCGCAATGCCCATTACGAGAAGTGTGGTGGCGATTTTACTGCCGGCGAGTATCGCCAAGACGCCGATAATAAACCCAAGAAATAGACTGCCCCCTTCGCCCAAAAAAATTTTCGCCGGATGAAAATTAAAAACCAAAAAACCCAAACACGCGCCGACGAAAACAATCGCCACGAGCGCCACCTCAGGCAAGAGATACACCGTGACAGTGGACAAAAGAAAAATCAGGAAAACCGCGATTGCGGAAATACCCGTCGCCAAACCGTCTAGGCCATCAAGAAATTTTGTCGTGTACATCATACCCAGAAGCCAGATAAAAGTGATAATATCTGTGGGCAAAGTGATTTTATAAGGCAAACCCTGCCACCAAAATAATATTTTGTCATAAAGCGCTAAATCTATTTTTCCACCAAAGGGATTGGTCACTTCGCCGATGCCAATGCCGCTTAAAATAATAATCAGCGCCGCGAGTATCGGCCAAATAATCTGTCGGCCGGGTTTTAAATTAAATTTATCGTCCAAAGATCCGCCAATCATGAGGATCAAACTTGCCAAGAAAATTCCAAGAAAATTTTTACCGCTGATGTGCCCGCCCAAAAGTTTATCAGTAAAAAAACCATAATAGCTTAAAATTAAAAAAAATGCTAAAAAAACCGCCCAGCCGCCGAGCAGCGGAATAGGCTTTTTGTGAATTTTTCTTTCTTCTTTCGGATAATCAAGAACGTCTAGTTTATAAGCTATCTTTTTAATCGCTAGAGTCAATAGAACCGCCAAGATGAAAGAAATAATAAGTGGAAATAAATACATAGCAAGTAAATTAAGAATTAAGTAAATTGAGCTTTAGCTGTATTTACTTAATTCTTAATTTACTTATTTTACAATTCTTTCGCCTTTTCAATTCGAATTACTCCGCCTGGCTCCAAGACCGCAATATCTCTTCGCTTCAATTCTCCCCGGAGAAGATAATCCGCCAAGGCGTTATCAACTTTTTCCTGCACTGCCCGGCGCAGAGGCCGCGCGCCAAAAATCGGATCAAAACCGATCTTCGCCAATTCCTCAACTGCCTGATCTGAAGCGCTAAAATTAATGCCCTTTTCTTCCAGGCGTTTGACTACGCCCTGGAGCATCAGCTTCGTAATTTGAATCACCTGTTCCAGATTTAAAGGTTTAAACACAATAATGCCGTCAAAACGATTCAAAAACTCCGGCCTGAAATAAGATTTTAATTCAGTTTCCATTAATTTCTGCTTTATCTCTTCCCCTGGCGTGCCAAGCTTCACCTGTTCCTGAATAAACTGCGTGCCGGCATTCGAGGTCGCAATTAAAATAATATTGGTAAAATCAATCGTTCGGCCGAGCGAATCAGTGAGGCGACCATCATCCATGACCTGCAAAAAGACATTGAGAATATCCGGATGGGCTTTTTCCATTTCATCAAGAAGGAGAAGCGTGAAAGGATTTTTTCTCACCGCTTCAGTGAGTATTCCTGCTTCGCCCGGGGCGCCGATCAAGCGGTAAATACTTGCCTTATCCTGATACTCCGACATATCAAGGCGAATCATATTATTCTCATTGCCAAAATAAACATCAGCCACAGTCTTCGCGAGCTCGGTTTTGCCGACGCCGGTGGGACCAAGGAAAAGCAAATTGGCGATCGGCCGCTTATTTTCCCTCAATTCAGCTCTAGCGCGGCGCAAACTCGACGCAACGGCAATTACCGCTTCCTCTTGCCCGATCACGCGATTGTGAATTGTTTCCTCAAGGTGGAGCAATTTTTCACTCTCCTTTTCCGTCACTTTGGTGAGATTGATTCCGGTTTTTTCCGATATAATATTCGCCACATCATCAGCCATCACTACCGCTCCCTCACCTCTTTGTTTTCGCGCGTAGACCGCGACTTCTTCAAGAATACTGATCGCCTTTTCCGGCAGATAACGCTCGTGGATATAACGGCTGGATAATTTCACAATGGCAGCGACAGCATCATAAGAAAAATAAACATTGTTGCGATATTCAATATTGCCGCTTTTGGCTTCAATAATCTGGATCGCGGCATTTTCGTCCACTTCCCTCACGTCAACTTTATGCAAAACATTGCCCAAAGGATTATTCTCAATATATTTGGCGTAATCCGCGGGAGCCGCCGTCGTCAAACAGAAAAAATATTTTTTCGCCAAAGCTTGGGCGAGAACATCCGAGAGATCCATGCTCTCTTCGCCGCCGGAAGTAATACCGACGATTTCCTGAAGATTATCAATAAACAAAATCACATTGCCGGCGCGGACAATCTCATCAAGAATAATCAAGAGCCGCTCCTGCGCCTCTGACGCCGAAACGCCGCTGATTAATCGGGAGATACTGAGACTGACGAGTCTTTTATCTTGTAAAATCATTGGCACATCTTCCTCGACCATTCTTTCCGCCATGCCTTCCACGATAGAAGTTTTGCCAACACCGGGATTGCCGACAAGAATCGCGCTGCCTCGGCCGCCTTCGATAATGCGAAAAATTTCTTCAATTTCTTTTTCTCGTCCGATGCACGGCGCGAGATATCCAGAACGCGCGAGTAAAGTCAGATCATTGGAAAATTGGTCTAGGTGCGGAGTCGCCATAGCAGTCATTGCCCTATCCATCGCGCCTTTTGGTTTCAATTTCGCGCTGCCGCGGAATCTTTGCATTTTCCCTCTCATAATTTCACGCACTCTCACCCACTGAATGACATTCTTTATTTTATTCAAATCAACATCCAAATCAAGAAGCGTTTCTGAAATTTTTTCATTATCTTTCGCGAGGGTTAATAATAATTCCGTGACGTCAACCTGATCGTTCTTTCCTTCATAAGCTTCTTTATAAGCTCGGAAAAAATATTTCTTCAATTCCGTAGAAATATAAATTTCACCCTCTGAAACGGGCAAATCGGCGAGCAACCAGCCAATTCTTTCGACCAAAGCTTTGGAATCCGTTCCCAATCTGGCAAAAATAATATTAATTTTGGAAAAAGCAAAAAGCGAGGCAAAAAGATGCGCCGACGCCACTTCTAGATTTTTGAATCTGGTAGAGAGCCTATATGCTTTTTTAATTGATTCGATCGCTTCCGGGCTGAATGCCTTCGCGACATTAATTTTGAGTTTTTTATCCATCTTCTCCGCTTCAATCCAATTCGCCGGCGGAAATAATTTAACGCCCATTTCTTTGGTCTCATAAGTCTGATGGGCCAATTTTGCCCTTAATCCCCTTTTTCTTTCAACCCGATAAATCAAAAACATGTTAGTTAAAACCGAAAACCAAAATATCTCAATAAAAAAAGACAGCTTGCTCCAGAAAATTTGAGAAGCCAAGATCGATCGGCTGAGCGCGGAAGAAAAATCCAGATTCCAGATATACCAGCCCAAAGCAGCTAGGCCTATAATGCCAAATATTACAAGAATTATATTTATGAATTTATTAAAAGCTGATTCCAAGCGATCGTGGTATATTGCTCTCGTATCGATTTTCTTGCTCCAATATAAAAGAGAATTATTAAACCAAGCCACGACGCCTAAATCATGGCATTGCGGGCAAACATTGCCGTTTATCTCTCCCAAACCATTGCAAGCTGAACAAATCAAAAACTGCAATTTATCTTCTTCCTTTTCTTTTTTCTCTAAATTAGGCATAATTTATTCTACGAAATTACGAAAAGTTACGAAAAATACGAAATGTTAATTACTCATTTAACTCTCTGCCCACTATACTAACTAAAGTTAATAATAATTTGATATATTATAAATGGCGGCAAGGCCAGCCAGATTAAAAACAAAATCAGCATTAAGACTATCCAAACAACCATCATTATTGATCGAGCGATAATCTGGACCAAGCGGATGAAAAAACTGATAACCCGGCCGGCGAAGTCGTATTGGCCGAACATTGGACGAAAAAGATTAGCCACCCAGATTTTGAGTCCCAATTGCCTCGCCATATTCCGAATCTTATTTAAAGAAAACAAAAAAGCCTTGGCAGCGCCGGCTGAATACCACCAAAGCGGGAAATATAAAATATCCTTAATAAAATCGATTATAACTTGTAACGCCACGGTAAACATAAATATCTTTATGCCATGCCCCGCATTTTGCTGGGTCGAAGCACGACTAAATATTATTACAAATATATTTTACCACCTTTTTGACAAAAAAAATAGCCAGCTTCTTGGCTGAAGCTGGCTTAGTACATTACTCCTGACGCCCTAGAAGAAGGCTGCTCTAAAATTTTTGGTTTATTGCAATTATCTTCTTAGGTTCGTCTGAGTGTCCTCCTCTTTTTGCCGTTCTTACGGCAGTGGCAGGGTAGCCTTGCCGTTGTACCCTGTGCCATTATTGTTTAATACCATTGATATGGCAAACTTGACCCCCTCATGCCAGAGAAAGCATGTTCCAAATGCCACCCCCGGCGCACGATAGATATACCCGTTGGCGGTCTGAACATTAAACTGGAAATCGCCGATGATGGGGGTAATGATGGCCCACTCGCCGTTGCGAACCACGGAGGCGGTCCATGCATCAGCATCGGACCAAAGAGCCGCCGCCGTGAGATCCAACGAATCGGAAGTGCAGGAGATATAGACGACATTGTGGCCGCACAACGAGTTCTGCGCCGGATTGGGAATCTCGGGGCAATTGTCGACGTTGTCGGTGATCCCATCGCCGTCGGAGTCAGTATCGGTGACGATGCCGCAATTTTCATGGACCGCCGGATCGAGGTCGTCGCAATCGATATCGTCGGAGTAACTGTCGCCATCGGAGTCGATGTCAACCGTCAGGAACAGGCCCCCGCTATGCGGCAACAGATAAAGCTTCAATTGAACTGGCACCTCATTGTCAGCTACTTTGAACGATGCCGAAGTCGCGGCGTAATGATTGGTGGGTTCGGTGTCGTTGGTCGGGAAACAATCCATCTCCACGCCGGCGTGATACTGGCCGTTGTCGAGAGGAATCCGTTTCGGAGTGTCGAGACCAACTGTGTCCGTGACTATATCCGCGTTCGTCTCGTTGACGACCATGACCACCGCCGGATCGCAGGTCTGGTTAATCTCACCGGCGACCTTCAGGCTGATACCGCGAAAGTCATCGTCGATGTTGCCGTCGTTGTTGCCGACAACGGCGGCGGTGAGGTCATTCAGTTCCGGCGGAGTCTCGCTGCAGGCGCCAGCGAAGAAAACGCACAATACACTAAGAACCAACACGCTGATCTTTCTCATCTCGATTTCTCCTTAATTGTTTTGACCCGTTTCCAGGTCTTTGGTGAAAAACGTTTCCTACTTCCGCTAGATTCAGTTACTCTAAAACTTAAAATATCAATTTTATCGGTTCGTGATTAAACAACCTACTTCTAAAGTAACCAAATCTAGAGAAAATAGCGGTTTTAAAGAACTAACACCTTATATTAGCATAGAATAAAAATATTGTCAATT
>JAGVFQ010000023.1 GCA_020057505.1 Patescibacteria group bacterium | reverse complement strand
ATCGCCATTGTCGCTGCCAAACAGGCCGGAAAATATCTCTTAAAAAATTTCCAACACGATCGCCGCGCCAAAGCATTTTTCAAAAGCAAGCACGAAATTGCCACGGCTGCTGATTTGGGCGCGGAAAAAATCATCTTGGGTTTGATCAAAAAGAATTTTCCGGATCATGAAATTCTTTCCGAGGAAGCGGGCGACAACCGCCAAAAATCCGATTATCTTTGGGTGGTTGATCCTTTGGACGGCACAACAAATTATTCCATGCAAAATCCTTTGTTTTGTATTTCTATTGCGTTATTTTATAAAAATGAAATAATTCTCGGCGTTATCTACGCGCCGGCGATGAAAGAGCTATATATCGCGGAAAAAAGCAGGGGAGCCACGCTCAATGGCAAAAGAATCCACGTATCACAAACCAACGATATACATAAATCACTTATCACCTTTTGCCACGGCCATCGGACAAACGACATCAAGCGCGCGGCTAAATCCTATGTCTATTTCAAGTTAAAAGGCTTTGATACACGCCAGCTCGGCTCGGCCGCCTTAGAACTAGGTTTTGTCGCTTCCGGCCGCACTGAATCAATTATGATCCCAGGCGCGCATCCCTGGGACGTGGCCGCCGGTGTGCTCCTCGTCCGCGAAGCCCACGGTAAGGTCACGGATTATAAAAATCAAGAATGGAATCTCAAATCCAAGGACATGCTCGCGAGCAACGGCAAAATTCATAAAAAATTGTTGAAATTTTTAAAGAATATATAATCAATATTGGGACCAAAATTTTTGACCTTGCGATTTTAAAAATATTATTCAACGTAGGGACAGGTCGCGACCTGTCCCTACAACGTCCACCATATCCTGTGATATTGAAGGAAAATAAATATATTATTATGCCTCAAGAAAAAATATTCAAAATCAAGGTAATTCCTCGTTCTAAAAAAAATCAGATTGTGGAGAGAGGGGATAATTATCTAAAGATAAAATTGACCGCTCCGCCAATCAAGGGCAAGGCTAATGAAGCCCTGCGAAAATTTATTGCTGAAGAATTCAAAATCCCCAAAAGCGCGATTAAGATTACCAAAGGAGAGAAGGGGAGAGAAAAAATCGTGAGAATAATAAAATAAAAACCACCGGCATCAACCGGCGTTTTTTTATTTTTAAAAATCCGCATAGAGACAATTTATGAATTGTCTCTACCGTTTTGTAGGGAACGGTTTAAAACCGTTCCCTACACGTGATATTGAAAAAATTTTATTTTAATTTACCAATTAAATCTTTTATTTCTACAATTTCGCCTTTCTCTTCGTTACGTTTCTTTACTTCCACGCCGCCAGCTTTGAGCGATTTTTCGCTCACGACCACGCGATAAGGAATACCAATTAAATCCGCTTCGGCAAATTTTTCACCGGCGGCCTGATCGCGGTCGTCATAGAGCGCTTCAATGCCTTTTGCCGCTAAAGATTCATAAATCTCATTGGCTTTTTCGTCTTGTTTTAGACTTAATAAATGGATTTGAAAAGGCGCAACGCTCTCGGGCCAGATGATTCCTTTGTCATCATGATGGACTTCCACTACCGTGCCCATCAATCGACCGAGACCGATGCCATAGCAACCCATAATCACTTCCTGCTCTTTGCCTTCTTGATTTTTTACCGTGAGATTAAAAGGCTTCGTATATTTATTCATCAATTTAAAAATATTGCCGACTTCAATGGCTTTTTCTTCATTAAAATCTTCCCCTTTGCAATTTGGGCAAACTGCCACATCGCCTTTGATTTCTTTATTAATCGCCTGACTGCAATTCTTGCAAATATAAATCGTATCTTCGCCGGCCGGAGTTACAGTCTGAAATTCATGAGAATATTTAGAAAAGGTCCCACCCAAAGCAAAAGTGAGATAAGTTTTCCCGCCCAAGCCCGCACGCTCAAAAATTTTAAAATAAACTTTTTGCGATTTTTCGTAATACTCATTTAAATCTTCTTCCGTGAGATGAAAAGAATACAAATCTTTCATCATAAATTCTCGCCCGCGCAAGATACCCGACTTTGACCGCAGCTCCATGCGGAATTTATTCTGGAATTGATATGTAGCAAAAGGCAAATCTTTGTACGACTGCGCGAATCGTTTAACCAGAGGCACAACCACTTCTTCGTGCGTCGGTCCCAGAGCAAATTCCCGATCGCTTGAATCTTTGACTTTGTAGAGATCGTCCATAGCGTCCCAACGCCCGGTTTTCTGCCAATTTTCTTTGGGCTGAAGTGAGGGCATGAATATTTCCTGGCCGCCCATCGCATTTATTTCCTCCCGGATAATATTTTCAATCTTTTTCATCACGCGGAGACCTAAGGGTAAGAGGGTATAGACCCCAGCCATGAGTTTGTCGATAAAACCGGCACGGATTAATAATTGCGCATTAATACTCACTTCGTCTTTTGGCGCTTCTTTTTGTGTTTTGGTGAAGAGTTTAGATTGTCTCATAATTTATATCTTTTTATTATACAAAAAAGTTTATTGCGTTTAAGGCTGAAAAAACAGATTAGCGCAGATTTTGGACAGATTTACACAGATAACAAACCGTTTAATTCTCTTTTATAAATTCACTTATTTTACCGGGTCATCGCCGCCCCTGCAAAAAGGGTTGCAGCGTAAAATCCGCCAAGAACCCATGAGCGAGCCTTTAAGCACGCCGTATTTATCAATCGCTTGATATGTGTATTCCGAGCAGGTGGGTTTATAGCGGCAGGCGCCAAAAGGGAAGATAACCCGCCCGATCAAACCATGATCCGGCGAAATCGTCCGCTGATAAACCCGAATCGAATTTAAAACAAATATTTTGCTCGCTTTGGAGAAAAAATTCATGCGCTAATTCAAAATTTTTAGTTTATTTAAGCCAAATTCAAGTTCTTCTTTCAATTCCAAATAAGTCCTGTCCAAAATACCCTGGCGAGCGATAACGACCGCATCCAAACCGTTTTTCAATCTTTTTTCCTTTATTTTTAGCCTAATTATATCTCTCAATCGTCGCTTGAGCTTATTTCTTTTATTCGCCCGCTTGGCGATTTTATTGCTAACAATAAAGCCAAAACGGGTCATCGGCAGGTCATTTTTGCTGATTTTCAGGCCCAAATCTTTCAAGATTATTCCTTGCCCAAACCGCAAAACCCGGTCAAAATCCTTTTTTTTCGCTAAACGATTGACTTTTTGTAGCATAAAATAGCTAAAATTTAAGAACAAGAAAATCTTAGACGGTTAGTTTCCAGCGTTTCTTCAGTCGGCGACGCTTGAGCACATTGCGGCCATTTTTTGTGGCCATTCTTTTCCTAAACCCGTGAGTTTTAGCTCTTTTTCTCTTTTTTGGATGATAAGTCGTTACATGCATAAATTTTTAAAAAATATTAATTACTTATTCTTTATTATACCAATTTATGAAAATTTAGCAATAATAATTGATAATTCTCGGAAAAACCGGTTCCCCACAGTTCATCCACACCTTACCCACACTTGTTGCACTTTTTCGCTGGTTTATGCTATTCTTCTTCTGTGCTAGAATAGTATTATGACTTCCTACAGACAAAAAATATCTAATTTAGAGCAAAAAAATATTATGGATTCTGACTTACAACAACTTTGGCAAGCCGTACTTGGCGAACTGGAGATGACTTTAAGCAAAGCGAATTTTTCCACATGGTTCAAAGGAACTTTTATTTCTTCGGTCGAAGCGGAACAAGCCGTGATCGGCGTGCCGAGTGCTTTTATCAAAGAGTGGCTGGAAAAGAAATATCAGAAAGCTATTTTGCTCGCCATGGAAAACGCCACGCAGGGAAAAATAAAAGAGGTTGTCTACAAAGTCGGCGCGATGAAGCAAGCTCCGGTAAACCCCGCGCTCAAAAAAGAATTGCCGTCGGAAAAAATTCTGGAAATGCCGGAAGAAAAAGAAAATACTAATTATTTTGGCCTTAATCCTCGCTATACTTTTAAATATTTCATTGTCGGCAAAGGCAACGAACTCGCCCACGCCGCGGCCCAGGCTGTCGCCATGAACCCGGGTAAAATTTACAATCCGCTTTTTATCTACGGCGGCGCAGGCCTCGGCAAGACGCACTTGATGCAAGCGATCGGCCATTCCTTGCTCGAAAAATATCCGAACAAAAAAATAATCTACACGACCTGCGAAAAATTCATGAATGATTTTACCTCTTCGCTTTCTTCGGGTGAAGTGGAAAGATTCAAAACTAAATATCGTTCTATTGATCTCTTGATGATCGACGATATCCAATTCATCGCCGGCAAAGAGGGGACGCAGGAAATGTTTTTCCATACTTTTAATGAACTCCACCAAAATAACAAACAAGTGGTAATCAGTTCTGATCGTCCGCCCAAAGCCATCCCCGCGCTCGAACACCGATTGCTTACCCGCTTTGAATGGGGGATGATTGCCGATATTTCCAAACCCGACCTTGAGACGAGAGTCGCGATTCTTGAAAGCAAATGCAAAGAAAAAAATTATAATCTTGATCCGGAAATTATCAATTACATCGCCACGAATGTACAAAATAATATTCGAGAGCTCGAAGGAGCCTTGAATCGCATCATCGCTTACCAGCAATTGAGTAATAAGCTGCCGACGCTCGATGAAGTAAAAAAACTGCTTTCCTCCATTACGGATTCTTTTTCTGGCCAAAAAAGATCAGTCACGCCAAAACAACTCATAACTATGGTATCAACATTTTTTGACGTATCTATAGCTGAAATAGTGGGTAAGTGCCGCGAAAAAAGGCTCGTTGTGCCGCGCCAGATTATCATGTATCTCATGCGCTCGGAGCTCAAAAGTTCCTATCCCGCCATCGGCCAGGAGTTGGGCGGCCGCGATCATACGACCGCGATTCACGCATACGAAAAAATTGCGAAAAATATTGAAAACGATGAAAAGATGCGACAAGAAATTGAGCAAATTAGACAGCGAATTTACGGCGGTTAAAGTGTGCACAAACTCTTGACCAGCTGTACACAAAAATTGGTCAGCTGGGGAAAAGTTTTATTTTAAAAAAAGTTATACCAAACTTACGAACAGTTTACGAGCGAGATGTGAACAGAAAATTTTCCAAATTTTTCGCAAGCCAAAACAAAAAATCACATTCTTACTTTTTTATCCACTCCCTTATTATAGTTATTCTTTATATATAAATAGTTAATAATTAATATATAGTATATGAAACTATCCTGCACTCAAGAAAATTTAAACCAAGGATTATTCGTCGTAAGCCACGTATCTTCCAAAAATATTAATCTGCCGATATTAAACAACGTGCTTTTAAAAGCGGAAGACGGCGTCCTCAAATTGATGGCAACTAATCTTGAGATTGGCGTCACCTGTATCGTGCGCGGGAAGATTGACGAGCCGGGCGAGTTTACAGTCCAGTCAAAACTTTTCTCGGATTACGTGAGTTTACTGCCCAATGAAAAAGTGGATATAGAATTAAAAGACCAAAGTCTGGATATTAAGTGTAAAAAATTCAAAACCAAAATCCGTGGCCAAGAAGCGTCGGATTTTCCCTTGATTCCGAAAATTGAAAAAACCAATCCTTATGTCTATAAGATTGAAGAATTTATAAAAGCAGTAAACCAGGTCGCTTTCGCGGTCTCGCAAAATGAAGCGAGGCTTGAACTAAGCGGCGTGTTTATGAGTTTTAGCAAAAACAGTCTCGCTATAGCGGCGACGGACAGCTATCGCTTGGCAGAGAGGATTATTAGTACCAAGAAAGAAGCCAAGAGCGAGGCGAGCGTGATTGTCCCGGCGAGGACGCTCCAAGAGCTCTTGCGCATCCTCTCCGGCTACAAACGGTCGCAAAGCGGCGATGAGATCACAGGCAAGTCTTTGGCCGAGGGCGATGAGATTGAAGTTTATTTGAGTGAAAATCAGATTTTATTTTCTTTTGACAGCATGGAGCTCGTCTCCCGGACAATTGAAGGCCAATATCCGAATTATCGCCAGATTATCCCCTCAGAGCACAAAACCAAGGCGATTTTGAGCGTCCCGGGCTTTGTGAAGACGGTCAAAACCGCGAGCTTATTCTCCAAAAGCGGCATTTTTGACATAAATCTGGACTTTATTCCCGCTGATCAGGAAATTGAGATTTCTTCGGTGAATAATCAACTGGGTGAGAGCAATACGCGCCTGGAAACGGAAATTTCCGGCGAGAATAACAAAATCACGGTCAATTATCGCTATTTGCTCGATGGCCTGCAAAATATTGGCAGTGATCTCATTTCCTTTGAGGTGACGAACGACTCCACTGCCTGCCTCCTTCGCCCGCTCCGCAAGGATGATGGTGAAACCAAGCCGATGCCCGGCTATTTATATATAATTATGCCGATAAAACAGTAGGTTGAAGTGGTTTTCGCTTTTCTTAAACAATTAGGTAGTAAAAGAGAAATGTTTCCGCGTAAAAACCAGTTAAGTGAGATAAATTTATCCACTAACATACAGCTATATGAAAAAACTACTAATCGCGTTTCTCATTATTTCTGTAGGATTCAATGTTTATTTCCTTGTTCAAGCTAGTGCAAAGCCATCTCCAAAAACAACGTTAGAACAATTATCAAAACCTTTAGGTCTTTTCCAGCACGAAAAGAATGATTGGTTTTTTTATTTTGTGAAAGAGGGCGGAATAAAAGAAGCTAGTGGTCTCCATGTAGCTGTTCAATCTAATCCTAATGCTATTGGTTTACCAGAAGAGATATATGCTTCGCTATCTCCGAACGGTAAGAAAGTCGCGTATATGCAAAAGCCCGCGTGGCCACATCAGATTTTCGTTGCCAATATTGATGGGACCGAAATCAAAGAATTTATAGGCCCTATTCTTCCTGCTCCTACCAATGCGAATATTGAGAATCAGTTTAGTTGGTCAGAAGATGGCAACAATCTGATCTATGCTGTGACATTGCAAGATTGTGGTCCCGCAGGCAGTGGTGGCACCTATGAAACTAATATATACAAGAAAAACCTCTTATCACAAAAAGAAGAAATTGTTTTGCGCCTTGAACATAAATGTGACGATGTAAGCACTGGGGCAAAAGTAATTCCAGTTAATTAGGACATGGATAAATTTACGTCACTATAATCAAATAGTGAAACCAAGGATTAAAGCAGAACTTGAAAAGGGGAATAAAATTATAGTTAAATAAACTTATGGATTCAAAAGAAAAAAATTTTGAAACCAAACCAAAAGACTTGTACGAACAAGCAAAAGAAAGCCATCCTGAAGACGTGAAAAGATGGGAAGAGGAGATTAAGAAGCTCGATCAAGTTGTTTTGAAAGCTAAAAGTAAAATTTTGGCAAAATTAAAACGGGGAGCGTATGAACATAAAGAAACGCCAACCACGGAAGTATCGGAAGAAGTGGAAGATAAGGCCGGCGTAGATTTAGCCAGTAGAGCCAAAGAACTGACGAATTTAATTTCAGGGACAACAGCAAATGAAATTGGAATCGATATTAATGATGTAGTATTTATCGATAAAACCAATTTTGGGGAAATAGATGATTATAAATTATTAGATAATTATCAGAAGAAAGCTTTGAAAGCCGTTTCTTTGTTCTCTTCTCTTAAAGTTTTGCCGTATCAAGTGATGGAGGCGGAATTGGGCCAAAGTGCGGTCGGAGAACAAAAAGAGCGATGGACAAAAAGAGATGAAGAAGAACGCCGAAGATGGATTGAAAAAAGAAGTCTTTTGGAAGAAATTCTCAAAGAGTTTAAAAATGTAAATTTTTCAAAAGGCGGATTGGTTACTCCTTCGTACATAAAAGGAGTAGAGTAAATTACTAGCATGATATTGCATATGCTCGGACGTTATTGGAGGCGTTGTTCTTTTATAAAATAATTTTAGAAGAAGGCAAACAAAAAAAGGAAAGGAGGGCGACATGCTTTTTCCTACGCCGAATTATTTATGGCAATGCAGGGACAAGAATTGCGGCGGGATATTAACTGCCTATCAAGACGAGGAGTTCTTGATGTTGGGCGTAGTTCCGCCAAAATGTCCAAAATGTGACGGTGAAATGGAGGGCGGCCCTATCATCCATGGGGGTCCTATCCCGGAAAATCAATTCAAAATGAGCTAGTCATTTCCCGCTTTCTTGGAGGAATATTAAAAGTATTCCTCCTTTCTTCTAAGATTATTTTTATTAAAAAATTTTTTTATCGCCTCTTCGGGCGATTTTTGTTATAATGATTAAGATTAAACGCTAATAAAAAATAAAATGCTTGAACTGCTTAAAAATTATTTCGGCTATGATGAATTTCGTCCTTTACAAGAAGAGATTATTAATAACGTCCTTCTTGGAAACGATTCATTGGTTTTAATGCCCACCGGCGGCGGCAAATCACTTTGCTATGAACTGCCGGCCATGAAGCTCCCTGGCCTCACTTTGGTTATCTCGCCCTTGATCGCTCTCATGAAAGATCAGGTGGACGGGCTCAAGGCTAATGGCATCGCGGCGGAATTTATTAATAGCTCACTCTCGCCTAAGGAGATTGGCCGCGTGGAAGATCTCGTCCGGGCCGGTAAAATAAAAATTTTATATCTAGCGCCGGAACGTCTGGCTTTGATTAATTTTCAAAATTTTTTAAAAACCCTAAAAATAAGTTTGATCGCCGTTGATGAGGCGCATTGCATTTCCGAATGGGGCCACGACTTTCGGCCGGATTATCGGAATCTTATTATGCTCCGGCGCGACTGGCCCAAGGTGTCGATTATTGCGCTTACCGCCACGGCTACCGAAAGAGTGCGGCGCGATATTGTGGAACAATTAAGTTTGAAAAATGCCAAAATTTTTATTTCCAGTTTCAATCGTCCCAATCTGATTTATAGCGTGAAGCCCAAGAAAGACGCTTTTTATAGCTTGCTTCAGCTGCTCAAAAAATACAAAGACCGGTCGGCGATTATTTATTGTTTTTCGAGAAAAGAAACCGAGAACTTGGCCGCCGATCTCTCCGAGGAGGGCTATCGGGCGTTCGCCTATCACGCCGGGTTGGATAATAATTTGCGGCGATTGAATCAAGAAAAATTTGTCCGCGATGAAGCGCAGATTATCGTCGCCACCATTGCTTTTGGCATGGGCATCGACAAGCCGGACGTGCGGCTCGTCATCCACTATAGTTTGCCCAAGTCAATCGAAGGTTATTATCAAGAGACTGGGCGTGCCGGACGCGATGGTTTGCCTAGTGAATGCGTTTTGTTTTTTTCTTACGGCGATATTCACAAACATGGTTATTTTATCGACGAAATAGAGGACGCGGATGAATGCGCCAAGGCCAAAGAAAAACTTAATCAAGTTATCAAATATTCGGAGCTCAAAACTTGCCGGCGGGAATACTTACTCCGCTATTTTGGCGAAAATAACATTCCCGCTTTTCCCGATGCTGAGAGGGAGATGGCAACTAATGAAAATCATGACGGAAAGAATAATTGCCGTGGTTGTGACAATTGCCTCGCGCCCAAAGAAGAATTTGACGCCACTGTCGTCGCCCAAAAGATACTTTCCGCTATTATCCGCACCGGCGAGAGATTTGGTGCCAAGCATTTAGCCGGAGTTTTGCAAGGCAAAGCCGCAAGAAGAATAATTGAATTCGGGCATGATCGGCTCTCGGTTTTTGGTATCATGGCTGAATACGACGACGATGAGATAAAATATTTTATCAGTTTGCTCATTACTAAAGGCTTGCTCGTGAAAATCGGCGATGAATATCCGATTATCAGATTGACCGAGGCGGGCAGGAAATTTTTATTGGAACGGCAAAAGATCGTCCTAACGAGGCCGCGAAAAGCCGAATTAATATCGGAAGAGAGCGAACCCTTTGGCAGTGTGGAATATGAGCCAGAACTTTTTATTGAACTCAGATCACTGCGGAAGCAGCTTGCCCAAGAAGCCGGCGTGCCGCCATTTGTAATTTTTAGCGACGTCTCGCTGGAACAGATGGCTTATTATCTGCCGCAAAGCCCTGAGAATTTCCTGCGTATCAATGGCGTGGGCAAAGAAAAACTGCAAAGATTTGGCCAGGCCTTCATGTCGGTTATCACTAGCTATGCTAAAAACCATAATCTTGCGGAGCGGCCGAACTTTGCCCGCATCCGCCGCTCGGGGGCCGTGCGATCGGCCGGGAGGCTAGGCTCTACTTATGATGAAACAATGCAATTGTTGCAGGCCGGCCTCACTATTGAGCAGATTGCCTTGGCTCGAAATTTGGCTCCCGGCACGGTGATTTCCCATTTGGAAAATTTAAAGCAGGCGGGCAAGGACTTGAGATTGGATCATCTAAAGCCGCTGTCGGAGCGATTTGATAAAATTCAAGCGGCCTTTCGCGAGAGCGGCGGAATCTTGCTCTCGCCAGTGCGGGAAATACTGGGAGAGGAATATAGTTATAACGAAATAAGGCTGGCCAGATTATTTTTATAAAGTCAAAATATAAAATTAAAGCCGATGCAAAAACAAATCAAACTGAAAAATCAAGAAATAAAATATAGCGTTAGAAAAAGCCGGCTGGCGAGATATCTGCGGTTGGCTATCTATCGCGATGGGAGTCTCATCGCCACCATGCCGCGAGGCGCGAGCGAGTTTTTTGTCGAGAAATTTATTCGCGAGAAAGCCGATTGGATTTTAAAGAAGATTGAATTTTTCAAAAATCTCGGCGTTAGGCCGGTTCAGAAAATTAGCCGGGAAGATTTTTTGAAACAAAAAACTCAAGTTTTGAAATTAATTCAAGAAAGAGTTGATTATTATAATAAAATTTTAAATTTTTCTTTCAAGAAAATTGCCATCAAAAATAATAAATCACGCTGGGGCAGCTGTTCGCGAAAGGGGAATTTGAATTTTAATTTTAAGTTGATTTTTCTCTCACTAGAGGTCGTTGATTATGTGGTAGTGCATGAGCTAGCGCATCTCGGGGAATTTAATCATTCAAAGAAATTTTGGCGTTTGGTCGCTTCCGCTTTGCCGGATTATCGAGCGAGGCGGAAAGAGTTGAAGGACAACAGCTTATTATATTGAGACGTTGTTCAAAAGAATTTAAAAATCGCCCGGTAGGGCGATTTTTGGTGAAAAAAATTCCACTATTTTTTATTAGCATTTTTATTTTATCGGTAATTAATTTCCCAGTTTCCTTCTCTTTGTTCTCTGTCCGTCGGTGTAATTAATCTTTCTTGATTTTCCCAATCATCGTCCGATGATTTTTCTATTTGTTCAGATTCTGCTCCAATTTTATTTTCGTCTTCAACTTTTGCTTCGGATTTTTCGAGAATATCTTTTTCTTTTTGTTTCAAAAAATGTTTGGCGTTGTTAGTCAGAGACTTGAGAGATTGGATCAGTCCGTTTGCTTGGCGAAGATTATTATTCGCCAAAGCCGCTTTAGCTTGGCTTAATTTTTCATTAAGGCGGCCGAATAATTTTTCGGTTTTCAGGGCAGGCACGCCGGCTTGATTCAATTCGGCCTTGATAGTCGCGATTTTAGTTTTCACTTCACCGAGGTTATTATTCAAATCTGTTTTAATTTGTTCAGTTTTGCCGGATTTTTCCTCTTCTTCCATTTTTTTTTCTTTATCATTATCTTCTTCTCCGCGAGTTTTGATTCGCAGGCTGATCACTTTTTCTTTATTCTGGATTTTAATTTTAGCTTGATCTAAATTGTTTTTTATTTTTACGTTATTGGCCGTTGTTTCATCAAGAGCTTGGGCAACCACCGGAGCGGCCTCGGCCGAGGGGCCGATAGCTTCCGCAATGCTTTTCAGTCCTTCATTTTGATTGTTCTCCGACTGGTCAATCATCGCTAAGGCCTTTTCGGCGGAGGCGGTATCAGTTATTTTTTCGCTCACCTTAATTGCTTTATTCGTGTTATTAATCATTTCATTGATAGTGATTGAAAGAGGATCGTTGGAATTCGCAATTTCCCTATCCGCAGCCTGAGCCGCTGGAATAAAAGAGCGTGAGATTTGATTTTGTTTTGCCATTAATGTTTTGGCTTCGACTAGGCGCCTTCCGGCGAGATCGGTGTAAACAACAACTTGATCCAGAGGAGTTTTGGCTTGTGAGAGCTTAATTTCCTCCATTGTTTTCTTTAACGAATAAAGAGTTTTGCCGTAAGTGACATTTGACGAGAAATAAGCGTAGCTGGCCGTGCCAGTAAAGAAGAAGATTAGAGCAATCGCGACAATAACCAATTTCATAGGCAAAAATTTTAAATTGAAAAACGAGCGCCAATATCCGAGTTGCCGTCTTAATTTTAAGCTGAATAATTTAAAGCGAAATTTCAAATCAGCTGGCCGGCTTTGGCTGGCGCGAGGCAAGCGATTTAATTTTTTTTCCAAATCTTCAAATTCCATATTTTTATTCCGTCCCGCCGGGCGGAGTTATTTTATCTTTAATCATTTTTAACGCTCGATGAATGGCGACACGGATAGTGGTTTCGTCTCTTTCCATAATTTCCGCGATTTCACCATGGCTAAGTTCGTTTATATAGCGTAGCGTCAAAATTTCTTTTTGATAATCCGGCAGATTGGCGATTTCATTGATAATTCTTTTGATATCGAATTGATCTTCAAGGCTTACATCATCAGCTTTTATAATTTCTATCGCTTCGTCTAAGGGTATGGTGCGATTGCTTGATCTATAGAAATTCACCAAATGGTTGTGAGCGATTGCGAAAATCCAACTTTGAAATGGTCGACTGGGATCATATTGATTATATTTATCGTAAGCCTTAAGAAATATCTCTGAAGTCAGATCTTCGGCCAAGTCGCGGTCAAAATTAACTCGATACCAAAAATAGTTTAAAATTTTATTTTTATAGTTTTGGTAATTTTTTAGAAATTGTGCGTCTTTATCTCCTTTTGCCATAGCTATGTTTTTCTTTATATTAATACAAAAATTAGTGTTTTTTGTTACATTGTCGGCTTAATCGATGCGTTAGCGAAGACAATTCAGTCTTCCGATTCAACTGATTATAAAATAGCCAAAATAATTTCGCGGCTTTTTTGAAGATTGCCGCTCTTGTCGATGATCTCGGCATAGAGTCGGTATTGGCCGGCTAGAGGCGCATTCGGCCAGCCCAGGTTGATTGCGGTCTCTTTGGGGCTATATACCGAGCTAATCAGGTGAATCTCGTTGCCAGTCGCGTAATAAAAATCCAAGCGCTCGATATTCTCCGGATTGATTACAGAGAGTGAGAGGAGAAGGGGAAAATTGGAAATATAAAACGAAGAGTTATTTTGCGGATTCAGCCATTGAGTGGAAACGCCGGTTTGCTTCAAAAGTAGATTAAGATCAATTTGTGTTGATTGGAAGTTATCGATGTCATCAAGGGCAATAGCTTTCAAAGTATGGAAGCCATTGTCAAAACCGCTAAAAAAGTAAGATAAATTAAATGGGCTTAAGCGCGATGAGCCAATTAATTGTCCATCAATATAATATTCCACTCGGCTCATGCCGCGCGGCGCGCCGGCATTAACGCGGATTTCCATATTGGGTTCGCTCACGGTGGCGTTGTTCATGGGTGAGATAATGTTAATGGTCGGTTGGTTGGCAAGAATGTGCACATCATCGTATTCGGTCGGCGGCAATTCGGTCGTGAGCGTTCCTTGTTTTTCCGCCCATTTTCGCACGCCGACTTCCCAGTTGGCATATTGCGGATCGTCTTCCGGATGTTCGGGCGCGGGACCTTGCGGATTGTCCTTTTCTACGTAATACAAAATATCATGCAATTGGCGATAAGATTTTTCAACGACAAAGCTCGGCGGTGTGAGATCGGTAGCGAGTTTGCCCGAGGCGCGATCGATTTTTACCGTCACCTCGTCCGCGATTTTGCCCGTGAGAATCGGCTTGTCCGTTTGCAGGGGTTTTGGCGCGTTGAATTGTTCGATGGGCGTTTTGCCGAGAACGCGATCCATGTATTCATGCCAGATAGGCGCGGCGACCACTGAGCCGTCGGCTCCGGCTTTCATCGCCGTGTTGTCATTGTTACCTACCCAGACGCCAGCGACGATTGATGGCGTAAAGCCCATCGCCCAGGCGTCATGATTGTCATTCGTGGTGCCGGTTTTTGCCGCGACGGGGCGATCGCCCAAGGTGAGATAATTTTTCTCGCCAAAGATAAATGACCTCGCGGCGTTATCCGATATAATGCTATTAATTTGCCGGGCGATTTCCGCGTCAAAGATTTTTTTCGAAGTATCGTGGTGCTCTTCCAAAATTTTGCCGTTCTTGTCCAATACTTTCAAAATGGCCGTGGTTTCGTGTTGTTCTCCTTCGCGAGCAAAAGAGCTAAACGCCTCGGCATGCTCCAAAAGTTTTACTTCGCCGCCGCCCAATACGAGCGACAGGCCAAAGCGGGAGCGATCTTTTAAAGTTGTATAGCCCAATTCATCGGCCAAATCCAATACCTTATCAACGCCGGCGAGATAAATAGTTTTTACCGCGGGAATATTAAGAGAGCCGGCGAGAGCGTTACGCATTGTGATTGGTCCGTATTCCTTGCCATTGTAGTTGTGCGGTTCGTAATCCATAGTGTCGGTTTTGAAAACCGTATCCACATCATAGAGAATAGTATCCGGCGTGTAGCCTTTTTTGAAAGCCGTGGCGTAGACTATCGGCTTGAAAGAAGATCCGGGCTGGCGCGGCCGGAGCGTGACATTCACATTCGGTTCGAATTTGCAATTCAGGCCGGGATTGCAGCCCTCGGGTTCGGATTCGCCAAAATAATCTTTGGATCCGACCATGGCCAGAATTTCTCCGGTTTTCGGATCGAGTGAGATAAGCGCTGTATTATAGGCATTGTATTTTTTATTCGCCTCGACTCGATTAGCGATCGCCTCTTCGGCGATTTTTTGTTTGTAGAGATCAAGCGTGGTATAGACTTTGAGTCCGCCTTCTTCCACTACTTTGTCGCCGTATTCCTGGGCGAGCAAGTCTTTCACGTACATGACAAAGTGCGGGGCGATAATATTCTGATCCTGCAGCCGGAAAGAGACTTTTTCTTGCTTAGCCGCTTCAGCTTCGTCTTTTGTGATATAGCCGGCTTCAGCCATCTGGTCCAAGAGAGTTTTTTCGCGGGCAAAAAGTTCGTCCGTATGGGTGCCATAAGGCGAATAGAAAGTCGTGGCGCGAGGAATGACCGCGAGCGTGGCTGATTCGGCGAGTGTCAGATTTTTAGCGCTTTTGCCAAAGAAAGTCTCGGAGGCCGATTCAATGCCGTAGATTACCGAACCATAAGGGATTTCATTGAAATACATTTTTAAAATTTCGTCCTTGGAAAATTTCTTCTCAATGCGATAAGAGAGAATCAATTCTTTGATTTTTCTAATATAACTTTTTTCATTGCTAAGAATTGAATTCTTGATCAATTGCTGGGTGATGGTCGAGCCGCCCTGGGATTTGCTGCCCTGCAGGACATCCATAATAATCGCGCGAAGAATTCCTTTCAGATTAAAGCCGCTGTGTTTATAAAAATCTTTGTCTTCGGAAGTAATGGTCGCCCATTTGGCGTAATTAGTAATATCTTCAAGATTTACGAGAGTTCTTTTTTTATCGCCATGGATTTCATAAATAATAGTTTCGCCCGAGCGATCATAAATTTTTGTGCTCTCAGGCACTGCTCTTTCGATAATTTTGTTCGGATCCGGCAGATTGCGGCCAAACCAAATAAAGGCGCCGGTAAGCGCCACGCCGCCAAGAAGTCCTGAAACAAAGAGAATAATAAAAGCGGACCAAATTAATTTTTTAATCCTATGCGATTTTCTTTTTTCCGGAGACTTGGAAGGCAAAATTTTATCAAATAATTTCATTAAATAAAGCCTCGCGGGTTTTCTTTCTTGATTTTTATTTCTCCATTGTTTGGGCGATTGGAGATGTGAATATTGCGACATGGTGTTTTAGCTATTAGGTTTTAGGGATGTTTAATAAAGATTATAAGTTCTCAGGAGTTAAACGCTTAAATTTTTTACTAAAAGATAGGCTCCTAGCAGATTAGCGTCGTCGCCTAGTTTAGCACGAATTATTTTAGTTTTCAAGGGTAAGGCAAAGGGGTTTAGCTCGCGGCTTGCCTTTATGGCTGGCTGCCAATAATCCGTAAAACGAATCAGTCCGCCGCCGAGAATGATTATTTCCGGGTTTATAATATTTACTAGATTAGCCAAGATATAGGAAAGATTCAGAGTTGCGACGGCCAAGACTTTTTTGGCTGTTTGTTCATGAGCTTTTATTTTTATTTCAAGCTCTAAAGCATCAATATTTTTACCTGTTAACTCTCGGTACATTCGAGTCATAGCTGATCCGGAAGCGAGCGCCTCGCCATAGCTAAATTGGCTGCAGGCGTACCAGTTGTCCATGCTAACAATCATATGGCCGAATTCGCCCGCTATGTTATCTAAACCGCGATAAAGCTTTTTATTAATAATCAATCCGCCGCCGATGCCCGTGCCTAAAGTAAGGCCGATAATATTTTTATAATTCCTGCCGGCACCGAAATAAGCTTCGCCAAGAGTAAAAAGGCGGGCATCGTTGTCTAAAAAAATATTCAGACGATATTTTTTCTTTATAATATTTTTCAAATTAATACGCCTAAAACTTGGAGAAAAATTAGGTCCGCCCATGAAAATGCCTTTTGCATAATTTACTTGTCCGGCAATGCCAAGGCCGATCGCCCTGGGTTTTAATTCGCGCTTTTCGGCTTCGATTAAGAGCGTATTAATGGCTTTAAAAATATTTTTAAGAATAATGGCTTTAACTTTTTTCGCTTCGGTGGGGATTTTTATTCGCGTTAATATCTTGCCGGTTTCATTAACAAGTCCGGCGTGAATTTTGGTAGCGCCGATATCGAATGCAATAATGCAAGTTTTGGGCATAAAATTAATTATCATTCTAAGGTTCTCGAAGAATGACAATAACGAATGTTTACGTCTTTATTATAGCAAAAAAATAGACATTAGAAAATTGTTTTGAAATAAATGTTTAATATGATAAAATAGAGGTATGCAAGAGCGTTTTAACTCTTTAATATGATTAAGAAAATTAAGGGCAAATATACGGTGCTATCAGAACATACCGGCCGGTCGTTTGGCAGCTACAAGACCATGGCCGAAGCCAAGAAACGGCTGAGACAGGTGGAATACTTCAAACGTTTAAAAGCAAAAAAGAGCTAAAAAGTTGGGATTGTTTTAGCAATTGAGTGATTTAATTTGATTAAATTCTTCGTTAGAAGAATATTAATTATTAATTTCAAGCCTATGAAATTAAAAATCTTGGCTTTGGGCTATGCCGCGGCAATTTTAGCCGCTGCCTGCATGTTAGTTCTAAGCATTTTAGCTAACATGGGCATCTATGTGGAGGCGGCCACGCAAATGATGATGGTGCACATGTTTTATGATATCACCATTGTAGGTACGATTACCGGCATGATCGAAGCGGCGATTGTGGCCTTTATTGCGGCTATAGTTTTTGGCTGGCTCTACAACATGTTTGCGGAAAAATAAATTGGTCAGTTTACAGGCAAAATTTTTTCCAATAAAAAGAGAGATTGGTTTTCGCCAGTCTCCTTTTAATCTATCATTTTTGGAAAATTAAAAATGAAATCTGCGTTATTTTAAATTTTTCTGTAAAGTTTTTGGCTGTTTGCCCCGCAGATCGCAATGGCTAATGCGTCAGCCGCATCATCGGGCTCTGGTATTTCCTTCAGATCCAAAATAATTTTCACCATTTTTTGAATTTGTTTTTTTTCCGCCCGGCCGTAGCCCGTAACCGCTTGTTTTATTTCGAGCGGCGTAAATTCATATAATGGCAGTTTGTTTTCAATGGCAGTGAGGAGAATTACGCCCCTAGCTTGACTGACATCTAGTGCGGTTTTCACATTTTTGCAAAAAAATAACGCTTCCACCGCGACTGCCTGCGGTTGGTATTTTTTGATAATTTTTTCGAGCTCATTATGGATTGTTTCCAGCCGCTCAATAAAATTTTGCTTGGCTGGCGTCAGGATGCAGCCAAAAGCGATATGCGCCAATTTATTTCTTTCTTTCAAAACCAATCCATAACCAGTCGTGGCGAGTCCTGGATCGATGCCGAGGATTAATTGAGATGGCGATTTTATCATATAATTTGTAGACCTTAGTCTATAAAGTTGAAGTAATAATTATTGGCATCTTCATCAGATTCGAGTTCGTCAAGAATTTTTTCTAAATTTTCTTTTATTACGTTATCTTTTATTTCTATTTTATCTTTTGGTACGTATTCAATATCCGCACTAGCGATATTGATATTATTTTTTTCAATTTCATTTTTTATTTTTTGTAAATCTAACGGGTCGGTATAGACAACTAACCCTTCGGTTTCTTTTTTTACATCCTTGGCGTTAAGGTCGATTAATTTTAATTCCAGCTCATCGATATTTTTATCTTTTAATTCTTCATTGATAATTCTGATTACTCCCGATCTTTCAAACATCCAGGCGACGCTATTCGCTCCGCCCAAATTGCCGCCATATTTATTAAATATATGTTTTAAGTTGGAAACAGTTCGGTTGCGATTACTCGTGACGGTTTCAATGATAAAGGCCGTACCGGCCGGACCAAAGGCTTCATAGGCGATTTCCTCGATTTGTTCGCCACCAAGTTCACCCGTGCCTTTTTTTACGGCGCGCTCAATATTGTCTTTCGGCATATTGGAATCTCGCGCTTTGTCGATTGCCATTCTTAATTTGAAATTGGTTTCGAGATCTCCACCACCCTGTTTCGCGGCAATTGTAATGGCATTAGCGAGTTTAGTAAAAATAGCTCCGCGCTTGGCGTCGGCAACTTCTTTTTGCCTGTGAGTTGTGGCCCACTTTGAGTGTCCGGACATAAGTTAGGTTTTAGCTTATAGCTTTTTAGGAAATTAGGTTTCTGATTGTTTGAATTCCCCCTTAGCAAGGGGGCTGGGGGGCTGTTTTTTCCATTAAATTATAGCAAATAATCGATTAAAATTCAACTTGTTTTTTAGTGTTAATTGTGATATATTTTAACTAAATTTAGCACCTGCAAATTGGTGAATTGGTAATTAATTTGTAAATTCGTAGAATTATGAAAATACTTATTCTCGCCGGCGGTAAGGGCACCAGGCTTTGGCCGATCAGCCGCGAAGAAAGCCCGAAGCAATTTCAAAAATTTTTATCCAAAAAGTCGCTGCTCCAAGAGGCTTTCAACCGTCTGAGGCCGTATTTTGCCTTGAGGGATTTGTATATTGTTACCAATCAAGGCTATCGCGAAGAAGTGCAAAAGCAATTGCCTCAATTGCCACGCAAAAATATTATTATTGAGCCTGCCAGCTGCAATACTGCCGCAGCGATCGGTCTTGGCGCTGTTTATTTGAAAAAGCGGGGGTTCATGAATGAGCTCATGGTAGTAGTGCCAGCGGATCATTTTATTAAAAATTCTCCCAAGTTAATTGAAATCTTGAAGCTTGCCGAAAAGAAATTCAAAAAAGATTGGCTGGGTACGATTGGCGCTAATCCGTCTTATCCCGAGACAGGCTACGGTTATATCAAAATGGGTAAAAATTTGGGAAATAATTTTTTCCAGGTTGAAAAGTTCATTGAAAAGCCGGATTTTGAAACCGCGAAACAATTTCTCACTTCCTGGGAATATCTCTGGAATACCGGTATTTTTATTTGGCGCGTCTCGACTATTTTGGAACGGATCAAAAAATATTTGCCCGGCAATTATAAGGCTTTGGAGAAAATAATGCTGGCTATTGGCTCGGCGGAAGAAGAAAAAATTACCAGAGAAGAATATGCTAAAATGAAAGATATTTCCATAGACTATGGCGTAATGGAAAAGGAAAAAAATATTGTGGTGATTCCCGCGGATATCGGCTGGAGCGACGTAGGCAGCTGGTTCCATCTTCGCAATGCTCTGCAAAAAGAAAAAGATTCCAATGTTGTTAAGGGCAAGCATATCGGGGTTGATTCCAACAATTCTTTGATTTTCGGTTCGAGCCGACTAATAGCGACTGTGGGAGTCAAAGATTTGGTCGTGGTAGACACCGATGACGTTCTTTTTATTTGCCCTATTGATCAATCGCAAAACGTCAAAAAATTAATCGCCAAAATGAAAGAAGAGGAAGAAAATCAAAAATATCTGTAGTTTTTTATTTTAACATCCATGCTTGGCTGAAATAAAAAATACTAATATTTAGTCAGAATAAGTAGTGAACATCCCCCCTCGCCCCCTTTACTAAGAGGGAACTAAAAAAAGTGCGTTAATCCGGAATTCCCCCTTAGCAAACTTGTCCTGAGCTTTGTTGAAGGGGGGGGATTAAGGGGGATATTTGATTTTTAAAGACCACATGAATAATTTTTTCTTTAAATACAAATTAAATTATATTTTGCTTTTTTTGATTGCTTTTTTCTTTTTTTTCTGGCTGCAGAATTCCCAGACCTTCGCCGATCCCGATTCTTTTTATCATGCCAAGATGGCGCTATTAATGAAAGATCAAGGCATTATCCAGAATTTTCCCTGGCTTCAGTTCACTACTCTTAAAAATTTGTATATCGATCACCATTTGCTTTATCATGTCTTCCTGATCCCTTTTGTCATTTTTGGCGATCCCTTGTTTGGCACTAAATTGGCCTCTGTATTGTTTGCTGCTTTGCTAATTACAGTAGTTCATTGGTTCTTAAAAAGTTTCAAAATCAAAGGCAGTATTTTTTATTGCCTTTCGCTTCTCTTAATTAATCCTTTTATTTTTAGGATTAATCTTGCCAAGGCGCCGGTTTGGTCGAGTATTTTTTTGATTATCGCCTTGTCCTTTCTTTTCCGGCGGAAGATTTGGCCATTATTTTTTATATCAATTTTTTATGTCTGGCTTTATGGCGGCTGGCCGCTCATGCTGGCTTTCACAGTTATTTTTCTGGTCGTTAACACCATCAATGATCTCTGGCATGAATTGAACCAAAGAAGTTTGGATTTAGTTATTGAAAATAATATTATCGATGGGCAAGAAATTATTTTGATTAAATCGGAAGAAAGAATACCCGCCGCTATTGGTTTTAGAGAATTTATTGTTTTATTTTTAGCGCGATTTTTTTCTGGAATAAATTTAAAATTATTAGTTGCCAATATTAGCGGTTTGCTTGCCAGTTTGATTGTTAACCCTTATTTTCCGAAGAATTTATTTTTTTATTGGGAGCAAACAATCAAAATCGGCTTGATTAATGCTCAAAATACAATCAGCGTAGGCGCTGAATGGTATCCTTACAAATTATTTGATTTTGTCTCCGGCGCGAACCTAATTTTTATCTTGCTTCTTTTGGCCTTGACCATGTTCATTGTCGGCTATAAAAAACAAAATATTTATTCTTGGACGCTATTTTTTATCAGCCTTTTCTTTTTTATTTTTACTTTGAAATCGCGGCGCAATGTGGAATATTTTGTTCCCTTTGTCGTGATCTTTTCCGCTTTTGCTCTGAATAATTTTTTCCATTATGTCGATTTTTACGAATATTGGTCGTGGTTTAAAAAATTATCGCGAATAAAAAAGTTTTTGTCGTTTGTCTTGGTTCTCTACATGGTAATAGCTATAGTTTTTATTTCGGAGCGAGATATTATTTCCGCGAGAAAAGATCTCACCGGCGGTTTTGCTTGGGGCAAAATGGAAAAAGCCGGCCAGTGGCTCGCAAGCAATACGCCCAAAGATTCGATTATTTTTCACAACAACTGGGACGAATTTCCGCTTTTGTTTTACTATAATACTCACAATTTTTATATCGTTGGCCTTGATCCGACCTTTATGTACGATTATAATAAGGAATTATATTGGGAGTGGTATAATATTGTAGTGGGCAAGGACAAAGAAAATTTAAATCAAAAGGTTAAAAGTGATTTTAAAGCGTCTTATGTCCTCTGGGCCACGGAACGGACCAAAGTGGAAGATAGCTTTGCCAAGAGCTTCGGATTTAAAATATTATATTCCGATGATGAAGTGAAGATTTATCAAGTGTTGTAGACAAATTTTTCTAAAGCAAAAATATGACCAATTCTTTTCTAATAAATATTATTCTGCCGGTTTATAACGAAGAATTAGTTTTGGAAAAAAACATTACTATTCTTAAAGAATTTTTGGCCAATAATTTATCCTCTTATAATTGGCAAATAATCATTGCGGATAATAACAGCCAAGATCAGACTGCCCAAATCGGCCAAGAATTGGCTAAGCAGGAAAGGATAAAATATTTTTTTATTTCCCAAAAAGGCCGCGGCGAAGCTTTGAGGCGAGCCTTCCTTGACAATCTCGGCGATTACTATGTTTATATGGATATGGATTTAGCTACTGAGCTATCAGCACTGCCGGATTTAATTAAATATTTAGCCGAGGGAAAATACGATTTAGTAACCGGATCTAGATTTCTGCCTCAATCAAAGATTGCTCGCAGTTTGTTGAGGGAAGTAGTCTCTCGCGGCTATATTTTTATGGCTAGAATTATATTATCCACTAATCTATCTGATTTGCAGTGCGGTTTTAAAGGCATAAATCAAGCTATTATTAAAAATATTGTGCCCCAAACTAAAGATAGGGAATGGTTTTTCGATACCGAGCTCTTAGTACTCGCTGAAAGAAAGGGTTATAAAATAAAAGAAATACCGATTACTTGGATGGAGACTAGAAATATCAATCGCAAAAGTAAAGTAGATTTAATCAAATCTATTTATCAATTTATTAATAATTTAATTAATTTTAAAAAAAATGGATCAAAAAGAATTTGAAAAATGGAATGAAAAAATGTTCATTAAATATAATAATGAAAGACTTTATTTGCATCCCAATTTAATAGTTAGATGGACAGAGAGTCTGAGAGTCAAAACTATCCTTAGATTAATATCTGTCAAATTTGATGACAAAATTTTATCAATTGGCTGCGGGGAGGGTTATATTGAAAACCAAATTAACAGCGGTTGCCTTTATATGTTGGATATTTCAACGGCCGCTGTTGAGCGGGCTAAAAATAAACTAGAAAGAAAAAATAATATTAAAGAAATAATAGTTGGCGACGCCTTGAATATACCTTATCAGGATAATACTTTTGATTTTGTCCTGTGCAGCGAAGTAATAGAACATACCTTAAATCCTCAACAATTAATTAAAGAAATTGAACGAGTGGCTAAAAAGGGAGCTAAAATAATTATCACCATTCCTAACGAGAAACATATTAATAGGATAAAAAAATTGTTGATAAAAATAAAATTATTTAATATCTTCTTTAAAGATATTCCTATTATACAAGATTGGCATTTGCATAATTTTGATTTGAATTTATTAAAACAATTGACTAAAAAATATTTATTTATAAAAAAAATCGTACCTATACCTAATTTTTTAATGCCTTTGCGTTATGTTTGCTTATTGGAAAAAAAATAATATTGTCAGTCTATTATTCCAGTCCCCTTATGTATATTTAGCTAATCAAAAGTTTTGGGTTGGTAATTACAATAGTCTCATTAAGGAGTTATTTGACATTAAACCAGACGAAAATATATTAGATGTTGCTTGTGGAGTATCTATGGTTGCTCCTTATATTAAGGGTTATTATACCGGTGTTGACATTAATAAAAATTATATCCAATATAATAATAAAAAATATCCTGCTAATAATTATATTTGTCAAGATTTTAAAGAAATCAAATTTGGTGCTAAGAGTTTCGATCAAAGCATAGTTATAAATTTTTTACATCATTTGCCAGACGATGAGATCAAGCAGTTGCTCGATCGAATGGGCCAACTAACTAAAAATAAAATTATTATTGCTGATTTATCACCTAATGATAAAAATTTCCTAGCCAGATTTCTCTATAGTATGGATCAGGGGAAATTTATTAGACAAGAAAATGTTCTTACCAAATTGATTAGCCAATCCTTAAAAATCGAAAAAGTGTATACCTTTCTATCTCCGCGGAGAATATATAAACATATTGTCTTTGTATGCTCACCTCGAAATTAAAAAATAATAGGTATATTATCGTTTTTTTTCTGGCTGTTTTATTGTTTCTAATATATATATCTTTATTTCGATCTGGAGATATGGGGGATGAAGGGCTGATACTGGCTGATACGCAAAGAATCATGGCTGGGCAGATAATCTATCGCGATTTTTTCAGCTTGATAACGCCCGGGATCTACTATTTATTATTAGTAGCTTGGTCTGTTTTTGGCCAATATTACTTGATAGTCCGTTTACTTATTATTTTGATTGCCTGGCTAATTTGCGTTTTTATTTATTTGACTAGCCGAGTAATTCTTAGTCGCTTGTGGTCAGCTCTACAGGTTATTATATTCATCGTTTTGCTTTATCCAAATCAGCTGATCATATCCTTCCATTGGCTGGCCTTGTTGTTTATTTTAGTTGCTGGCTGGCAAATTAATCATTATCTCAAACAAGAAAAAGATCATCATCTAGTATTAAGCGGTCTGAGCTTGGGGCTGGGAGCTTTCTTTCTGCATGTCCAGCCTATAATTGCTGCCGCAGCTATAGCTATATTTTTGCTATGGTACAATCAAAAAAAATATACTTGGATAATATCAATAAAAAAATGTCTGATTTTTTCTTTGAGCTTTTTTGGGTCATTTACCTTACTGATGTTGCCGTTTTTGCTGATTGCCGGACCGAGAGCGATTTGGGAAGATTTAATAATTAGCAATGCTTATTATTATCCTCAAATAGGCTATATTTCTCTCTTAAATAATGTATTGCTTTTCGCCGTTTTTGTAAGTTATCTTATTCTATTTTTTATCCTGTACTATAAAAAATTGTTTTCGGAGCAGATAGTGTTTTATTTTTCTTTTAGTTTAATCATGATCTTATCTTCACTATATAGGCTTGATCAGAATCATTTAGCTTATATTTATCCTTGCTTTACTTTGTCTTTATTATTTTATGCGATTAGCAAATTAAATATCGAAGCTGGCAAAAATTATAAAATATTTTTAGCAGTTTTTTTGATTTGTCCGCTCTATGTTTATTATCCTTTCCCAGTTAACCAATATATAAATTATAAACTTTGGCAGCCGCTAGATACAAATATTGGCCAAGTATACTTTTATCAATCAGCAGCTCGGTCGCTTAGAGAATCAGTATTAAAAGTTTTGAATAATATTCCAGATAAAGAAATTTTTATCTATCCATATTCGGTTTATTATTATAGCTTTGCCAATAAAGTAAATCCTACTAGATATAATATAATATATGGAGAATATTTGTCTGAGCAAGCAAAAGAGGAGATAAAAAATGACCTAGCCCAAAAACAAGTGAAATATATCTTATATGCGCCGGCCGAAGCTGGCCCGGAAAAAGTAGGCCAGAAATTTTTAGCTGATTGGCTGAAAGAAAACTATAATGAAGAAAAAATAGAATATGACGATTATAATGCTTATTTTTATCTTTATACCAAAAAATAAATTAAATAATTTTATAGTATAGCCAATTTTGTGACTAAAATATCAATTATTATCCCAACTTACAATGAAAGAAGCAATATTAAAGAATTAATTAAACAAATTTTTTCATTTAATATTTCTGATCTTAATATCATCATTGTTGATGATAATTCGCCAGATGGAACTGGTGGGTTGGTGGAAAGCATAGAGGAAACCACTCGGCTTGAAATTATCCACCGAATTAAAAAAATGGGTCTTGGATCGGCTTATATCGATGGTTTCAAAAGAGCTCTAGTCTTAGGGGCTGATTATATTTTTGAAATGGATGCTGATTTTTCTCATGATCCAAAATATTTGCCGCAATTTTTGGAAGAAGTTGAAAATTACGATTTGGTCCTGGGCTCGCGCTATATTGAAGGTGGAGGAATTAAAAATTGGAATTTAGGAAGGAGATTGATCAGTTATTTGGGCAATTTTTACGCAAGGCTTATTTTAAATCTTTCTTTCCAAGATTTAACTGGCGGATTCAAGTGTTATAAAAGAAAAGTAATTGAAAGTATTAATTTGGAAAAATTAGATTCTGAGGGCTATGTTTTTCAAATTGAAACAACTTATTGGGCTTATAAAAATGGGTTTAAAATCAAAGAAATACCTATTATTTTTACCGAAAGAAAATTAGGCAAATCAAAGTTTAATTTTAAAATTTTCTTTGAAGCCTTCATTAAAGTCTTAACTTTGAGATTCAAAAAATAGCATGACTCTAAAGGAATTATATCAAAGCATAAGTAAGCGAGAATGGCATTTTGTTGGCGCGATAACAATTATAGCTATTCTTTTGACTTCTTTGCCGTATCTCTATGGCTGGCTCGTTCGAGGCAATGATTACTTTTTGGGCTTTCATTCGCTGTCATCCGGCGATATTTCCGTTTATTATTCTTATCTGGAGCAGGTCAAGCAAGGCCATTTTTTATTTAAAGATTTATATACATCAGAATTTCAAGGTGCCGGGCGATTGAATATTTTTTGGCTGGGTATAGGTTTATTCGGCCAAATTTTTAATTTGCCCGATATTTTGACCTTTCATTTGGCGCGGATATTATTGATTCCAGTCTTTGGCTTTGTGGCTTATCTATTTTTGAGTTATTTTTTTCTTGACAAAGCCAAGAGAAAAATCGGTTATTTGTTTTTAATCTTCGCTTCTGGCTGGGGCGGAATTTTTTCGCAGCTATTGGAAAAATTTTATTTTGAAAAAGCAGGGTATAGCCACTGGCCACCTGATCTTTGGGTGCCTGAATCAAATACTTTTCTTACTCTCTACCAATCGCCGCATTTTATTGCTTCTGTGACTTTAGTTGTTCTTATATTTCTCTTAATGCTTTTAGCCTTTGAAAATAACAAAATTAAATATAGCATTGCTGCCGGCCTCGCTGGGTTGGCGCTTTTCCAATTTCATCCTTTCAATATTTTTGTAATTTTTGGCGCTTTGGGCTTGTATATTGCAGCTTTATGTTTAATCCAAAAAAAGATCAGATGGCAATTTATTAAGCATTATGTAATTTTTGGCCTTTTGTCAGTGCCATCTATTATTTATTATTTATATCTTTTAAAATTTGATTGGCTTACCATTGAATCGGGCAGAGAGAATTTGTGCCTCACGCCGGCCTTATTTCTTGTTATTATCGGTTATGGACTGATCATCCCTTTGGCGATTTTTGGCTATTACTCATTATCTAAAAATAAGGAAATAAAAAACAGCCCCTGGCTTTTTCTTATTATCTGGGCAGTTTTTCAATTTTTTCTGATTTATTCTCCGGTTAATTTCGAGCGTCGGATGATTGAGGGCTGGCAAATACCTTTGATTTTGCTCGCGATATCGGGATTGTATTTTGTAAAATCAAAGTTGGATAAATTAAAATTATTTTCAGTAATAAATAGAAATATATTTTTGCTTGGCTTTCTATTCATTGTGTTTTTTTTCACGTCCAATCTCTTTGTGATGGCCGATGACATTGGATTATTTAAAACAAAAAATAATCTCCTTTATATTCCTGCTGCCGAAAAAGAAGCTTTTGCTTGGATCAAGTCCAATGTGGGAGAAAGTCAGCCAATTTTTTCTTATTGGCGAACAGGGAATTTGATTCCGGGCCAAACTGGCAAGACAGTTTATCTTGGCCATAGCGTCGAGACAGCCTATTTTTATACAAAAATTCAAAATATAGATTGGTTTTTAAATACCAAGAGTGATGAAGCTAGAGCACGGTTTTTGAAGGCGAATAAGATTAAATATTTATATTGGGGCAAAGACGAGAGATCTAAAAGCAGCTTTGAGCCGCAAAAAGCAAATTTTCTAGAAAAAGTTTATAGCAATAATGAGGTTGAGATTTATAAGGTGTTATAAAATTTAGAGGTAAAAGATTTTTGTGCCTGCATTATTGTTATTCAATTTTAATCGTCTCGCCTAGCTGCTCTTCTCTATCAATTACAATAATTCCTGACCTCAGATCATTTAATTCACTGGCGCCATAAATCTTTACTAAATTGAATTCAATACTCAGAGCATTATTCGGCAGCAAAAACCAATAATTCGTTTGGATAATTTCATTGATTTTCCACTCGCTCGTCGGATAAATGCCATAGGCCAGCGGGTAATATTTTTTGTAAATTGGTTTATTATTTTTATCCAAAGCTGTTAATTTAAGCTGGTAATTTTCTGTCATTTGACCCATTGCCTGCCAGGAAAGATTGAGATTGTAAAGAGTTAAATCAAGATTATTTATTCGTTTTTTGACTAATTCCTTGGCATAGCCGAGGAATTTTATTTTATTATCAAGATTAATCTCTTGCTTGTTGGCAATGGGGTAGGCAGAAGTATTCAGCTCAAAGAAATTTTTTTCAGGAACATAATTTTTTTTCAGCAAAGCGATGGAGTCGATGATATCAACTAAGCCAAAGTTTTTCTCAGTCAAAATATTTCTCAGGCGGTCCGGAGCGGAGGAGAGATACTTGCTGTAGCCTGATTGTTTTTGGAATTCAAAATCATAATTGATAATATCGTCAAAATTGATTAACAAATATTCCGTATCATCCGGGAGAGTATAGTCGCCATTGCCAAATTGTTTTTGCCCGAGATAGATATAATGGAGCGCATAGATGCTTTCTCGCGAGGAAAGATAAGGCAGAAAATCAAGCGAAGTGAGCGTTGGCGCATCGGCCGGTATCTGCTCTAAAAAGTAATTTCTTATAGTTGTATTTTTTTGATCATAGTTGGCGATAATTCTGGTTGAACCTGCGACTGGACCGAGAGTAAAAAAAGAATAAATAGCGGCAATAATGAGAAGAATAATCGCGAAAGTTCGTTTTTCTTCAATAGAGAGAGCTTTTAATAATCCTGCTTGCCATTTAGCAATTATTTTTTCATTCATTACATCTTTGATGGCAAAAATTAGGGCGATAAAGAGCGCCGGCAAAAAAAGCGAGCAATAATGCGTGAGGATTATTTCCTCGCCGCCGCCCATGCCGAGGACAGTTTGGAGCAGGGGTGGAAGGAGCAGAATCAAATATCTTGGCTTCAAGAGAGACAAAAAGCCAAAGGGTATTAATATACCTATAATAAAACCTAAATTATAAATTGTTAAAATTTTTCTCAGCACAATCAGGGGGTGCAGAAAGAAGTTAGCAATTATTTGGGGAAAGGTTTGGCCGAGCCAAGAATAATAAACCAGAAATTTATAATCGCCGCTGGGGTTGAGCGCGCCGCTGATTTTTGTGGCGATAATAAACCAAGCGATGGATAGAATTATTGGCGGGAGGATCCATCTTAAGAAGTAGCTGGTATCTGGTATTTGGTATCTGGTAGTGTCTTTTCTTTCTTGCCGAGAATTGATTAAAGCCAAAATTCCGAACATAAAAACAACTAAAGCCACGTCTTCGCGGACCAAGAGAGAAAGAATTATAAAAATATAAAAAGGCAGAGCTTTTTTCTTTTGGTAAAAATAAAAGGCGAAGAGGAGAAGGGGAATGGCAAACGGCAGAATGTGAAATTCAAAGAGATTGATGTTTTGGATGAAAGGGTTTAGAAGATAGATGAGAGACAAGAGGAGCGGTAAAGAATCCGCCCAGCCCTCTTTTATCGAAAGGGGGATGTTAGACTCTGCCCCCTTGTTAAAGGGGGGTAGGGGGGATTTTAAAACTTCTTTGCTGATTAAAAAAATTGGTATTGCGCCGAGCGCGAGAAAGATGGTTTGTAAAACTAAGAGAGTGATCGGATGCTGGAAAATTAAATAAAAGGGCAATAATAATAAAATAAATAACTCAAAATGATCGCCGAGATATGATTGAGCCTGAATTGATGATTCAAAAAAGTGTCCGTGCGCCGTATTCCAAAAGACTTGATTGTAAATTCCAAGATCAATGCCATTATAGCCGAAGTTGTTATATTTCCAGACAGTGAGTGAGACAAAAAAAACAATATAAATTAAAATTGCAAGACCAAGAATTATTAAGGGATGGTTCTGGATAATCTTTTTTAATTTAGACAAAAATAAAATCATTTTATAAATATTAGTATAATTTTATTGTAATTTAAAATAAGGAAAATTGATACTTGACAACTTTATGGTGAAGTGCTATGATAGTATGAAGTTCTTTTTAAGGCAAATAGACTAAAAACGAGCTAAAATAGCTCAAATTTAACCACACGGAGGATAAAATGAAAGTAATAGTTATCACAATGTTCGCGGCGGCCATGTTCTTTTCCGGCTGCACTTACGGCCAAGTCAGTTACCGAAGCAACGAAGGCAGCTACGACGGCAAAACCGACCTGACCGAGTTGTCTCGGGCGGTCTATCTCGATCGCATGTCGGCGGCCGAAGCGGATAAGGTTCACGCGCAAGCTGAAGTCAATCGCGCCGCCGCCGAGGCTATCCGGAAGGATCCGAGTTTGCTCCGAGACGTCCCGATTCCGGGCAATCCGAACGACGTCCGTTTCGTTGGGACATATAACTACAACGAGCGAGGCGATTGCAAGGGGAATTGCGGCGGTTCTAACTACGGGAATCAAGGTTTTGACGATGGGCTTCGTCGGGCGATGCAAGATTCTTGTCGGCGCAACCCCAATCAGCCGGGCTGCAGGTAGGTAACAATTCTTTAGGAGGATAAAAAACAAAACAGGCGCAAAGAAATTTGCGCCTGTCTTTTTTTGTTAAATTTAATTTTAAGTTGTAGTGGATTTGATAATTTGCGAAATTACGAAACTGGTAATGGCATAAGCGGCGAGAATAATAACAAGGCCAATCACCGCGTTTTCGAGCCACTTCTTGGCTTTTTTCACGGTTTCTTCGTTACCACCGGCCGTCATCCAAAGAAAACCGGCGTAGACGGTTAAAACCACAAAGATAATTCCTAAAAACGAGAGAATAATATAAATAATTTTTCCAATCATTTCCGGCAGCGGAGTGAAGTTGGCGCTATAGCCGGCCGCGACGCCGGTGTTGCCCAATTGTCCAATAATTGATGTGTTAAGATCGGCGGTTGCGGCTAAAGCTAAATTGCCGATTATAAAAAAATTAATAATAACGAGAAGAGATATAAAAATAATAAAGTTTTTTTTCATAAATTTAAATTTAGTTTATTTGGTTGCGTTTATAAATTGAAGAAGAATAAAATTGGTAATAGAATAAGCAGCGAGAACAATAGCCAAACCGACGACGGAATTTACGAGCCATTTCTTGGCTTTTTTCACTGTCTCTTCGTTGCCCCCGGCCGTCATCCAGAGAAAACCGGCGTAGATGGTCAGAACGAGAAAAATTACTCCGACGAAGGTTAAGGCGTAATTAATGATTTTACCGATGATTATTCTCGGGGTTTGGGGTTTTTCATTAAAGCCGGCTTCCTTGGCCGCAGTTTTCAGTCCATAAGTATCTTGACTCTGCGCGAACGCTGATTGGGCGATGGCGATTGCTGGCAAAGAGATTAAAAGGGCAAAAACAAAAATGATTAAATATTTTTTTATTTTTAAATTATAATTCTTGTCCATGTTTTATTTTGTAGTGCTGCTTATTATTTGGCCAACCACAAAGCTGGTGATTGAATAAGCCGCTAATACTATAATCAAACCTATCACGGCATTTATAATCCACTTCTTAGCTTTTTTCAAGGTTTCCTCGTTGCCACCAGCCGTCATCCAGAGGAAGCCGCCGTAGATAGTCAAAATAAGAAAAATAACGCCAAGGAAGATTAAAACATCATTAATAATCGTGCCGATAATAATCGATGGCGATTTGGGCGCGGCATAGCCGGCTCCTTGCGCGCCGGCCGCTTCACCCAAGAATCCAGCCGCATTTTGAAGTGTTGCCGGTGGAGTAGCTGTTGCCGCCGAAGATATTTCAGGCTGGAGAAGCGCTAAAGAAAGGCCCATTACGAAAATTATAGATAAAAGAGGCATAATTATTAGTTTGTAATGATTTTTTTTCATGTCAGAGGATTTGAATTTATTTTTTAGTGGCGGTTAAAACCGTAGTAAAGACAAAATTGACTATAGCATAGGCCGCGAGAATTATAATCAATCCAATGGTCGAATTGATGATTATGCCGCGGGATTTTTTGACTTTTTCGTCATTGCCGCCGGCGGTCATCCACATTATGCCGCCATAGACGATTAAAATCAGAAAAATTACGCCGACGAGAGCGAGTACCGCGCCCACAATTCTGCCTAATAGCTGCGGCAGAGTAGTCGCGGATGCGCCTGATGTCAGACCGGCTTTTTGGGCAACAGCGGTCAGACCATAATCCGGATCCGATGAAGCTGGTGTGGCCGGAGCGCTGCTTCCACCGTCAATAATTCTTACCGGTTGCGCCAAGGCCAATTGAGGCGGATTGATTAAAAAAAATCCCGCAGCTATGGCGAGGAGAATTAAAAAAGAGATAATATGTAATTTTAATAATTTAACTTTATTAAGCATTGCCGGATTTATCAAAAATAAATTCATATTAATTTTTTAAAGATAAATTTTTAAATTAAATTTGAAGGCATTCAAAACTAATTTGAATATTTATCTTTTATCCCGCCCTCCGATTTTAGGTCTCCCGACTAAAGTCAGGACTCCGACGAATATCGGAGGGGGGATAAAGGCATTTTTAAGATCTTAAAAATGATTCTTAGGTCGCGTTGATAATGCTGCCAACCGCGAATCTCGCGATAGCGTAGGCCGCGACAACAATAATCAATCCGATGATACCGGCAACAAGCATCTTTTTCGCTTTGCCGACTTTTTCT
>JAGVFQ010000060.1 GCA_020057505.1 Patescibacteria group bacterium | reverse complement strand
CTACAGGTCTGTTCTCTTGTCAAGCCTTTTTAAAACTAGAAAGATACTAGGCCCGAAATATAGATTTGACAACAAACTCTGGGATACTTTTTCTAGAAACATCAATATTTTTGATGGCAAAACCTTTTTAAATATTGAATGCCTAAAGTTTGAAACTGAATATTTTGATTGAATTTCAAAGCCAGCAGTCTTTAGCTGTTTTAAGACGGTTTTTGGGTGATGATTAACAAAAGGAATTGTATTTTTTTTGATATTAGATGCCTTTCTAAGATCAACGGGGGCCATGGACACTGGTTTTCCTGAAAATATACTCCGCAATAATGATTTAAAGTTTAAAGAGTTTGCAAATTCTAATATCAAAATACCTTCAGGCTTTATTATTCTGTAAAGTTCGGTAAAGGTCGGAATTGGATTAGGTAAATGATGCATTACCCGAACCATAATGGCTAAATCCAAAGAATGGTCTTTTAAACCAGTCTTGTCCGCTGTTCCTTGGTAAGTTTTTACATTTGTTCCGTCTAAATATTTTTTGGAAAAATCTAGCTGTTTTGAAGATGGCTCAACTAAGATTGCCTCGTCACAATAATTAGTCAGAACCTTGCATAGTCTCCCATATCCACCGCCAATATCTGCTGATTTAGAGAAGTGTTTTTTGTTTAGTATCGTTCGAAGAACGACCGCTTCACTTTCATGCTCATAGTCTCTCCCCCTCCAGTAATGAAGGTATGAAAATTTTTCGTCATCATAGTAGCTTTTCATTCGAGTTCGGCTAAAAATTGATTGACACCCTTGGCCCATGACCCCTTAGATGGTGGGGTGTATTTTGCCATAATTTCTTCGGTTGTCACTAATCCTTTGTCGATGTAATTCTTTTTGAGAGTTTTGGCCACTGTTTCCATGGCAATAATGTATGAATCGAACCTTGTTACCAAATTTCCATAGATACCAAATCCCCAACAATTGTGTGAATCTACTGGGATTTTTTTACATAGATTGGATTCTTGTTGGGCAATGGCTATTAACAGTCTCCAGTCCAATCCATACTTATCTGATATCTCGATTTCCTGGCGAGCAAAAGGTTCTAGAGGTGATTTGTATTTATGCAAATATTCTTTGACTACTATTGCTCTAGCGTCTGTAGTTTCAAACTCCATGCTGATAGATGAATTATTTTGACGACTAGAGGACAAGACTGGAATACTTGCTGCGAGCACCATGGGTTTACTGGTAACTTGCTTGGGTGAATTAATTTTTAATTGTAACGTTAGCAGTATAAAAGCTGATACCAAAAGAGTAGGTGTTCCAACAATAAAACTGGCAATCCACCAGAGTCTATTCATCTACCCTATTTTAGCAAATTGAGTCGAATACTTTGGGCAGTGAGGCTACCATTGGAGTTTTCCTGTCCCATGACCGTTACTTTTTCGCCAGTTTTCAATTCTGAGGCGCTAGCTGACGCAGGTTTGTTGATGTCGGTTTTGGGCGAAAACAAAACTATTTTATTACTCCCGTTGTCTAGTTTAATTGTAATAGTATTTTCGCCCAGAGAAATAACTTCACCGCTTGTTGGTCTAAATCCCATCATCCGATTGCCATTCTGAACGCTTTGATTACCAGTAAAATTTCCTCGCATCGCTCCTCTTTGCATCTGTTGAAATTTGGTTCCACTATAAAAGGCGACCAATCCAACAATCAAGACGGTGGTGACAAATATTATTAAATTATTTTTATTCGGGAAGATATGACATGGGGGAAAAATTCAAGGGTTTGCTTGGTTTTTTCTATATTAGGATTTATTTGGCGATAATTGTCGGGTTAAATTTGTTAGTTTGGCTTTCCGCTTATATTATTAATAAAAATATAAGCGATGATTTGGCGATTCTTCATTATAATGTTGATTTTGGAGCCAATTTAATAGGCAATGCGCGGCAAATTTACATAATTCCTCTTTTGGGGTTGATTATAATTTTGTTTAATTTTTTTTTATTTTTTGCCATTTATCAAAGGGGCATTCGGGAAATCGGAAATCAGGATAAATTTTTAGCCAACATATTGTTCGCCGCCGCCGGTACGGCTAATTTATTTTTATTTTTTTCCCTTGTCTCAATTTATTTAATAAATTTTTTCAAATAAATACCCTTCAATTATGAAATTAAAATCTGCGTTTATCGGCGTATAAACCTGCCTGCCGGCAGGCAGGTCCGCGTAAATCTGCTTATATTCAGGCGAATAAACGCAGATAGCAACGCGAGATAAACGCAGAAAATAGAGTTTCGTAATCCAAAAAAATAAGATGACTGATTTTTATATAATAAAAATTCTTTTCTTAACGGCCTTTGCTTTTATTTTTACTTTTTCCTGGACCCCGCTTTTAACTCATTTTTTGTATAAATATAAATTAGGCAAAACCATAAGAAATAACGGCTCAACTCCGATTTTCACGAAAATGCATTCGCATAAATCAGGCACCCCCACCATGGGCGGATTGTTAATTTGGATAACCGCGGTTATTTTTGCATTGCTATTTTTTTATTTGCCGAAAGTTTTGCCTTGGGATATTTTTAAAAATTTGAATTTTTTATCGCGTAGCGAGACGCTTTTACCCCTTGGCGTTTTAATGGCAACGGCCATCGTCGGTTTTATAGACGACTGGATTGATGTAAGGGGTAAGGGTGTTTTTGGCGGCGGGGGATTAAGGGTCTGGCATCGCTTGTTGATCTATACGATAATCGCTTTAGTCGGCGCTTGGTGGTTTTATTTTAAATTGGGCTGGGATATTTTTCATATTCCTTTTGTCGGGGATTTTCATCTGAGATTATATTATATTTTAATTTTTGTTTTTATAATTGTGGCGACGGCTTTTTCCGTAAATGAGACCGACGGCCTGGACGGCTTGGCTGGCGGCACTCTTCTTATTTCTTTTGGCGCTTACGGAGTTATTGCTTTTGCTTTGGAAAAATATGATCTGGCAACTTTTTGCGGAGTTATAGTGGGAGCCCTTCTGGCTTTTTTATGGTTTAATATTAATCCAGCCCGCTTTTTTATGGGTGACACCGGATCAATGAGTTTAGGCATAACTTTGGGAGTATTGGCCATGCTTACCAATACCGCTTTAATTTTGCCGTTTATCGGCTGTATTTTCGTTATTGAATCGGCTTCCGTGATTATTCAGCGCATTTATAAAAAATTCACCGG
>JAGVFQ010000006.1 GCA_020057505.1 Patescibacteria group bacterium | reverse complement strand
ACCCAAAGGATTTGGGCCGCGAGCACGGGCAATGGCAAACCGAAAAAAAGACTGATGCCGACGAGCATTACTTCGCAAAAACCGTCCGAGAAAAAATAAAGCAGCACCTTCCGCAAATTTTCAAAAATCGTTCTCCCCTCTTCCACCGCTTTAATAATAGTTTTGAAATTATCATCCAATAATACTATATCCGAAGCTTCCTTGGCCACTTCCGTGCCTGATCCGAGAGCGACTCCAATATCCGCTTTTTTCAAAGCCGGCGCGTCATTCACTCCGTCGCCCGTCATCGCCACGACCTCGCCTCTTTTTTGCCACGCTTCGATAATCCGCAACTTGTGCCTCGGCTCTACTCGAGCATAGACGCTGATATTATTCACTAATTTAGTGAACTCTTCGTCGCTTATTTTGTCCAACTCTTGGCCTTCCAGAATATCATTATCATCTTTTTTTAGCAACCCTATCTCAAGAGCGATCGCCTTGGCCGTCAGGCGATGATCGCCGGTCACGAGTATCGGCCTGATACCAGCTTTTTTGCACAATTGGATAGCTTCTTTGGCTTCAGGCCTCAAAGGATCTTTTAAGGCTATTAGGCCCGTAAAAACCAATCCGCTGATATCTTCGGCGGAAATAGTTTCCAGATTGCCGGCCTCTTTATAAGCCGCCGCGAGTAGCCTCAAACCTTTGCCAGCCAAATTTTTTAATTCTTGTTCAAATTTTTCTTTTTTCTCGCGGCTGAATTTTTCTTGATGGCCGTCAATATCCAACCAATCAGACATCTCTAATATTTTTTCCGGCGCGCCCTTAACATAAATAAATCTTTTTTCACTCCCCGCAACCTGTTGCCCGTCTTCACGCAAAACCGCCATATATTTAATCTCTTCGCTGAAAGGAATTTCATCCAATCTTTTTCCTTCATCTCTTATTTTTTTCTGGTCCAAACCCGATTGCACCGCCGCCAAAAGCAACGCCTGTTCGAGCGAATCGCCGAATAATTTCCAATCTTTTAATTCATCATTCGGATTTTCAATAAAAGCATTATTGCAAAGCAGGCCTATCTCTAAAGCTTTTATTTTCGTCTCCTCGCTTTCCGTTTCCGTGACAATATGATCCACGAGCATTCTGCCCAAAGTCAAAGTGCCGGTTTTGTCCGAACAAATTATTGAAACGCTGCCCAAGGTTTCGGCGGCGATTAATTTCCTCACAAGCGCCTTTTCTTTCAAAATCCTTTGCATTCCAGCCGCCAAGATTATTGTCAAAGAAATAGCCAAGCCTTCGGGCACCGATGCCACGGCCACGGCCGAAACCAAAAGAAACATTTCAAATATTGATCTGCCCTGCCAAAGGCCAACTATAAATAAAATCAAGGAAATAATAAAAAATCCAATAGCTAACCATCTGCCGAACTTCGCCAATTGATACTGCAGGGGCGTTTTTTCTTCATTGATTTCTCTCAAAGCTTTGGCAATTTCCCCCAGTTCTGTTTTTAAACCCGTAGCTACCACCACAGCCCGGCCGCGGCCGCGAATAATATTAGTGCCCATATAAAGCATATTTTCCCTGTCAGCTAATCCAATCCCCTTGTCCAAAACTTTAGCAAACTTTGCGGAAGGAATTGATTCTCCTGTTAATACCGCTTCATCCGCTTGTAAATTTTTTATTTCCAAAATTCTCGCGTCAGCCATCACCTTATCGCCCGCTTCGACCAAAATAATATCCCCGGGCACGAGCTCTTCGGCGTTGATGATATTTTCCCGGCCATTCCTCAAAACTTTCGCTTTATTTTCCAATACCGACCTCAAACTTTCAATGATTTTTTCTGCTTTGTTCTCTTCAAAGAAACCAACAATTGTATTTAGAAGCACGGTCGCGATAATCACTCCCATATCAATATAATCACCCAAAATAAATGTAATAGTAGCGGCAATTAAAAGAATATAAATCAAAGGGCTTTTGAATTGTTCCAAGAAAATTTTGAGACGGGTCAATCTTTTTTCCTTTGGCAATTCATTCGAACCGTATTTTTTAAGGCGCACGAACGCGCTCGCAGACGTTAAGCCTTCACCGCTCACGGCAAGCAATGTTAATGTTTCATCAATATCCATATTGTGCCAAATCGGTTGTTTCATGGCAGTAGAATTAATATGCCATTATTTTAACATAAAAAAGCGCCAATGTCTTGCCAAAATAAAATAAAATTGCTATTATTAAAATCGTAAAACTTCCATTCACAATCTTAAATCATAAATCTAAAATCTTAAATTAATTTGACTCGGTAGCTCAGCTGGTAGAGCAACTGCCTTTTAAGCAGTGGGTCCTGGGTTCGAATCCCAGCCGGGTCATTAGATAAATTTTTGCGGCCGAATACGGCCGCTTTTTTGTATAAAAAAACTCCGGCCCGAATTGAGTCAGAGTTGATGCCGCCATTAATCAAAGCGCCCAACACGGCGAGTATCCCACTTTTCCGGATGTTTCCGGAACATTTTAGTGAGCGCACCCTTCTTCTTGCCCGTGAACGCCTTATACGCCACAAAGCTTATCAAGCCGAGAACTACGACTAAAATGCCACCCGAAACGATCGCGCCGATGTTAGCTACCATAATTATCCCCCTTCCGTGAGGTTGGAATTTTAAGGTTAAAGAACGTTGATAAATATTAACAAAAATAAAAAAATCAGTTAAGAACTCAAACATTGAAAAATCTCTTCAAAAAAGCTATAATTATAATAAATAAACCAACAAAACAATAAACGAACAAATTAATAAACCAACAATGCATATCCCTTTTAGAAAAAAATTAATTGCTACCATGGCTATATTCTTTTTTATTACCCCCTCTTTTGCTTTTTCCTCAACTCTCGAAGAACAACTTAACGCCAAAAAACAGCAAATCGCAGATTTAGAAAATCAAATAAAAAATTATCAAACGGAAATTCAGCAAAAAGAATCCGAAGCTAAAACTTTAACCTCGCAGATCTCGCTCTTAACAAGTAAAATCAATAAAATCCTTAGCGAGATCAAATCATTGGAATTGTCTATTGAATCGACAGGTTTGGAAATTACCGACAGGGAACAAAAAATACTTGCAACTAAAGAAAAATTAAATAATCAAAAAATAGCTCTCGCTTACAGTATTGAGCTTCTTTACCGGAAACAAATCAACAGTCCGCTTATTATGCTGATTCAAAGCGAAAACTTTTCCGAATATTTGAGAAAAATCAATGATTTGATTTATCTTGAAGATAGTATTTTAGCTACAATCGACAAAATTGAAGAAGGAAAGAAACTTATTGAAACGGAAAAACAAGCGCTCGTAGAAAAGCAAGAAGAGCAGGAACAGTTGAAAGCGCTCGAGGAAATACAACAAAGAGAGGCGGCACTAAGAAAGACTGAGCAAAATATTTTATTGGGACAAGCCAAAAAAAAGAAAAGCGAACTTGTTTCCCTTTTAAACCTCTCTAAATCGCAAGTAGACGAGCTTCGCGATGAAATTTATTATTTACAAAAGAACGGCATTAGTCTCGAAGACGCTGTCAAATATGGCCAAATTGTCGCCGAACGCGCGAATATTCGCGCCGCGTTTCTTCTGGCCTTGCTTGAAGTCGAATCCGGCATGGGCACAAACATCGGCAGCGGCCGCTACAAAACCGATATGAACCCCAACCAATGGGATTACTTTTTAAAAATTACCGCTAAACTCAATCGTGATCCTGAAACTACGCCGGTTTCCAAAAAACCAAATTATGGCTGGGGCGGAGCTATGGGAGCGGCGCAATTTTTGCCCGGCACCTGGCTCGGCTACGAAGCTAAGGTCGCTCAATTGACCGGCCACAACCCGCCTTCGCCTTGGCGGATTGAAGATGCTTTTATGGCCGCGGCGCTTAAACTCGCCCATGACGGAGCTTCCAGTAAAACAAAAAGTGGCGAACTCGCCGCGGCAAAAAGTTATCTTTCCGGCAATCCCAATTGCACAAAAAGCATCTGCAACTGGTATGCCAATCTTGTTCTAGATAAGGCCGCTGAAATTGAAAAAAACCTAACACCGGAATAAAATTTTTAATCTCCCAATACTTCTATAATCACTTCTGTCATTTTCTTGGCCGCGTCTTTTGTTATCATCTTTGAAATATTACGGCTAAGATTTTCAAGCTCAACGCGATTATTAATTAAATTTTGGACTGACATAGAAAAATTTTCCGGTATTAAATCTTTTTGATTAAAAATTACAGCTGCGTTATTGCGCTGATAATACTGGGCATTGCCTTCTTGATGGCCGGACAAAGGAACTAAGATCGTCGGCTTGCCTAAAACCGAAAGTTCGGAAAGCGTGGAAAGACCTGCCCTGCTGATCACTAAATCAGCCACGGCCAAAGCGTCTTTTATTTCAGTTGTTAAAAAATCATAAGGATGATAACGGGAATTGTTAAGATAATTTGATTCTGAAGCAATAGCCTTTTTAAAATCCGCCTGACTTTTTAAATCTTCATCGCCCTTTCCTTTGCCCGTCAGGTGAATGATCTGGGAAAATTTCAAAAGATACTTCAATGTTTGAATAATAATATTATTCAAACTGATCGCGCCGGTACCGCCGCCGATAACCAATATTGTCGGTAAATTTTCTTCAAGATGGAATATCTCTTTCGCTCTTTCCCGGCTACCGGAAAAAATTTCATCGCGCACGGGATTGCCGATTAAAATTGTTTTTTCTTTTGGAAAATATTTTAATGATTCCTGAAACGTTACGGTAATCCTATTCACCTTATTTATAACCAATTTATTAGCCAAACCGGGGCGCAAATCCTGCTGGTGAGCTATGTTTTTTATACCTAAAAACCAAGCCGCCCAAATAACGGGTACACTGACAAAACCGCCGGCGCCTATAACTATGTCTGGTTTAAATTTCCGCAGAATTTTTATAGACTGAAAAAAACCAGCCAATATCCTGAATGGATCAATAAAATTAGAACCACTAAAATAACGGCGAATTTTCCCTGAAGAAATTGCTTGAAAAGGAATTCGATAACTCTCAACTAATTGTTTTTCCGGTCCGGTTTTCGTTCCAATCCAAAGAAACTCCATATCTCCCCTCCTTACTAAGGAGGGGTCGGGCCTGACCGCAACGCTCTCGCTGGCGAGGCGGGCGGGGGATGTCTTTTTCTTTAATTCTTCTGCCAAAGCAATCAAGGGGCTTACCGAGCCGATCGTCCCCCCACCTGTCAATAATATTTTCATAAATTTAATAATTTAATTCTAAACCTCTTCTTTAGTTTCTCGTCTTAAAACATATAAAATAATCAGCACGAAAACCAAAATTATTGATAATGAAATACTAATATCTTTGGTGTATTTATGCAAGAGCGCGAAATTATAGCCGAAGAAATAACCCAAATTTACAAAAATTGCCGTCCAGATGAATGAGCTTAAAATTGATACGGTAACAAATTGCTTAAATTTCATTTTGGACGTTCCGGCGAGTATAAAAGTAAGATGAGCGAAACCGTAGAAAAATTTGGCAAAAAAAATAGTCTTTTTCGCCCCTCGGGCAAAATGATCCTTAACTTGATTAAATCTTTTGCTATTAATCAAATAAAACCGACCAATATTTATTTTATTCAATATCGCCTCGCCGAATCTATAGCCAAGAAAATACCAAAAGATATCAGCTGATAATATTCCTAAAAAAGTTATAACAAAAACCGCCGGTAAATACAAAAAATCAAGATAAGATAAAAATCCCGCGGTCATCGCCACGAAATCTCCTTCGATGATCAAACCTAAGAACAAAATAAAATAACTAAAATAGTGATAGTCGGTTAAAAGTTCAGTAATCATATTTCTTTGGTTTGTTTTGAAATATTAATTAAAATACCGATCGCGGCGAATGAGATCGCGAGTGATGTGCCGCCGTAGCTCACGAACGGCAATGGAATCCCCGTTAAGGGCAACGCGCCGCACATCGCGCCGATATTAATGAATGCCTGAAAGACAAACCAAGAGATTATGCCAACAGTCAAAAGCCGTGCAAAAGCATCAGGCGCGATTTTCGCTATCTTAAATCCGCGGTGCGTTAAAAAAATGTAGGTGCCAATTACGAGCAAACCGGCGATAAAACCAAGCTCTTCAGCCATAATGGCAAAGATGGAATCACCGGCAACTTCCGGTAAATAAAGATATTTTTGCAACGACTGGCCAAACCCGCGCCCAAAAAAACCGCCTGAACCAATCGCTAAAAAAGCCTGATTGATATGATAGCCTTTCCCCTGCGGATCGAGCTCCGGATGAAGGAATGTCATTAAGCGATCAGCGCGATAAGGCGCGACTTTAATCAAAAGCAACAAAAGCAGAACCCCGATCAAACCAAGCAAAATTATATGGTTGATTTTAGCTCCTCCCGCGATATACATCGCAATCGCGATCGCGGCCATAACCATCATCGTGCCCATATCTGGCTGTAAAATAATTAAAGTCATTATTAATCCTAAAATAACCACGAACGGCAAAAATCCTGAATTAAAATTACCCACTTCCTCCGCTCCTTTCTTTTCCAGCCACGCAGCCAAATAAATAATCAAAGATAATTTAACTATTTCAGCCGGCTGAAATATAAAACCTCCGATATTAATCCATCGGGCGGCGCCGCCCGCGGAAAAATTAATTCCCGGGATAAAAACTAAAACCAGAGAAATTATAGAAATTATAAATAAGAGGAGAGAAATTTTTTTCCAAACATTATAATTTACTTTAGAAGTAATGATAAAAAGGAGCATCCCGGGTATCAGGCCGTACACCACCTGATGTTTCAAATAATAATAATTATCCCCGAATTTTTCATATCCCAGCGCCGCTCCGGCTGATGAAAGAACCACCAAACCAAAAACTACAAGAAAGCTTAGAATTCCAATAAGAACATAGTCGGGCTGGTGATAATTTTTCTTAATGAATTTCATTTATATTTTTATTTTTATAAACTTTTTAAATAAATCGCCTCTCTCGCAAAAATTTTTGAAACTCAAATAGCTAGGAGACCCCGGCGAAAGCAGACAAATTTTATCTTTAGCAGTTACCTCAAAACACCATCGCACGCAATCGTCCATCTTATTGAAATGCCTTATATTATACCTTTTTACGAGTCCCCTCTTTTTTATAGTTTGGAAGATCGCTCGATCCGAATCCGGGAAAAAAGCGATATTTCTTATTTGAGATTCCGAAATTAGCTTGACTAATCGATCAAAATTATAATTCCGGTTTTGGCCGCCCAAAATTACAGTATCAATATTTTCCTGGCTCAGCGCCTTAATCGCCTCGATAGTGGAATCGGGAGTTACCGAGGCCGAATCATTATAAAAAATTATATCCTTCACTTTGCCTACTTTTTCCAAACGATGTTCTAGATTGGAAAAATTTTCTATCGCACTTTGAATGATATTATTTTTAATCCCAAATAATTCAGCCACAATGGTAGCAGCCAGCATATTCTCTTTGTTATGCTCCCCCAAAAGTTTTATTTGATCTAGAGAAAAACGTCGCTTATTATTCAAAAATAAAAAATCATCTTTAATGAAATTTAAATGATCATTATAGGTAATGGCTTGCTTATAAAATTTATTCTTCCGGTAAAAATTATCAATCTTTTTAAATTTTTTATTATAAACCAATATTGTCCGCCGGTCGGAAATTTTGGTCTTGGCTTTAAAATAAGCCTTTAAATTTTCATGATAATTCAAATGATCGGAAAAAAACGATACCCAGACGCCGACATCGGGCGGCCGGCTCGTATCTTCCAGCTGGTAACTGGATAATTCTAAAACAAAAATCGTCTCGGGACTATCATATTTCAAATAGTCAATCACGGGGCGGCCAATATTGCCGCACAAATAAACTTTTTTACCTCCAGCCTTAAGCAGAGAATAAATCAATGACGAGGTGGTGCTTTTACCTTTGGAGCCGGTAACGCCAATAGATTTGCCTCGAATATTATCTAAAAAAATATTGACGAGCGCTGTCAATTTCGCGCCCTTGCGCTTCGCCCGGCTTATCTCCGGAATTCTCGGATTGATTCCAGGCGATTTAATTATTAAATCGCGAGCGCTAAGATAACTTAAATAATCCAATCCAAAATGCAATTCAATATTTCGATCTCTTTTTAATTCAGATTGCCATTTTAGTTCAAAATTATCCAGTTCTTTTCTTTCTAAAATTTTAATTTTTTTCCGCCGATCAATTTTTCTGATAAAATCATAAGCCGCCTGACCCTCAAGGCCAAAACCTAAAATAGTAATAATGGGCTGCTTCATTAACAAATTAATTTTCATAATCTTCTTAAAACCTCTTTAAAATTATTCGGCGATAAATCTTCATTATAATGTTTCATTATGTCGTTTTCGGTTTTCTGAATCAAATGTTTTTGTTTCAAAATTTCCGGCGCGATTTTTCTAATAAAATAACTGCCGGCAAATTCAGCTCGCTCTATGACTTTTAATAACGCCAATTTTGATTCTTCGGGCGTGCCCACGCATTCGAGGGGTTTGAACTTCTTCAATCCTAAAAGTTCCAGGAATGTTTCCTCGAGCGATCGGATATCAAACAAATCTTTTTTAAAAATATTAAGCAGGATCGACCGAGGCAAAAATGCCGCCAAAGTCAAAAAAACAAAGGCGCATTTCGGACATTGGCCGCACCACTGGCCGCTCTTTGGGCGTTTCCTTCGATCAATTTTAAAATTTCGGTTGCAACTGGAAAAATTTTTGAAATATTCAGGATAACCGGAAAAAATCCGGCTGATTTGTAATTCATAAAAACCGCCGAGAAGACTGAAATATTTTATCCGCGGCGTGATAAAATTAGAAATATAATTTGCCATTTTTTTCTCAAATTCAGATGATTTTGAATATTGATGATTAACTTCCAAACCTCGCCAAAATAGATTGCCAAAACTGGCGCTTCTTTCATTGGATAAGACAACCTTATTAAAATCAAAAAGTATGGCGATTAAAACGGCAATAAAAGAATTATAAGCGGTAATAGGCACATGGCCGTTATAAGCGCCATTTAAGTTTTTTAAATTGGGGGATAAAATTCTTTTAATTTTGATCGCCGGCCGGCCAACCAATTTGGCGGTGGCCGCTTGCGGAGCCGAGTCGCCGATATAAAAGAGATTAAAATCTTCTTTTATTTTTTTAAAAATTTCCGCAGAAACAATTGAATCTTTGCCGCCGCCCCAAAGCAATAAACTCTTATCTCGAAAATCAACACCACTATCATTTTTAATAACTATTTTTTTGTCATAAGGAAATTTAGGCGCTGTCTTATCCGGATTTAATTGATTTTCGAAATAAAACTGCGACATCCCTTGATAATACAAATTATTCCAAAAATCCGCTTGATTTCTGGAAAGAGCGCCGGATTTAATTATAATTTTCTTGGGGCAATAAGCCTTCCAATAATGAATGCCGCCGGCCAAATGAATATTAAACAAAGCGCGATCAATTAATTCTGTTTTAATTTTAAAATTTTCAATCAGCCCTAATATTCTTTTATCGGCGATTTCCAAAGTTTCGCGGAATTTAATTTTACCATCAAGAGAATAATTAAAAAATGCCCGACCGCTTTTCGGGTCGAATCCGTATTTCTCAAAGATAAAATTTCTATATTTTTTCATTAATTTATAATTGTAAGATTATCAACATAAAGACACAAAATTTTGCGTCTCTACCAATATATATCACCACACCTTATCCAAAAGAGAGACAATCAACCCAATCACGGCTGTCACGCCGGCGATAATCCAAAAGCGCATCACAATCTTTGGTTCGGGCCAGCCGATCGCTTCGAGGTGGTGATGGAATGGCGCTGAAAGGAAAATTTTCCTGCCGCGGAATTTTTTTGATAATACCTGAATAATAACTGACAATGATTCGAGAACAAAAAGAAATCCGATAATCGGCAAAAGCAAAACTGAATTAGTAAGCATGGCCACAATACCCAAAGTCACACCCAAGCTCATGGCGCCCGTATCACCCATGAAGAATCTGGCCGGATTAATATTAAACCAAAGAAAAGCCAGAAGCGCGCCGATGATCACCCCGCAAAAAGCGGCCAAATCATATTTGCCTTGGCTGAAAGCAATCGCGCCAAAGGCGGCAAAGGCGGCAAGAAGCGTCCCGCCCGCCAAGCCATCCAGACCATCAATTTCATTCACGGAAAAAGCGGTCGCTACAATTATAAAAATAAAAATCGGTATGTACCAAAATCCGATATCATAATTTCCTACAAAAGGAATATGGAGAACGTGCCAATCTAACTTATAGAAAAACCATATCGCGCCGACAATGGCAATCAAAGTATAAATAAGAATTCGATGGCGCATTCGGAGCCCCCCGCCCCTCGGGCCGATTTTTCTGACATTCAAAATATCATCAATCAAACCGACGATTGCCGATGCTACGAGCGCGCCCAAAGGCAAAAGCGTCTGCGAACGCGAAAGAAAATTCAAATCATTAAAAATTTGCCAGTGAAGAAGCTGCGATAAGTAAAAAAATGCAACCGCCAAAGCCAAAGTGGTCACCCAGACCAAGAGGCCTCCCATTGTCGGCGTACCAGCCTTGCCTTGATGAAGTTTTGACATAATCGGCGCCGACGCTCCATCGCGAATCTGTTTGCCTAATTTGTACTTATAAAGAAAGTGGGCCAAAAGAGGCGTCCATGTTATAGCTACAACGAAAGCGATAGTGGTTAGAAAAAATATTTTTATTACGGCTAAATTTTCCATAATTTTTATTATTTTAATTTCTACGAAAATACGAAACCGTACGAAAATACTAAATTTAAATAAATTTTTTCGTATTTTTCGCAACCTTTCGTAATTTCGTAGAATCTACAGATTAATCAAAACAACAAACAAACTGGCTAATAATATAAATAGTTGAATAATGATAGTGCTAATAATCACAACATAATCCATGAGCCTTTCTCTGACATTAATCATATAGGCTAGAATAAAATTAACAAGAAACACCGCCGATCCGATTATGGGTAGAACAAAAACATCAATCGGAGTGCCGATCCAATCAATGCCAAAGTAAACATTGTAATGAAGCGGCACTGATGTCGCGTCCTTGACAATTGTAAAGAGACGGAAATAAATCAACGCCCAAGTGGCAAGATTTATTAGAAGACTAAGCCCAAAACCGGCGAAAATAAACCAACCGCGGATTTTAACGCTATTTTTTAATTTATTAATTTGATAGGAAATGACAATCAGCTTATTCATATTATTTTTTATATTCTACCATTATTTCCTTCTTTAATAAAGAAGCGTTTTATGTTATAATTTATTTAAGATAATTTACCTCAATTTATGACTCAAAATAATACAATCAAAAGTCTTTTGCTCGCGAGAAAAATTATTGACAAAAAAAGTCTGGAAGAATTAGAAAAAGGAGCTAAAGAAAAAGGCATCAGTCTTGAAGATCACCTTTTTGAAAAAAGGATTATTTCCGAAGAATTGCTTTATAGAACCCTGGCTAACGAACACAAACTCCCCTTTGTCGATCCGAGAACAAATCCAATCCCCAAAGAAATTCTACTTTTAATCCCTGAATCAATCGCTCGCGCCCATCAAATTGTTGCTTTTGAAAAAACGCCAAACACTATCAAATTGGCCGCGTTCGATCCGCTCGATCTTCAAATGTTTGAATTCATCGGCAGAACCACCGGCCTTGAACCAAAAATAAATTTGTCCACTCCTACAATGATTCGAGAAGTATTAAACCAATATCATTTGGGCTTGAAGGCGGAATTCAAAGAATTTGAATCAAAAGAAATACCCACCGGCCCGGATCAACTGAAAAAAATGGCTGAGGATTTACCGGTTATTAAAATGGTGGACACGCTTCTCGAGTACGCTATCCTCGAACGGGCTTCGGATATTCATATCGAACCGATGGAAAACGATGTTAATATCCGCTACCGCATAGATGGCATTCTTAGAAACGTTATGATATTGCCCAAGCAAGCGCACGCCGGCGTTATTTCAAGAATCAAAATCTTATCCAATCTGAAACTTGACGAGCACCGACTCCCGCAAGACGGCCGATTCAAAATTTCCACCCCACAATATGACATTGCCTTCCGCGTTTCCATTATCCCGACTTTTGACGGCGAAAAAATCGTCTTGAGGCTTTTGGATGAAAAAAACCAAATCTTTTCGCTCGAGCAATTGGGATTCGAACCAAGATCTTTGGAAATAATCAAAAGGAATATCACAAGGCCGCATGGCATGATTTTGGCTACCGGCCCTACCGGTTCAGGCAAAACTACCACACTATACACTATTTTGAATCTTTTAAATAGTCCCAGTGTAAATATTTCGACTATAGAAGATCCAATCGAATATCGGATTCAGAGCATCAATCAAAGCCAAGTAAATCCCAAAATCGGCTTTACCTTTGCCGTCGGCCTGCGCGCTTTCTTGAGACAGGACCCGAATATTATCATGGTGGGAGAAATCCGAGATATTGAAACCGCGGAAATTTCCATCCATGCCGCACTCACAGGACACTTAGTGCTTTCAACACTGCATACTAACGACGCCCCCTCGGGTTTTCTTCGATTGCTCGATATGGGAGCGCCGGCCTTTCTCCTTTCTTCAACAATTAATTTGGTCATCGCCCAGCGCTTGGCGAGAAAAATTTGCAGCGATTGCATTGAAAGCTACAACCTGAGCGATGAAAAAATTAAAGAGCTGGAAAAAGAATTCGACATTAAAAGCATTCTTAAAACTTTGGAAAGAGAACAAATAACCCAACCAGGGGCTACTTTGAAGTCGATTCTTTTTTATCAAGGCAAAGGCTGCAAGCGTTGCAACAATGAAGGCTACAAAGGCAGAATCGGGCTCTATGAGGTTCTCGAAGCAACTAAAGAAATGAGAGAATTAGTGCTTAAACGTCCGAGCGTGGAAGAAATTCGTAGCCTAGCTCAAAAACAAAGTATGGTCACTATCGCCGAAGACGGCTTTATCAAAGCTATTAAAGGAATAACAACTATAGAAGAAGTTATAAGAGTAACACAGGAATAGAGCGGAAATTTTTAATCTCAAATAAAAATAAAATTTCATAAAATATATCAAATGACCATATCCTCTCTTCTAAAGAGCCTCCGCCGCGTGCCCCAATCACAAAAACTATTTTTTGTGGAACATTTGCGCGTTATGTTCAAGGCCGGTATTTCACTCGCTTCAGCCATGAAAACTCTTGCGCTCCAGGCTGATAATAGAACATTCAGAGAAATCCTCTTAGATATTTATAAAAATATCGAAAAAGGAAACAATTTTTCAAACAGCCTAGCTAATTATCCCAGAGTCTTTGATGATTTGTTTGTTAATATGATCCGCGCGGGCGAAGCGACAGGCAAACTGGAAGACGCCATGGAACGGCTCTATATCCAAATTAAGAAAAATTACGAACTGAAATCCAAAATTAAAGGCGCGCTGATCTACCCTACTATTATATTAATTGCCATGGTTGTTATCGGCATAGGCGTGATTGTTTTTGTTATTCCGCGCGTTGCTCCCCTTTTTACCGAAGTCGGCGCCACGCTGCCGCTTGCCACAAGAATCCTAATTACCATAAGCGAATTTATCGTCAACCACGGAGTTTTTAGCGCCATAGCGGCAATCGTCCTTATTGCGGCTGTTGTTCAATTGATGAATAATAAAACTGCAAGGCATTATTTTGATCTGGCCTTGCTCAAATTGCCCATTATTTCTCCTATTATAAAAAAAATCAATCTGGCCCTTTTCGCCCGCACTTTGAGCTCTCTTATAAAAACCGATATACCGATAGTACAAACATTTCAGATCACCTCTCACGTCATGAGCAATGAAGTTTATTGCGACGCCATCGCCCAATCGGCGGAAAAAATCAAAAAAGGGATAGCTATTAAAGATGCTATAAAAAAATATCCTGAACTTTTTTCTCCGGTAGTACTCCAAATGATTGCCGTGGGAGAAGAAACCGGCTCACTGGATATTATCCTCGATGAATTGGCCAGCTTCTATGAAGAAGAGGTCTCTCAGATAATGAATAATTTGCCGTCAATCATTGAACCGATTATTATTCTCCTTCTTGGCATCGGTGTCGCTTGGATAGCAATAGCCGTAATTATGCCCATCTATTCTTTAGCAGAACAAATCTAAACCTCTACGAAATTACAAAATATTACGAAAAATACGAAATATTTTATCATAAAACTATACAGAGCAAGATTAATGTTTTCGTATTTTTCGTAATATTTCGTAGCTGTATCAATGAACAACCGATATTTTAAATTCACCAATCAACGAGGCGCTACTTTGTTAGAATTATTAGTGGCTATTTTTATAATTATAATAATGGTTTCTGTTTTTGGTTCGGTATTTTGGTCCGTAAATTTAAACAGAGAAATAAAATACAAATCGGCCGCTCATTTTTTGGCGTTAGGCGAAATGGAAACCGTGAGAAAAATGCCTTTCGCTAAATTAACCAATCGCGCTAACGCCAATTTTATCGGTGTCGCGTATAATATGGGTGTAAATCAAGTCCAAGCGGACGGAACCGCGCCCAGCCTGCCAAATGCGTACTCACTTTCTCCTGCCGTTGCCGCCATTAACAATTTAACGAGCCTTTCTTTTGTCCCCGGCGATTCGCTCAGTGATTTTAGTTTTGAAACAACAATTAAAGCAATGAACCCGTCCCCCTCGGGCTGGCAGACGGGAATTGTCTTCCGCTATGAAGATGCGGATAATCATTATCGTTTTATTTTCAATTCTTCGGCGATCAAAATGGAAAAAGTGATTAATGGTTCAGCTTCCGTCCTATATTCCACTAATTACATTTTTAATTTAAATACGTGGTATACATTAAAAATAATAGCCAACGGTTCGACGATTAGCCTTTACCTAAACAGCTCGCCTTTAACTACAATCACCGTTAGCGACTTAAGTCGCGGAGCTATTGGGCTCGTCGGATTGAATTCGGCTCAAGTTTATTTCGACAATACGACACTCATTTCTTCATCAATTACCGCTTGGAACTTTGACAGTGATATACAGGGGTCCACCCCGTCGGGTTGGGAAAAATTTGGCATTAATGATCTGCCGCAAGGCCAAGGCAAATTAACTATTGAAAATTATAACGGCGACGGGAATATCAAAAAAGTCACCATTCAAGTCATTTGGAATCAAAAGCAAAGGAATAAAACCATTCAATTAATGAGCTTAATCGGACAATATGGGATTAATCCGTAAACAAAAAAAAGAGTTTAAAGAATACCAAGGCGTTTCACTGCTCGAAACTATAGTAGTTATCGGTATTTCTGTCGTGTTATTTTTTATTATTACCAATATCTTTATCAGCTTTAGCAGGCTATTCCAAATTCAATCCGCCATGACGGACGTAGAAATGAATAATTATTTAGCGCTAAATCGGCTGCAAAAGGCAATCAAAGAATCCGACCAAATACTTACAAGCAAAATTATAAATTCCACGACATACAGCACGTCAAATAACACGTTGGTGCTGGAAGCCCCAAGCATAGACAGCGGCGGCAATATAATTTCCGGATCTTATGATTTTTTTTCTATCCATCGAGATAGTCTTGACCAATCAAAATTAATTTTTTCCACTAGCGTTAATAGCCAAAGCAGCCGACGACCAGGCGATACGCTTATTTCCGCCTTTGTCGATAAGCTAATTTTTAGTTATAATGATATTAACCTTAACAAAGCAAATTTAATCACCATATATCTTGCTAATTCGCGCTCCGCTAGCGGTTCGAAGCAGCGAACCGCCTCGAGTACGGCCATCGGCCTGCGCAACCAGCCATAAAAAATGTTTAAGAAACAAAAAATAAAATCAACCCGCGGACAATCACTATTACTGGCCACTTTCTTTTTATTTCTAATTTTGTCATTTAGTCTCGTATTTATTGGCTATGTCGCGAGCAATGACAAAAATAATTTATTAGTATACAGCGCCTCCGCCGCTTATAATATTGCTGAAGCGGGTGTGGAAAAAGCTATTTTTTGCCTGAATCAAAAAACCGATTCTAATTGCGGCGGAACCTTCGGACCGAATTATGCCGGCGAATCCAATGTCGCTCTCGGAGATGGAAAATTTTCTACAATCGTAACCGGCAGTGGTAACACGAGAACTATAGTTTCCACGGGTATTAGCCGCGATAATTTTGATAAAAAAATTAAAACCAAAATCAGCACTGCCCCGACTTCAAGCGATATTTCTTTTACTTATGCTCTTCAAGCGGATCAAGGCGGAGTTACTCTCGCAAACAACAGCATAATCTACGGCAGTATTTATACTAATAGCAATGTAATTTGCTATAACAACAGTCTTATCACCGGCGATGCTATTGTTTCAGGCGCAAATAATAAAATCGACGGCTGCAAAATTAATTATGACGCCGCCGCTCACAATCTAAACAACTTGGATATTGGTCGCAACGCATATTTTACCGCGCTAATCAATTCGACGGTAAAAGGCGTTAAATATCAAAATATCCCTGACCCCGCGAGAACCGAACTGTCTACCTTTGATTTACCTTTATGGGAAACATTAGCCCAAAACGGCGGGACAATCGAAGGAGATTACTCGCCAGCTGACAATTCAAGTTTGGGTCCTAAAAAAATCAATGGCAATCTAATTCTTAATAACAATATTCATTTAAAAATTACAGGAGCAATTTGGGTGACAAAAAATATAATTTTCAATAATAATTGCGTGCTCGCGCTTGATTCCAGTTTGGGCGACAATGGCACTTTAATCATTGCCGACAATATAAGTAATTTAGCTACTTATGGCAAAATCATAATAAATAACAACGTAATCATCCAAAGTTCAAGCGATAAAGCTCATATCGTATTCATCGCCACAAATAATTCAAATAATTCCGGCAATCCGGCAATTACTCTAAACAATAATGCCGAAGGAGCTATTTTCCAAGCGCCAAACGGGATGATTGTTTTGAATAATAATACTCGAGTGACATCGATGAGCGCTAATTCCATTACTTTGAACAATAATGCCGAAGTGCATTACGAAGAAAGCGATTTGATGAACTTTAATTTCGCGGCCGGACCCGGCGGCAATTGGCAATTTAAAAAAAGCACTTGGGAAGATTTAAGTCTCTAAAATATGTCATTTCTATCTTTCTTAAATCAAGAAAAAACCGCGTTCGGCCTGGATATGAGCGAGCTGTCTTTAAAATTGGCCAAATTGAAACGCCGCGGCGGCAAAGTATTTTTAGAATCATGGAACGAAATTGAACTTCCCATAGGCTTGATTATCGATGGCGAAATAACTGATTCGCAAAAAATAATTTCTTTAATTCATAAATTGATAAAAAATTGCCATGGTAAAAAAATATTTACCAAAGAAGTTGTTAGCGTTTTGCCCGAACCAAAAACTTTTCTCAAACTAATCGAAATCCCGATAAGTGATGAAAAAAAATTAGCAAGCGCCATAAAAGAGGAAATCGAACGCCACATTCCATTACCAGCAGATGGTATGTATCTCGACTGGAAAATTATAAATAATCCATTCTATAATCAAGACTCAAGTAAAATTTACGCGCTGGTTGGCGCGAGCCCAAAATTTATTTCGAATCAATATACGGAGCTCTTGGATGACGCGGGATTGAACCCAATTGCCTTAGAGATCGAAGGCGTGGCTATAGCCAGGAGCTTGACCATGGAAGAAACCGAATCAATAGCCAATAAACCAGCTAAGGTCATTATCGATTTTGGCGCGACAAGAACCGGCCTCGTAGTTTATGACCATGGCACTATTCAATTCAGTTTAAGTATTCCCATTTCCGGGGAAATGATTACAAAAGCCATCGCTTCCGGTCTCGACCTTGGCTTGGACGAAGCGGAAAAAATTAAAATTGCCTGCGGATTGGATAAAAAAAGATGCCAAGGATCTCTAGGAAAAATTCTTCATGATCATATAGACGATCTTGCGACAAATATACGCAATGCTATCAGTTTTTATTATAATCATTTTACCGAACCGAGCCCCGTTGATAAAATTATTATCTGCGGCGGAGGCGCTAATTTTCGCAATCTGGACAAAACTCTTTCCCACAAATTGGACATGAAAGTCGACATGGGAAATCCACTACAAAATATATCAACTAACCAAAAATATGCTACTATTCCGCCGGATAAAATATCATCCTATACCACAGCCATAGGATTGGCCTTAAGAGGAATGAATTTAACCAATGATTAGCCTTAATTTAATATCGGAAAAATACCGAAAAGAACTCAAATATAAAAATCTTTATACAAAGATCAAAGATTTTCTTTATGCTTTTATACTTTTTGCCCTTCTTGCGGGATTTATTTTGATTATAGCGGAAAATATTCTACAATCCAACTTTAATGATCTCGCAACACTCAATAGCCAACTCAAGAAAGACAAAGTATCTATCGCTCGCGAGATTATGAGTCTTAATTCAAAAATTGCCGTCGCTGACCGCATTCAGCAGCAATTTATTCCATGGTCAACCGTAATAGCCGACTTTACGAAATCCGTCCCGATTGGCATTGAAATCCATACATTAAAAATTAACTCGCAAAACTGGATAGTTCAAGGAGAATCTGAAAATCGAGAAACTCTTCTGCAATTCCAGAGTGATTTGCAAAAACTAAATTATTTCAGTGAAATCAAGTCCCCTATTGCTAATCTGCTTCAGAAAACCAATATAGATTTTGAATTGCAAATGATGACTAAAAATACAACAAAATAATATGACAAAGTCAAAAATAAAAATTTATTTATTTATTGCCGGCCTGATTATTTTTGTCGTAATTATTTTTGTTTTAATTATTATTCCAACTATTAATAAAATCAAAAAAATAAATACTAAAATTTATAACCAGCGATTGGATATTGAAACGCGATATTTGCTCTCTCATGGCCCGGAGCGCAATATAAATATTGCAAAAATCAAGGATGACGAAGAAAAACTGTCTTCGTTATTTATTAAAAATGGATCTGAATTAGAATTTATCACCTCTATAGAAAATGCCGCGCAAGCGAATAATCTGACTCAACAAATCAGACTTCAACCGGCTAATGCTAAAATTACCGAAACTATAGAAAGCGTCCCCATGTCAGTTTCGTTAAAAGGCAATTTTTGGGATATCTTAAAATATATACAGAGCTTGGAAAAACTGGATTATTATATTAATATAAATTCTATTAATTTAAATAATCCTGCGACTAAAAAAGAAATAGCGGCTCCTAATACGGCTATGTCGGTTCCGCTCAATGCCGAAATATCTGCTTTGACTTATTGGGAAAATTAATAATCATCTACTAAAATATGACTAAACCGTTTAATCTGCCCTCAAAATATGTCTTTATCGGATTTATTCTGATTATTGTAATCTCTTTCGTTTTTTTAGGCTTGTTTTTATATGATAATTTTTATCTGGCTTTATCCGAAGGAAAAACCGTTTACATCTCAAGCTCGGACATTGCTTTTCAAAAAATAAATTCCGAATTATTCGACAAAATAATCACAAAGATTAATGAAAAAATTAATCCAGCACCCGAAGACTGGAGCAAGATCAAAGATCCTTTTTTATATTATTAACCCCGCCCCCAATTCCATTTTTTTTCTAAAAATAAATTAAAGAACGCCGGATAATATTTATCCGGCGTTCTTTTTAAAACCATTTTGGGAGCGGGATTATTTTATCGGCGACATTTCTCTAAGCTTCTTGATAATCGGCGGCAAAATTTTTAAAAATTTATAAATATCTTTTTCTTTAGTAAACCGCCCAAGCGTAACCCGCAAACTACCATGCGCCACTTCCTTGGGAACACCCATGGCCAATAGAACATGCGATGGCGCGAGCGACCCAGAAGCGCAGGCCGAACCAGTTGAAACCGCTATACCCTCCAAATCAAGCATTAATAAAATACTTTCGCCTTCAGCATTTAAGAAGCTGAAATGAGTATTCGACGGCACTCTTTTTTCTAAATCACCGTTAACTTGGCTTTCGGGAATAGTTTTTAATACTCCTTCAACTAGCTTGTCACGTAATTCTTTAATCCTCCGAAGCTCAGCGGAGGAGGACTGTTTTCTGTTTACTAGTTCAACTGCCTTACCCAACCCAATAATTCCAATAGTATTCAACGTTCCGGCCCTAATGCCTCTTTCTTGATGGCCGCCGAGCTGAATGGATTTAATTAGCGTCCCTCCTCTCACATACAGGGCGCCAATACCTTTGGGTCCATAAATTTTATGACCAGAAATTGACATTAGATCAATTCCGAGCTCATTAACTTGACAATTGCAATAATTAACCGCCTGCACCGCGTCAGTATGAAAAATTAAAGGTAATTTATTGCCGGCCTTCTGGCGTCCATCTTTAACCGCTTTAACAATGCCGCCAATTTCAGCAATCGGTTGAATCGTCCCGACTTCGTTATTAACATACATAATCGAAATTGAAACTGTATCGTCAGTAATCGCCTTTTCTACATCTCCAACTCTAACCAAACCCTTCTCCGTCACCGGCAAATAAGTCACCAAAACGCCTGCCTTTTCCATTTCCCGACAAGGTTCAAGAATCGCTGGATGTTCAATGGCCGAAGTAATAATATGTAATTTCCTTTCCGGAAATTTTTCCTTAGTCGCCTTTATTACTCCCTGAATCACGATATTATCACTCTCCGTCGCGCCCGAAGTAAAAATCAATTCTTTCGGCTCGCAACCTAAAAAATTAGCAATTGCTTCCCGCGCGCTATCAACCCCCTTCATGGCTTCTTGGCCAAAAGAATGGGCCGATGAAGCATTGCCGAATTTATCCTTTAAATACGGCATCATGGCTTTTAATACTTCCGGATCAACGGGCGTAGTTGCGCTATGATCAAAATATATTTTTGTTCGCATATAAAAAAGTAAAAAAAAATAATTAACGTATTTGTGTTTATTCGTCTTTCATTTGTGCTTATTCGTGTGATTAAACTGCTATCACCTCTTTAATGCCCTCAACCTCTGCTTTAATCGCTCTTTCTACAACATATTGGAGCGTCTGGGTTGAAAGCGGACAGCTATGGCAAGCACCGGTTAATTTAACCTTAACAATCCCTTCACTCTCATCAACCTCAACTAGTTCGACATCGCCGCCATCGAGATTAATAGTCGGCCTAATTTTGTCCAAAACCTTTTCTATCTTATTTTCGATTTCGTTTGAGTTTTTTGGCATAGTATTTTTATTTTTTATTATTTAATTTTATTTAGAATTATACCCCACTTTAGTGGGCCTAATAAGTTAATCGCAAAAATATTGAAAGCCCGCTAAAGTGGGGTATAATTTATAAATTTATATTCGCAAATATTCGCACTTAATTCGTGTGTTTTCCCCTATAATCTTCTACGGCCTTTTTCAATCCATCTGCCGCCAAAACCGAACAATGGATTTTGGCCGGAGGCAAACCACCAAGAGCATTAGCAATATCTTCACGATTTATTTTAAGCACTTCATTAATTTCCTTGCCTTTGGCCATTTCGGTGAGTTTTGAAGAAGTGGCAATGGCCGCGCCGCAACCCAATGTTTCGAATTTCACATCGTCAATAATTTCCTTATCCCCTTCTTTTTTCACTTTGATATAAATTTTCATCATATCGCCGCAAACCGGATTACCTACTTCGCCAATGCCATCGGCGTTAGCAATAGAGCCCTGATTTCTCGGATTTTTAAAATGGTCCATCACTTGTTCATTGTATAACATATTCTTATATTTTAATGTTTAAATGATTATATGCTTAAATGTTTATATGTTTTAATTACTAATCGCTACTTTCGTCCCGACCGGCGTCCAATCGTATAAAAATTTAGCATTCGCTGTCGCGAGGCGCACACAACCATGCGAAACTTTCTTGCCGAGATGATCAGCACCTTCTTTTTTACCGTTTGGCCATTCGGGCAAATCATGAATAGCGTAAAGATCGTCTTTAAAAGCCATCCAATAAGGCATAATCAGCTGGCCAACTTTAGACTCCCGCCTAATATCTTTATCAGCAATGGTAAATTCTCCCAAAGGCGTCGGCGTGCTATTCTTGCCAGTTGATACTTGAAAACTTCCCAGCCTCGCCCGTCCTAAAAAATAATCCAATCGCTGATCCGAAATATCAACTTCAATCTTTTTTTCCAGTTTTTTATTATCCGCGCTGGCTGGATTGTAACCATTTTTTACTTCCTCGCCATCAAGATAACCATCACGATCAGTATCGGGATTATTGATCTTTGTACCAAAAGCCAATTCCAATCCGTCATTCAATCCATCGCTATCTGTATCAACTTCTGTTATTCTTTTATCGGCAAACAAAGGCGAGTAGCCATTAATCAACTCTGTCTTATCATCAAAGCCATCATGATCAGTATCAGCATTCTGCGGATCAGTCAAATAAATATTAGTTT
>JAGVFQ010000031.1 GCA_020057505.1 Patescibacteria group bacterium | reverse complement strand
ATGAGTACAATAATTCAGAGCATTGCGGATTAAATGGACTATCTCCTAACGAGTTCCTTAGATTATCCGAAGTGCAAAATGTCTGTGTGTAAAACACACGGACTCATCTTCGTTTTTAAAATCATTTCCTGTTATTTTTTGCCAAACCTGTTCAGCAACAAAAGGAACAAAAGGCGCCATTACTTTTACCAGCTTGCTCAAAACAAGTTTAAGGGTTACGAACACGGCCCGCTTATTTTTTTCATCCTCGCCCTTAAATCTGTCGCGCGAACGTCTTACATACCAGGTTGACAAGTCGTCAATAAAAACGCTAATTGGCCGAGACGCCCCGGGTAAATTATATTTTTCCAAGTTTTCGGTCGCCTCTTTAATCAATTGATTTAATCTTGTTAGTATCCATGCATCCAGAATATTGTTAATTGGTAATTGGTAGTTGGCAGTTGGTAGGGCAGGGCTGCTTGATTTTGCATAAAGCTCATAAAATTTAACCACATTCCAAAGAATTATTATGTTTTTTCGCAACGCATTTTGAATATCAATTTCAGACAAATTAATATCCTCTCCAAGCATTATTGAACTATTCATAAAATACATACGCAAGGCATCGCTGCCATATTTTTCCAATGTCGCGGCCGGATCAGGATAATTGCCAAATGATTTACTCATTTTCCTGCCGTCTGTTCCTGCCAAGACCCCGCTAACTACAACATTTTTAAAAGAAACAGAATCAAACAGAGCGTTTGACAAGACATGCAAATAATAAAACCAACCCCTAAGTTGGCCGGTGTATTCAATAATAAAATCCGCGGGAAACATGTTTTTAAAATCTTCTTGTCTTTCAAAGGGATAATGGAATTGAGCAAAAGGCATGGCGCCGGACTCAAACCAACAATCGAGTACCTCTTTAATTCTTTTCATAACGCCCTTGCATTTACATTTTAATTCATATTTATCTATATTCGGCCGATGCAAATCTTTTACTTTTTTCCCGCTCAATTTTTCAATTTCTTCGATTGACCCTAAAACTTTTATTTTATTGCAGTCAGAGCATTTCCAAACCGGGATTGGCGACCCCCAGTAACGAGACCGAGATAAACACCAATCAGGCGCGCCTTCAATATTATTTTTAAATCGACCCTCCTTAAAATGTTCTGGCACCCAATTTATTCCTTCATTCGTTTCTATCATTCTCTTTTTAATTCTTTGTACATTAAAATACCACGCCTTCTGGGTCTTATAGATCAAAGGAGTGTCGCAGCGATAACAGAAAGGGTATGAATGCGTGAAATTAAAATTAGAAAAAATAACGTTTCGTTTTTCCAGATCAAGCAAAACATCGCGGTTGGCTTTTTCAAAATAATATCCATTCCATTTTTCGGACGATTCCAAATAAATTCCATTCTCATCCATCAGGTCAATCATTGGCAATCCAAATTTTTCCCCGAGCTGGAAATCGTCCTCGCCGAAATTTGGTGCAATGTGGACGATACCTGTCCCGTCTTCGGTAGTTATAAAATCAGCCGCGTAAACTTTATAAACCTTGTTTGATTTTATAATTTCATCATTGCTTAATTCATATATTGGTTCGTATTCCAGTCCAACCAAATCTCTCCCTTTAATTTTTTTTACATTGTCCGAAAAATAATTTCCTTTTTTTATTAAATCTTCAAACCTATCAGAAGCGACAATATATTTACCCGGGGCTATTTTTGGCTCTCTGTCGGCAAGACCCTTACTATTCAATGTGTTTGTTTCTAAAATAGAATAATCGATTTCATCTCCAATTGCTAACGCTAAATTTCCCGGCAATGTCCATGGCGTTGTCGTCCACGCCAATAAGTAAATATTATTATCAATGCCGATATCTTTTTTTGCATTACTTGAATTTTTAATTTTAAATTTCACAATAATAGATTTATCAGTAACATCACGATAAGAGCCAGCATCCATTGTAATTTCAAATTTTGATAAAGGCGTAGCGCAACGTGGGCAATGCAAGCTGGCGCGATAACCCTCATAAATAAATCCGGTGTCATATAATTTTTTAAAAGCCCAAATAACGCTTTCCATAAATTTTAAATCCATGGTTTTATAAGCGTTTTTTATGTCAACCCATCTTCCTATCCTGTTAATATACCATTCCCATTGCTCTGATCCTTTGTCAACATGTGCCCGGCAAGCATCAATGAATTTATCAATTCCTAATTTTTCAATGTCTTTTTTGTTTTTTAATCTCAGCTGTTGTTCAACTTTATTTTCTGCTGGCAATCCGTGACAATCCCAGCCCCAAATACGTTCAACTCTATATCCCTTCATTGTCCAATATCTTGGAACAACATCTTTGGCAACGCTTGGGAGCAAAGTCCCGTAATGAGGCAAGCCCGTAATGAAAGGAGGGCCATCATTAAAAATATAATTTCCTTTTGGCGCATTTCTTTTAACCGATTTTTCAAAAATTTTTGCCCTGTCCCAAAAATCCAAAACTTTTTTTATGGCAATGCCATTAAAAAAATTATCTACCGATGATTTATCAGCAGATTGAGCATTGTTAGCAGTTTTGTCAGCCGCAGAACAAGGCGAGCGTTTGTCGCAGCAAGAACAATTCAAATCATCTGTTCCTTGCGCAGTTTCAGGCGCAGCTGCGTCGCGCTTTTTTTAGAAATATTTTTTAAATTCATAAGAATAACATTGTTTTTACGGTTTAATCGTATCATAAATATTATGGCAGAACAAGAAACTGCTCCGCGTTTGATATTTTCTATAAATTTATTAAAATACAAAGTGAGAGTGTTGAATAATCTATATAATCGCTCAGAAATGAATTTTCTTGGAGCCGCTCGCTCGCTTAGCGGTCTCGCTCGCTTAGTCTTCGGCTCGTTTTCTGTTTAAATTTCAAAGAAATTTAAACAGAACCTTGCCCGCTGCCTGCGGATGCTCCATGAAAATTATTT
>JAGVFQ010000015.1 GCA_020057505.1 Patescibacteria group bacterium | reverse complement strand
TTCATATATTTTTATTTATCATCGCGCAGTAACGAAATTGTCACCCTGAGCCGAGTCGAAGGGCGACAATGGAGCGGTTTAGCAGCGACTACTTGATTAAATTAAAAAATTCTTCAGCTTCTTTCGCATTAATCTTTTTTACCGCCAAAATACCATTAGTCAAAACCCAATCGCCTTTTTTTAATTCTGGCATCATGGTAATATCAATTTTTTGAGTTTTATTATCTCGCAAAACTTCAGCTTCCAAGCCATTAATTTTCTTTATTTTTACAGGCACAGCAAGACACATAAATTAATTTATTTTTTTTATTAATATTCAATTTACTCCCCGCTTTAGCGGGCCTTCAACGATTTTAATAATAAATTTTAGCCCGCTGAAGCGGGGTATAAACTATTATTATATTTTAAATAATATTATATCCGCCTTTATACTCCTTCAAATCAGCCCAGCTAAATACCGGACCATGCTTGCAGGTGTATTTTCCGCCGATGGCGCAATGCTGGCAAACGCCAATCCCGCAATTCATCCGGCGTTCGAGCGAAACAAAAATATCTTCATCTTTAAATCCAGCTTTATTTAATTTTTCTAAAACAAATTTGTACATCACAGGGGGTCCGCAGAGAAAAGCGATTGGATCAGGCGCCAGAGGAATTTTTTCAAACAATACCGTGACTAACCCTTCGATAAACGGGCATTTCAAATTAAATTTGCCGCTGGGATTATCCAAACACAAATTAAAATTAATATCATTTTTTAGCCAATTATCATATTCATTACTAAAAAGCAGATCGCTTTCTGTTTTGGCTCCGTAAAATATCTGAACTTTCTGGTATTTTTTTCGATTGGCTATTATCTCTAGAATTGCCGGCCGCAGCGGCTCGAGCCCCAGTCCGCCGGCTACGAGGAGTACATTTCTCTTTTCTGCCAATTCAATAGGAAATCCATGCCCATAAGGACCGCGGATGCCCACTCGATCGCCTTTTTTTAGGTTATGAATTTCCGAACTAACCTTCCCTGCCTTCCTAACGCCTAATTGAAAACTTTTTTTGTCATTCGGATCTGAACAAATGGAAATCGGCGCCTCACCGAAGCCGGGCAGAGAAACTATCACAAATTGGCCAACTCCAAACTCAAAACCGCGGGGCCGTTCCAGAGTGAAAAGCTTGGAATTAGAGCCTTCTTCTTTTATATTCTTAATCTTGGCCGAAATTGTTTCGTAGGAATTTTTCATAACTATTTTACTTCTAACTGGCCCAAAATTTTTCTTATTTCCTTGAATATATCAATATTCACCGGACAAACTTTGGAGCATCTCCCGCAGGCCACACAGCCTACCACGCCATAATCATCAGGCATGCGCACAAAATGATGTTCATACCAAAAGAATATCCTTTCCGCTGTGGTTTTTAAAAATTTATTTTTACTCGCTTGTGGATTGGCGCCGGCCACTTCGGAAAATTCTTGATAGAAACAAGATGTTGACGAGCGTTCTCGCGTTCCTTGATTCTTCTCTTTCGTAGGAGTATCGAATATATCAAAACAAAAACAAGTCGGACAGGCAATTGTGCATTTCCCGCATTCAATGCAACGCCTGCCCAAATCATCCCAGATCTTTTGGTTATGTTTGTTTTTCATCGCCTCGCGCACGTCATTCATCCTTTTATCAAAACCCTCTTCGCGATTCGGCCCCACATAATCCGCGTGCTCATAATTTTTGTCTCCATATTTATCTAATAACCGCTGTCCGTCTTCCGAGCCGGTAAAAATTTTATATTTATCCTTATTATCTGGCTTAACCACAATAAAAATATCAAACGGCAAATGTTCGAGTTGATCCTCTTCAAATTTTTCAATCCAAAAACTATATTTGTCTTTTGGCGCGAGAGACTGGCCGATAATGATTGTTTTCTTCTTAATATCTTGATACCAAGGATCTTTTTCAAATGCCTGATTATACAAGGCCATGGCCCGCAAATCTAGAGTCGAAACACCCAAAAGGATTTGCGGTAGAGGCAATTCATGAATTGCCTCTACGACCGGCGAAATATAATCTAATTTCTCTTTGTCAAAATTAAACATCGCATGGCACGATGGCATTAAAAATTTTTTCCAACCGTGTAGAGGTAATTCATGAATTACCTCTACATCGACAGATGATTCAATTCTTTTAATAACAACCTCACTCGCTTCTTTTACTGGAACGTAAATATTATAATCTTTTTGCAGAAATTTTATGAAATTTTGGAATTGATTTTCAGTCATGTCAATTATTCTTTAAATCATTTTTTTATTCTTTTGTTTCTCTAAAAAATTCATAACGAGCCAAACACCAAAAACAGCTCCAGTCATCGCCACACCCAAAAATAAATCTTTAGCTAAATTCTTGCCTATTAAAAATAGTTCGCCATTCCATAAGTGATCGACGATAAGCATGATTGAACCGCCGAGCAGTAATAAATTTAATTTATCCAACCTGGCGCTGCTGATTTTCTTCAATTTATTTCTGCCGTTTAAAATCAAAGCGGCAATCACGGGCACTCCGTAGCACATATAATTTGGTAGTTTGTCATTGCGAGGAGCGACCCGCGGGAGCGACGCGGCAATCTCAGGCTTCAATGAGTAAAGAGATTACTTCGCTACGCTGCGGCTCCGCTCGCAATGACAGATATCCTAGATTATTCAATAATTAAAATTTTATTTATTCCCAATCATCTCCGCTATCTCAATCAGCCTACAGCTATATCCCCATTCATTATCATACCAAGCAATGACTTTAACCAAATCGCCGCCGACCACCTTAGTTAGAGACAAATCAACAATAGCCGACGCCGGATTTTTGATAAAATCAGAAGAAACAAGAGGTTCTTCAGTGACAGCCAAAATCCCTTTGTATTTTTTTTCTTTCGCCATTTTCTTGAATATTTCATTCACTTCTTTCGCTGTAGTCTTTTTCTTGGTCACGTAAACGCAATCCGCAAGCGAAACTACCGCCACAGGCACGCGAATTGACAAGCCGTCAAACAAGCCCTTTATTTCTGGAATCACTTCGGCGACAGCAATCGCGGCGCCGGTGGTTGTAGGCACAATATTCGCTGCCGCGTGTCTAGCCCGGCGCAGATCCTTGTGCGGCGCGTCCACGAGCCGCTGATCCGCGGTATAAGCATGTACGGTCGTCATCACGGCTTTGGCAATACCCAAACTTTCATTAATCACATTGGTGACAGGCGCGATGCAATTAGTGGTGCAGGAAGCATTATTAATTAATTTTTCTCCCTTGTATTTTTCTGCATTCACTCCCAAAACAAAAGTTGGAACATTGCCCTTGGCCGGAGCCGAGACAATAACTTTTTTCGCGCCAGCTTTCAAGTGTCCGCTCGCGCCCGCTTCATCGGTAAATTTGCCCGTGCATTCCAAAACCACGTCAATATTCAAATCTTTCCATGGCAATTTCGCCGGCTCCAAGACTTTCAAAGCTTTAATCTTTTTGCCGTCAATTATGAGATTATTCTCGTCAAAGCTCACCTCATGATCCCAGCCGCCATAGACTGAATCGTGTTTCAAAAGATGCGCCAAGGTCGCGGTGTCGGTAATATCGTTCACGGCGATAAATTCAATCCCCGGCCGATCAAAACCAGCCTTAAGCGTAGTCCGGCCAATCCGGCCAAAACCATTAATAGCAATGCGAAGTGTTTTATTTTTAGGCATAAAAGTAATTTATTAGTTTATTGTTTTATTAATTTAATACCTGCCTTTATTTTAGCATATTTTAAGTGGAATGATAAGTGTTAATAGCTGATTCAAGAGGTTTAAAACAAACTCAAGAGGTTCGGCCTCCAATTGGAGGCCGAACCTCTCTAAACCAGAACCTCTTCTAACCATATTTTTAGCAATAAAAAAACCTCGAATTGAGCCATCTATTTTCTAACTTTACTCCCCGCCCGTTGTAAATCCAAAGAAACTCAGTTTCCAATTGGAAACTGAGTTTCTTAAACCGCTCTTTTCAAAAACTTAATTTACTTACTCCTTAATTCACTTACTTCTAATTTACTTCACCGGCACCTCAACAATCGTATCCCCATCTTCCAGCCGGACATCCACTGTCTGTTTCAAAGTATGCCAGCCGATCACCTGCCCCTTGCCTTGCGGCGCTTTTACAATCGTACCCATCGCCGGCATTTTCTTTGCCAATTCTTCGTAGCCGTTTTTTTCATACGCCAGGCAGCATTTAAGTCGGCCGCAGATGCCGGAAAGCTTTTCCGAACCGCGATGCGCCACTTGCTGGACATCGGCAAATTCCGAAGTGACACTTTTCAAGTCTTTCAAAAATTGCTTGCAGCACAAATTCCGGCCGCAAGGGCCTACATCGCCCACTGCCTTGGCTTCATCTCTAATGCCCAATTGCTGCAGACGGATGGATTTTTGGAAATGGCGCGTCAAGTCTTTCACTAATTCCCGGAAGTCAATGCGGCCATCGGCAATAAAAGCAAAAGTGAGCCTGCCGCCGTCAAAAGAAAAATGCACATCAACCAGTTTCATGGCCAATTTATATTTTTCAATCAAACCTCGGCAAAAGTTCATTGCTTCTTCTTTGTCTTTATTTTTAGCAATTACTTTATCCAAATCTTCTGGTATCGCTTTCCTGATAATTGGCTTTATTTCATCTCTCCCTTCAAGAATTTTGTCATCCACTTCTTTAATTCCCACGACATTGCCAATCTCCACGCCGAGCTTCGTTTCCACGATGACGTATTCATTGACTTTAAAATCATTTTTATCAAAAACCAAACCCTCGCCTTGGGGCAAACCAAAATCATAGATCTTATCCCAGGAAGCAAATTGTACCTCTATTATGACCATATAATATGAATTTTTTTATTAATCCGAATTAGCCGAATTTACAAATACATCCGAATAGAATCTGTCATTGCGAGGAGCGACCCGCGGGAGCGACGTGGCAATCTCTTTATGCACTAAAGTTGGAGATTGCCACGCCCATCCTCCGCTTCGCTACGGAGGGGCTCGCAATGACAGTTACCAACCAAATTCGTATATTCGTAGATTCACATGTTATTCGTAGATTCGTATCGCTTTATAACCCGCAGCGTTCCGATGTTCCTGCCAAGCTATAAACTATAAATTTTTCAATTTTAACCTCGCCTAAAACATCTTTAATTTTTTTCGTGTCGTCTTTGATGAATTCCTGATCTACCAAACAAGTTTCTCCAAAATATTTATTCAGTTTGCCAACTATAATTTTCTCAATCATGTTCTCTGGTTTGCCTTCCCTCTTGAGCTCGTCAGTATACATCTCTTTTTCTTTATTAATCTCCTCGGCTGGCACTTGTTCGCGGCTGATATATTTCGGATGCATAGCCGCGATCTGCATAGCTATATCATGGCCCAGTTCCGCTTGCCCGGTCTTATCCAAGGCCACGAGCACACCGATTTTCCCATCCATATGGGAATAAGCAACCACCGTGCCGGAAGAAGATAAAGTATCGGCATTTTTAATGTCTAATTTTTCTCCGATAACGCTGCTTAAATTATCCAGATTATCTTTTACCGTGCCATTATCCATTGAAGCGGCCAAAAGCGCGTCTCGGCCAGTAATTTTTTGGGCTTTGATTATTGCCAAAACCTGATCGGCGAAAGCCTGAAATTTTTCATTGAGCGCGACAAAATCCGTTTCCGCGTTCGCTTCCACCATATAGCCTTCGTTATTATCGTTATTTACCGCAACCTTAATCACGCCTTCGCTTGCTTCGCGGTCGGTTCTTTTCGCGGCCTTTGCAATGCCCTTTTCCCTTAATATTTCAGCGGCTTTATGAATATCGCCATTAGTCTCTTCCAAAGCTTTTTTACAGTCAACAATGCCCGCCCCGGTCTTTTCTCTTAATTCCGAAATTGTTTTTGTGTTTAACATACTAATATGCACTAATACCACGAATATTCACAAATGCACGAATTCAATATTCGTGTTTATTTGTCTTATTCGAGTATATTCGTGTATTTTAATTATTATTCTAACTATTGTCTTACCTTAAATCCACTTCAATTTCCCCCGCTTTTGAGAGTTCTTTGGCTTCTTTTATTGATTCTGAGATAAATCCGACGATTAATTCAATTGACTTGGTCGCGTCATCATTGCCCGGAATAATATAATCAACATCTTTAGGATTAACATTGGTATCGCAAACCGCGATGATTTTTATTCTTCTTTTCTTGGCTTCTTCAAATGCTGTTTTTTCTTTCTTAATATCCAAAATAAATATTGCTTCCGGAATTTTTTCCATATATTGGATGCCGCCGATTGATTTTTCCAGTTTTTCAATTTCTCTCTTGAATTCAAGCTGTTCTTTTTTGGTGTATTTTTCGAGCTCGCCCTTTTCGCTCTTTTTCTTCAAGTCTTTCAATTTCCGAATCAATTTCAGAATGACCGAAAAATTAGTCATCGTGCCGCCGAGCCAGCGCTCAGTAACATATGGCATACCGCAATCTTTGGCGTGACGCTCAATAATACTCTGGGCTTGTTTCTTACTCCCGACAAAAAGAATAACTCCGCCGTTCTGCACCGTCTTTCTGATAAAATCCACAGCCTCTTTTAGTTTCGCTTGCGTTTCCTCAAGGTTAATAATATGAATACCGTTTCTTTGAGTGAAGATGTACGGCTTCATTTTAGGATGCCATCTAGAAGTCTGATGTCCGAAATGGACGCCTGACTTAAGCATCTCTAATAATGTTGGTACTTCTGGCATAATATTTTTATTCTCCGTAGTTCTCCGTAGCCTTAGCAAAGGGGAACGAAGGAGAATTTTCCTTTCTTCCCTCCGAAGCCCCGCAATTTGCGGCACGAAGAAGGGAACTTCTACCCTATTATGACTAAAAATCTCTCCATCCTGTATTAATATCACTCTCTGCCCTCCGATGAACATCGGAGCGGTTGAAGAGAAACATTAACGTACGGAGAGACAGGAATTAGCCAAACCTATTCAAAATAGTAAGGGTATGTGATTTTAAATTATTAATTAGATTTTCATCGTAACATAATATTTATTTTTTGACAACTATTGTTTCCACTCTTCTTTTAATTCCAGTTTCCAGATTGGCGATGACATCAACTCTTCTTCACTCGACTTTAAACAAACATATAAATAATTATTATCTCTAATTAATCCTATCGGCGTATTATAATACTGAAGATCTATAATGACTTCATCAGAATACTGTTTAATTAAATTAAAAATTCCGCCATAATATTCTTCTTTTAATTTATTTTCATCATCCTTAATCTCTCCATATTTTTCAAAAGAAAAACTTAAAACACCCATATCAATTCCCCAACCGTTGGCCAATGGTTCATCTAAATATCCCTGAGAAGAATATAATCTGATTTCTAAATTAGGATCAATATGATGAATAGTATTTTCTATTAATTTTTTAAGCTTGATATTAAATTCATCTGAAGAAAAAAAGTGAGTGGAAGAAGAAAAGTCGAAATCATTTGCCTTTTTGAATAAATTTTTAAAATCAGCCAAATCCGCTTCACCCCAAGCGTCATTTAATAAAGACCCTTCATGCGAACAACGCGAGAAAGCGTAATTTAAATCAGCCATTATCTTCCCAAAATTTTCTTTCTTTTGATTTCCCGAATAACAATTTATTAATTCAATTATAGTTGAAAATAAATAAAGTAAATCTTTGCCCAGAATTTTGACTTTTTCAAAATCACAAAATAAAGCTGCATTGAAATATTGATTTGTTTTATTCGATTTTGTATCAGTAAAAATTATTGAATTTCTTCCCTTAAAATATGGATTAGGAGGAACTTCCATTGCATCACTATCAATATCTCCTTCAGTATTTAAATTAACGTCTAAATTCTGATAAATTAATTCACGTAGATTATTTTCTGTCATCCCGAGAAACGCCTTAAGCTCTTCCGACGATATCGAAGCTATCCCGGTTAGCGAACTTTCATGTATTGATTCTTGTTTCTCTTTTAAAAATTCAACTAATTTATTTACTATTGCTTTAAATTCATTCTGATCAATAAAATAAATTTTTTTCTCAATTTCTTCTTCCGATTTAAATTCGTCAAAATTTTTAAAAAATTCATGCTGTCGAATCGCGGCATAATCCAACGCCGTGTCTTTGTAAATCTGAAACCGCTCTTCGCTTAATTTAGAATCACTAAAATCCGGCTCTGCAACACCGCATCGCGGAACTTCCTTTAAAATCTCGCCTAAAACTTCAATAAATTCATCACGCAATTTTTCATAAGAAAAATCCGGTTCAACTTTTTCTGCTAATTTCTGAATTAAATCCTCAACCGCTGGCGAACCGCATGCTTCTAAAACAACGGCCGCCGTTCCCAACCCTAGAAATTTCAAAAAATCTCTTCTAGAAATCTCTCTTTTGATTGGTTCAGTAGATTTATCACTATCAATTTTATTTTTCTCAAATTTCATAAATTTTACTTAATTATACACTAAATAAACGTCTCTTGTCAATATAAAATATTTGTGCTAAATTATTCTTAATAATATAATTAATCACTAATTGAAACGCGAACTATATCGCGGATTATCGCTAATTTTATATTCGCGTTAATTCGTGAGGGCCACAAAGGTTAGATGATTAGCTTCATAGGCGATGCTAAAAAAATAAAAGCCTAATCAACGTGAGCCAAAATTCGTGATAATTCGTATTTATGAAAAAAGACATCCACCCGGCTTATTACCCCAACGCCAAAGTAATTTGCGCTTGCGGCAACACATTTACTACCGGCTCAACCTCGAAAGAAATCCGCGTCGAACTTTGTTCAACCTGCCATCCTTTTTATACCGGCAAACAAAAATTGGTTGATACTGCCAGGCGCGTAGAAAAATACCGCGATAAAGTTGCCAAAAAAGCGACCATGGCCAAACCGAAAAAAGTAAAAAAAGCGAAAGCAGAATAACTACCTCTACGAAAGTACGAAACTTCTACGAAAAATACGAAATCTTACTACAGCTTAATTTTCTTTTTTCGTACTTTTCGTATTTTTTCGTAATTTCGTAGGAGTTTCGTAATTCCGTAGATATATATGACTCCCGAACTCCAAAAAATACAAATTCGTTTTGAAGAGCTGGAACGCCTGTTGCAGGATCCGGCTTTAATTTCTGACGCGCAAAAATTGGCCAAACTCAATCGCGAATATAATTCGCTTCGGGAAATTATTGAAAAGAATAAAAAATTGGAAGAAACAAAAAAAGCGATCCAAGAAACTGAGGAGGCCGATAAAGACGAAACTGAGCGAGAATTAAAAGAAATGGCCGAAGAAGAATTAAAAGAGCTTAAAAAAAGACAAGAAGAGCTGAAAACGGAAATTAAATTACTTTTGAAACCCAAAAATCCTCTAGACGAAAAAGATATCATTATTGAAATCCGAGCCGGGGCCGGTGGCGACGAATCAGCGCTTTTTGCCAATGAACTTTTTAGAATGTATTCCCGCTATGCCGAAAAAAAAGGCTGGAAAACCCATTTAATTTCCGCAAGTCACACAGGAACGAACGGATTGAAAGAAGTAATTTTTGAAATTAACGGGCACGAAGTATATAGCAATTTAAAATATGAAAGCGGCGTCCATCGCGTCCAGCGCGTGCCGGAAACCGAGAAATCCGGCCGTGTGCATACTTCCACGGCCACGGTCGCCGTCTTGCCGGAAGCCGAGGATGTTGACATTAAAATCGAACTAAAAGATCTGCGCATTGATACTTATCTCGCCTCGGGCCACGGCGGTCAAGGCGTGCAGACTACCTATTCGGCTGTGCGCATTACTCATATTCCCACAGGGTTGGTCGTTTCCTGCCAGGACGAACGCTCGCAAATCCAGAATCGCGAAAAAGCCATGCAAGTGCTCCGTTCCCGCCTCCTCGTGATTGAAGAAGAAAAAAAATCAAAAGAACTGAGCGACGCCAGAAAATCGCAAATCGGCACCGGCGATCGTTCGGAAAAAATCAGGACTTATAATTTTCCCCAAGATCGATTGACTGACCACCGCATCCAAGAAAATTTCCACAATATCAATGAAATTCTAGAGGGCAAGATTGATCCCATCATCGACGCGCTAAAGAAAGCCGAAGCCTCATAAAAAGATATCCACAGAAAATATTGACTTTAAATTTTATTCTGCTAAAATACAAATAATCTTTCAAAATTAAATAAAATTATCAAGAGAGACGCGAGGCAAATGGGCCAACGACCGTCCGACAACCCCGCCCTTTGTTACCATGATAAACGGGAAACAAAAGGGTGAGCATCTTTGATGGGTAAAATTAACTAAAGTGTTAAATAACCTATCAAAGGGCGGGGTGCCAAATCCACCCCAAATCTTTGGGAAAGATAACTTTATTTCAAAAATAAACAAGAAATAAGAAGACTTTCTAGATTTAGGAAAGTTTTTTTGTTTTATAAAAACCCAAAACAAACATTCAACCGCAAAAGGAGAATTCCCAGTGGCCGAAGAAAAAAAAGAGGAAAAGAAATGGCCGAAAGATCATAAGGATTGCAACCACAATGTTGGTTGGAAAAAAGTTGACGACAGCCATTATCCCGGCGATAATGGCGTCAAAATCATTCCGATGGTCGAATGCCAAGGCTGTGGCGAACAAAAAACGGCAATGTAGTCCGCAAGGAGGAAGATTCAACGCTCCGATTCCAATATCGGAGCTTTTTTTGTTTAAGTATTGTCATACTGAGGTTCTCGAAGTATGATAATACTCATTATTTGACTCAAATTTAATTAATCTATAAGATAAAATTAATGTTCTATAAAAACAATCAGCAAGGAGATAAGGCGCATGGAAACCGTAATCGCCGGCTTTATTGCCAAAATAACGGTCACAAAGGTAATGGTGTTAGTAATCGCGCTAGCCTTAGCTGGCGTAGTCTGCAAACTGTTCTTTGGATAAAGATAAATGGAAAGATAGGCGCGAGGAAGAAGATTAGAAAGGAGGAAAAACGTGAAGAATAGAGAAGACTATTTACCCTGCGAAATAACCGATACTGATGGGCGAATGGTATACAGCAATTTAGCATGCACGGGCCATAAATGCGCCCAATATCTCACCTGCCGGCTGAACCATAAAAAGCCCGCCACCGGTCCGACCGTTCCCCTCATCGCCCTCCGAGATAAGCGCTGTGAAGATCCCTGTGGCCATTCAGGCCGCTAAGCGACTCCAAGCCCTGACAAAATGCCAGGGCTATTTTTTTACTCGCTTAACCCCGCCCGAAGTAATGGTAAATAATACAAATTATCTTATATTTGCTTGAAATATTAAAAAAATAATCATATCCAGAAGCTACTTAAACTTCGGGTGGGGTTTGATTAAATTCTCTTATCATCTTAAACTATTTATATGAATATTAAAGAAACTCTCCTTTGGGCAACGAAAATTTTAAAAAAGAAAAAAATCCAACCCCCAACTCTCGACGCCGAGATTCTTTTAGCTTTCGCGATCAAAAAACCCAAAGAATATCTGTTTACCTATCCCGAGAAGGAACTTAAAAACTTAGAAATTAAAAACTTTAAAAAGCTAATCAACCGCCGCGCGCGCCACGAACCGGTCGCCTATATCACGGGTCATAAAGAATTTTTCGGCTTGGATTTTATTGTGAATAAAAACGTCCTTATCCCCCGCCCGGAAACGGAATTGCTAGTGGAAGAAGCCTTACAATATGCTATAGACTATAAGCCATCTGCCATTATCGATATCGGCACTGGTTCCGGCGCCATTATTGTTTCTCTGGCCGGATCACTCCCCCTGCCCGAGGGGGAGGTCAGGAGGGGGTGGGAGCGACCTAAACTCATTGCTATCGATACCTCTTCACGAAGCTTGAAAATCGCCAAACAAAACGCCAAATCAAATCTCCGGACGAATCCCCCCTACCCCCCTTTAACAAGGGGGCACGAAATCGCCCGACCTCTTTTACTAGAGGGGCAAAATAAAATTACCTTCTTGCATGGAAATCTTATTGAACCGTTATTAAATCAAAAAAAAGAAAATAAAAATTTGAATTTAATTATTTTAGCAAATTTACCTTATTTAACTACAAAAGAATGGCAAAAATGTCAGCCGGAAATCAAAAAATACGAACCACGGCTGGCGCTCGACGGCGGCCCTGATGGATTGAAATATTATCGAGAACTATTCAAACAAATTAATGATTTGTGTCAATCCGCCCAAAATCCGCGTTTATCCGCGTTTTTAGAGATTGGCTACAATCAAGCCAAGGCAATAAAAAAACTGGCAAAAAAATATCTGCCAGAATACAAAGTGGAAATTAAAAAAGATTTAGCCGGCTTTGACCGGCTGGCAATAATTAAATAGCTAAGAGCAGAAGAATGTTTTTTGTCATTGCGAGGAGCGACCCGCGGGAGCGACGCGGCAATCTAAAGCCTAAAATTAAACTAAGAGATTGCTTCGCTACGCTAAGGCTTCGCTCGCAATGACAAATTTACATCCGTTTTCATCAACCTAAAATCTTATTAAATAAATACTAAATATGAAAAAAATATCATCCCGCCGAGTAAAACAATTAATTGTCTTATTTATTTTCTCGCTCGGCGCATCGCTCATCGCGATCATCCATGGCGTATTCTTCGATCTGAACTTCGCGGAAATCAAACGCCTGACTTTGTTTGGCTTCATCGCCACGGTTCTCATTATTTTTCCGACCATTCTCCTGATTGAGTGGCTTTTTGATTGGAATAATGGAGAAGAAATTAAGAGATTGGAAAAGAGAATTGAGAATTTGGAAAGCAAGAATAAAATTTGACTTTTAAGGGATATATATATAATTCAATCAAGATTGAATTATTTCAATCTGGCAAAATTTTGCCCTAATTAATGTAAAAATTAAATTTATGCCAGAGAAAGAACCAAAATCTGAAAATAATAATATAGCCCTACTGGATGATTTAGAAACAAAAATTAAAAGCGAACCAAAGCCAGTAGATGGCTGGGAAAAAGAATTTAAACAAGCGATTGAATGGCAAGTTATGTTTCAGCAAGAATTAGAAGCACTTAGAAAATATAACGCTGATAACATATATTATGATAATAAATGGATCACAGAACATATTAAGTCTTTAAAAAATAATTTTGAAGCATATAAAGAATTATCAGAAAATTACAAACAAGCGCTGAAAGATGCTGATAATGAAAAAATAGGGGATTACATGAAAAAAATGGATGAACTATTTGATTTACAAATTAACGGTATAAAAAGCACACTCAAACACTTAGAAGGCAAAGAAGTACATAAACCCCCTCTCAGTTCTGATAGACCTAATACAATTTAATTGTATCGCCATAAAAGCGCTCCAATTGTTCATCGGAGCGCTTTTTTTAGTTCCCCCTTAACAAAGGGGGCTAGGGGGATGTTCACCACGAAGCTTTTTAAACTCCACAAACCAAAAAATTATAATATTAAGTGCGCTATTAAAATTAAATTCCGCCGCCTAGCCATAAATGGACTAGGCTCGTTTTCGAAACCCCATTAATGGGGTTTGCCGTACCATAGACCGGTCATTTATGGCTGGGCGGTAAAATTGTTATAATAAAATCTTCATGGTGATTGGGGTTTGCCACCTTTAGGCTTGCACATCCCCCTTCATCCCCCTTTGCTAAGGGGGAATTGTACAACCAATTTTGTATAGTCCCCTCTCTTAAGCTAAGAGAGGGACAGGGAGAGTTATGGATTTTTTAATAGCCAACCATCTTCACATCCGGCACGACCTCAATCCATCCTTCGACTAAGCTCAGGATGACAAAATATTTTCATGCAATAAGGATTTAATAACTAATAGATTTAATGTCTGGAACTACTTCTATCCAGGTTGTCCCGCCATTGAATTCTATTTCCTTGCCATCGGCATTATAAAATTTCGTTCGCGCTCCCCTTCTCTCTTTTTTCCATTTGCCTAGAATGACTTTGCCATCGAGAAAAACCAAAGATTTGCCCTCGCCGATGGTCGTGATCCTGCGCCGGCCGATATCATCGAGTATCTGAACATTAGTAATTTGCACGGCAACATTTTTTGCTCGAATCTCCGCGCTATCGAGCGTTTTCTGTTTATTGCCATTTTCATAGCGAAGATAATCATTGGTTTCTGAATTATATTTCCAAGTCGCGCGATAAGTCGGCGTAGAAAAATCAACAACCAAATCATTCGCTTCCGCTGGGCGATCTTCTAATTTTGCCTCATCTTTATAAAGCCAAGATTCATAGGCCACTTCGTCCAAATCTTTAGCCTCCAGAGCCTGATTGATTAAATCCGAAGAAGTATAGACATTATGCGGCGCCAAGCGGCTCTTCCCCCGCCAAAAATATTGGTCGGCAAAAAATTGGTTCAAATCATAAATATGATATTTTTTAATACTATTCAGAGCTTCCGGACTACCGCCGCAATGAAGATAAAGCGCACTAAATTCTTCGGCCCAATCCAAATAATATGGCCGCGCGGAACGCACTGGACCAATTTGAGGGATATCATCTCCGCTTGCATAAACCGCTAAAAACCTGGGGATACCGGCTTCCACTGGCGCTTCAATCACCAGATTGGCTTTATCAATTCCCGAAAGCGGCCAAGCCTCAACCATATTTTCAACCATTATCGCCACGGGATATTTATTAACTTTATCTTCTGACTCCAAACAAACGCCATCAATCTTCCGCCGGAAACAAATCTTATTTTCCGTTTCCTCGGTATTGGTATTAGCATTCGAAACGACATTTATGGCCGGGCTGCTCTTGCCCAAGAATAATTTATAGCCCAAAAACCCTAATCCAACCAAAACAAACAATCCGCCAATTATAATAATCGTAATTAACTGGACTTTCGACAATTTTATTTTCGGAAATTTGAATTTAATCATAAACTAATTATACGCTGATTAATAAATTTCATCAAAACAGCCCCGCTTTTCTAACGGAGCTGTTTTTTATTATTCGTGTTTATTCGCAAATATTCGTGTTTTATTCGCGTGTTCACTCTATTTCTTTTCCTTGCTTTCTTTAACCCCTTTGCCCTCTTTACCTTCTTTTCCTTCTGCCGCCGCCGCTTCAGTTTCTTCTACTTTCTTCTTCTCTTCCGCCACAGTCTTCACTTCGCCAACTTTTTCTTCAACCTTTTCTTCCAAAGCCTTTAATTCTTCTTCTGATCGAGGAGGCATGACATTAATAACCGGCTCATTCATATTTTCCAATAATTCAAGTCCGGCAGGAATCTTCAAATCTTTGACGTAAATGATGTCGTCAAAAGTATTTAACGAAGAAATATCAACTTCAATTTCATGAGCCATATCTTGCGGTAAACATTTGACTTTGATTTTGTCCAAAGTTTTGACCAAAACGCCGCCGAGTTCTTTCACTGCCTTTGGTTCGCCAACAAATTTCAACAATACTTCAATAGTAATCTTTTCCGTCATCTTCACTTGTCGAAGATCGACATGAGTGATCATGTCAGTCAAAGGATCTTTTTGCACTTCTTGCACAAGGACCTTCACTGGCTTTCTGTCATCAACGACAAGATCGATAAGGGTGCTTTCGCCGCCCTCTTTATAGACTTTTTCAAATGGAATATATTCGAGAGATAAATTTTGGTTTTTAACTCCATGACCATAGGTAACGGCCGGAATTAATTTCTTCTCTCTCAAACTCTGAACTTTTTTACCGATAATGGCTCTTGTTTGAGCTTTTAGAGTTAAATTACTCATACCAGATAAGATAAATATAATAAAAATAACTGACAGCCGCGGCTGTAAGTTGTTTGCCTTAAATGCTTTTTTACCGCTACTCTTGGGCGTTAGCGGAAAATTTCTCGCATTATTGGCTAGTAAATCTACTTTAAACTATTTACTTAGAGTAGTCAACCCCGTCCGAAGTAAAGGTTATTTCTTAATTGAATAAGTATTAATGTTATTGTATTTAATTTATTGTGCGGATTATATCGCTGGAACTTCGGACGGGGTGAACCCCGCCCTACCTAAATTATTTCGGCCTTCCGGTTTCTGATAAAAATGCTCTCTAAAATTCCCACGGCCATCAGATTCACTATGAGAGAGCTGCCGCCATAGCTCACGAAAGGCAAAGTAATGCCCGTAATCGGCGCGAGTCCGATATTCATTCCGATATTGATTACTGCTTGAGAAAAAATAATAACCAAAAATCCCAAAGAAAAAAACATGCCAAAATCATCATTAATCTCTCTCGCGTTACGCAAAATTTTATAAAACAAAATTACAAAAAAGGCAAAAACAAAAAACACGCCCAGAAGGCCCAGCTCTTCGGCTATGACCGCAAAAATAAAATCGGTTTGGCTTTCCGGCAAAAAACGAAGTTGGCTTTGTGAACCAAAGCCCAACCCCCGGCCGAGAATATTGCCAGAACCGACGGCAATGATTGATTGCGTGAGATTGTATCCACGGCCAAGCGCGTCGCGCGAAGGATCAATAAAGGTCAAAACTCGGTCTTTTTGAAAAGGTTGTAAAACAAAAAACCAAGAGACAATCATAACCAAAATGCCCAAACCGACGATTAAGAGCAAATGTGAACGCTTGATGCCGGCGATAAGAATTAATCCAAACCAAGCGAGAAACAAAATTATCGCTGAACCAAGGTCAGGCTGGAGCAAAACCAATACAATAAGAATAGCCGTAAAAATGCCGCTCGCGAGCACGTAACGGAAACGTTTGAGCTCCCGCGAACGATCACTGAAATATTTGGCGAGAAAAATGAGTAGGAACAATTTTACGAGTTCCACCGGCTGAAAACTGAAACCGCCGTAAGAAAACCAGCCCGTCGTGCCGCGGATAGTTCTCCCGAATACGAGAACGGCGACTAAAATCAAAACAGATAGAATATAAAAAATAATATAATAATTTTTGAATATTTTATAATCAATGGAACTGAAAATAATCAAAAGCACAATACCGATCGCGAGAGAAAAAATTTGTTTTTTAAAATTAAAAAAATCAGGGACTTCCCTGCTCAAAGCGATGCTATAAATCGCGGCTAATCCAAAACAAACTAGAAACAACGTTGTGGCCCAGACAATCCAATCAAATTGTTGAAAATGAGTTAGAACTCTCTTTAACATAAACTTCTACAAAATTACGAAACTCCTACGAAATTACGAAAACCCGCGAAAAATACGAAAATCAGTATTAAATCGCAATTTCGTATTCTTTCGTACTTTCGTAGATAATTACCTATTTATCGCCATTAGCTCCATATAAATTGAAGAATCTAAAATATTCACCTCCGGCACGACCTG
>JAGVFQ010000001.1 GCA_020057505.1 Patescibacteria group bacterium | reverse complement strand
GTGGCGATACGGAAAATCAAATGATATACTGGAAAAAGAACTTATACAGATTATTAAAAAACGTTATATCTAGTCTAGAGTGCTAGTCTAGAGCCATGATAAATAATCCACCTTACGAATCCCCCTGCCCCCTTTGACAAGGGGGCGATGAAAAATTCTTTAGATTAATTAGAAATTAGACATTATATTTTATTACTGTGCTGTCACTTCGCATGACGGCGCGCTCAAAGTGCCTTGCGGCGTTATGCAACCGGGCCCGGGACTCGGGAAAAAACAATTTTGATGAATATCCTTAACGCCGGAACCAACGCGGACATTATAATCAGAAAATTCCAAAAGCTGGCCATGATTCATCACTCCCGCTGAATCCGGCTCGCTATCGCCATTAAAGTCGCCGTCCTCTTTGCCAAGCCAATAACCAACCCAGTTTAGAGCTTTCCAATCATCAACGTTGCCGGTATAACCCACTGGCGGATCCGGTTGAATCAGAGTTACGTATTCAAATGGATCTGGTTTTTCTACGCCATCAGTGTCAATAAAAGTATAATTGCTGTCTCCCTTAAGCGTTGACGACATTATCTGTTTGGAAAAATAAATTCGTATTGGCCGCAAGGGGCTCGCCGGTTCCTTGGCCGTGGCCACTCCGGCTCCCACTTCCGGCGCGACTTGATTAATCTCGGGCGGGGTCAAATCGATTGTATTGTCGGTTTTAAAATGCCAAATTACATTGTCGCCCTTAGCTTTGTTTTCTGCATTATCCGGCAAGCCAAAATTATACTCGCTCGCAGGACCTTGGGCCGTACCGTCATTATTGCCGTCCAAAGAATTGTTGGTGAGATCGGTAATGCCATTGGCTGGCAAAAGAGCTGCCGGTGGTTCGCTCGCAAGCGCCGCCGTTTTGATTGTCACGATGAAATTTTTATTGCCGGCAAGACAAAATACATTGCCACCGCAAGAATTTCTCATAATATTCCCGCTCGCGTCTTTGCATGGTTCGTCAGCCAAAAATTCCACCGTCCGATATTGATTACTAATTATAAATTTACCCGGGACCGCCCTTCTTACGGCTCCATCTTCATACTCAACGACCATATTTTTGAAAGTCGAAGTCACTTGTCCTTGCGCGTTCACTTGCACGCTGCCGCTAGCCGTCACGGGATTAATACCCTCATTAAAATTAATCTGAATAATCGTATTCCGGGGATTCACGGAATCTGGCACGGGAATTACGCTGCGGACGACTGGCGGAGTCACGTCGATAATCGTGCTTACTTCAAACTGCCAGTCATAAACTCCCAAGAATAAATTTTTGCCGTTCGCCTTTCTGATCGATCCATCAACCAAAACTTTATAAGAAATATTGGAGCTGGCATCACCAAGAAGATCGACCGGATCAAAGGTAAAGACTTTACCCGACGTCGCTAAAGCATGGATCTTGTCATTCGGAATATAAATACCATTGGCGCAATCTGCCAATTTACAAACCTTAATTTTATCCGTGATAATATCGTCGGCAATAGCCGGCGTCCCCTGATTGTTGATAATATCCGAAGCTGTTATGCCCTCTTTAAAAGTAATAATAATATTGGTATTTCGCGGAATACCGGTCGCATTTCTCGCCGGATAATGGCTCTCGATTGGTCCCGCCCCGAGAGCCGAGCCTCCTGGACCTCCGACTCCCCCGCCCGGTCCGCCCAAACCAGTCGCTCCTTGCAACTGGCCGATGATAAATTGAGTAATGCCAAATGAAGTAAGTATGATCAGCAAGCCAATGATGGCATCGCGCAAAATTCTCTTTGCCTTGGTAATCTTTTCCTCGTTGCCGGCCGCCGTCATATAAATAAATCCGCCATAGAGGATGATCACGGTCGCGATAATGCCCAAAAGTCCCAAAAAGATTCTGATAATATTCGCGATCGTAATCCGAATGTCTGTCGTGCCAAAACCCGCTTGCGCGGCGAATTCACTGGTTAAACCGCCGACGTTTGTTTCTTGAGCTAATACATAATTGCCGAGCAACAACAAAACTGCCAGGGATAAAAATATTACCGCGATGGCAGTTTTTTTGTTTTTGAAGTTTAATTTTCTTTTAATTCCCAGCATGGAAGGAATTTAAATCTAATTTCTAATTGATCTAATTTCTAATAAAAATCTCAAAATCTGGCGAGATTCTTTCGTGCCCCCTTGTCAAACCTGTCCTGAGCTTTGTCGAAGGAGGGGGTGGCCCGCGGCCGGGGGATTTTATGTGCCCCCTTGTCAAAGGGGGTCGGGGGGTTTCGTAGATTCCACTTCCCTCTTTATCACCTCACAAACCCCTTCAAAATTATTAAGCACTTCTGTATTAGTAAATCTTAATACTTTTATATTGTAACTTTCTAGAATCTTGGTTCTTTTTTTATCGTTAACTATTCCTTCTTTGGTATAATGGGTATCTCCATCTATTTCTATGGCTAATTTTAGTTTGGGACAGTAGAAATCAAGAATATAATTATCAATTGGCTTTTGTCTTGAAATTGTTAGAGGATAATAGCGAAGAAATTCGTACCAAATCTTTCTTTCTGCTGGCGTCATTCTTTTTCTTAATTCTCTGGCTCTTGCTTTGAGATTCAAATTGTATGGTAGATAATCCACCGAACGAATCCCCCTTAATCCCCCTTTGACAAGGGGGCATTGAAAAATTATATTTTTTCCATTTCTTCTTTTACTAACTTGCCCACCAATCCACCATCAGCCTTGCCCGCGGCTTCCTTCATCGCCTGTCCCATCACTCGGCCAAAACTTGCCCTGAGCACAGCCGAAGGATCCTTGGCGCCGGCCGGCTTAACTTCCGCGATTACTTTTTGAACAATCCTTTTTATGTCGTCCTCGCTTAATTGCCGCAATTGATATTTTTCCAAAATTTTAACTTCTTCCGCTTCTTTGTTCGCGAGATCATCACGTCCGCCTCTCTTGTAATCTTCGATCGCTTCTTTTCTTTTCTTGATTTCAGTTTTGATTAATTTCTGAACTTCATCTTCCGAGAGAGCCTCTCTCATTTTGGCGATCTCGGCATTTTTTAAAGCAGCCAAAAGCATCCGCAGCGTGCAGACCACTGCTTCATTTTTTTCTTTTTGAGCCTGCCTCAAATCATTTTGAATTTGTTCTTGAAGACTCATTAATTTTTAATTTAATCTCAATTAATATCTTCGTCTTTCTTCCGGCTCTTCCGATTTGCCAATCTTTTTCAGATATTCTTTTTCGTCTCTAATTTCAATTCTTCTTAAAGCATCGGCTTTTATCTTGGTCCTGCTTTTATGATGATCAAAAAATCTGATTTTTTTCGCCTGAAGCAAGCGACCGCTTTCCTGCACCTTCTTGCTGAATCTTCGGAAAAAACTTTCAAAAGTTTCTCCCTTTTTTCTTGTAATACCCGCCATTAAGGCACCTTCCTTTCAATAAAGATGGCGCTATGCGCCAGCCTTGCATTCTTTCCAAATGCCAAGGTTTTCGACCTAAAATAATTAATCAAAATATCAAAAGAAACAACCTTGTTTTTGGGTTAATATTCTCTTAATATCCTATAAAGAATATACCATTTATTTATAATCAGGTCAACAACACAAAAAAATAAACAAATCTAGGCTAATCTAAAGCAATTATCGCTTTTCAACCCAAATAAAAACTTAAAAGGCTTAGCCACAGAGGACCAAGCCTTTTATACTCTATTTTATTTTCTGCTTTATTCCTGGTAATCGTAATAACCAGTAGCAATAATCGAGGTCTTGATAGTGTCTTCGGGCAACGCTTCAAACTCAATCGCTACGCTATCACCCTGTTTGGTGACGAGATAATCGCCGTCGATCTTGGCTAATTTGTCATTGCCTATAATATTCAGAGTAACTTTTGAACCATCTTTTAGTTCGGCCAGCAATTGCAGAGAATCAATATACGAAGTTTCTGGTTCTAGTTCTTTAATGACAAATTTATTATTGACAGTCTTCAGCTCTCGTACCTGCGTCTGCTCTTTCTCTTTCCCGTCTAGATTATATTTTTAAATGCTGCCAAATTATATGTTTTTGTTAAAAAAGCCTAGTTTTTGAATAAAACTAGGCTTTAATTAAAATAATAAAAAATTATAAAATTTATAAAGATTTACAACCCACCAACAGATAGGGAGTACTACCCACTGTGGTTATACCTACAGAACTAACATAACTTCCACTCGGACAATTACAAGTACCTGTGCTAAAACCTGCTCCACATGTGTTAGGCGTAGTGACGGCCTGTAGATTATTCGGCGCTATTATATCTCCGCTATCAGTCACGGTGAATACATCCCCTATACCACTAGACCAAATTCGAATTCCAGTATTAGCATCGTTTCTGCCCAAAAATGAAGTGTCGCTTGAACCAAACCAAAGTCCTGCCGATCCGCCGCCGGCCTGAAATCGACTACGTCCAACTACATCCAATGCATATCCAGGCGTCGCTGTCCCTATGCCGACATTACCACCATATCCTATAGTCAAAGCCGGTGTACCGCTAGGATACCAATTAGTAGCAGTAGTCCAATATCCAATTTGCAATTCCTGGTTACTAGCCGTTGAGACAATACGATAACGGGATGGTGTATTTGTTCCAGTATCAATAGCTATTCCTCC
>JAGVFQ010000040.1 GCA_020057505.1 Patescibacteria group bacterium | reverse complement strand
TCCCGATACGGATAATGACAGCTATCTTGACGGAGCGGAAGTCAAAAGTGGCTATAATCCCTTGGGACCTGGCAGTCTGACGCCGACGCCTAATTTGTAAGAATTCTATATATAATTATGGGTAGGCCGCCTAGCCCTTGCTGGCGGCTACGTCAGGAGCAAGGGCTCCTGACTTACCCCATATTAATTGTTTAATTTTTAATTCATGTTTCAAGTCAAGAGAGCCAATGCCAAACCGGATGATGACATTTCCGGGATTATTTTTGCAGAGGTATCGGTGGGAGAATCAAAACCAAAAAATTTTGGCGAAGCGATAATCCATACGATGCCGAAGCAATTTTTCCCGGTGAAAAAACCGCCGATGAGCAGAAAGAAATTGCTTATTATCGCCGGTATTGTTTTAGTCATACTGATTTTGGTTTCAATCGGTTTGGTTTTCTTGACGCAGACGCCGGCTCCGGCAACAAATAAAGTGGCCGCGCCAGCCAATCTGAACCAAAATGTTAATCCCATACAAAATGTAAATACCAATCTTAATACTAATACAAACATTAATACCAACGAAAATCTGAATGCCAATTTAAACATTAATACTAATGTTAATTCCGCTGTGGTTGCGCCTCCGAAATTGGTCAGTTCGCTTGATTCTGACAATGACGGACTGACCGATAAAGAAGAAACAGTATATAATACCGATCCCAACAAGCCTGATACTGATGCCGATGGCTATCCTGATGGCGTGGAAGTTTTGAATCTGTATAATCCGCGCGGTTTTACGCCGGTGAAGATTGAAGATTCTGGCTTAGTCAATCGATATACGAACAATACTTTTAAATATTCTATTCTTTATCCCGCCAAGTGGCTGGCCCGGGCGCTTGATGAAACTAACCAGGAAGTGATATTTACCTCTGACACGGGCGAATTCATGCAGGTAATAGTTCAAGAGAATCAAGATCATCTGCCGCTTGTTGATTGGTATCAGGCGCAAGTTCCGGGAATTAATCTGGAACAAATTGAATATACGGCTGATAAGAACAAGATTCTCACCGGCATAAAAAGTCTTGACGGTTTGACGGTTTATTTCGGCAATGAAAATTATATCTACAGTATTACTTATAATATCGGCACAAGAACTGAATTGAATTTTCTGACCACTTTTGCCATGATGTACCGAAGTTTTGGGCTGGAAAGTCAGGCCGCTGCTGTTACTCCGCCGATTGAAAGTCAACCGACAGATTTAGGAACAGCGGCAAATATTAATTCCGGTTTTTAAGAGCTTAATCATGATAATAAATTTTAAATCATTAAAGAATAGTTTTAGCTACGCCCTTAAAGGCATCGGGCAAGTTTTTCGCGAAGAACAAAATTTTCGAATTCAGATATTTATCGGATTTATAGTTTTGGTTTTTGGCATTTATCTCCGGATAGAAATCTGGAAAGCCATTGTTTTAATTCTTGTAATAGCGAGCGTCTTAGTGTTAGAATTAATAAACAGCATCTTCGAGCGTTTGGTGGATATGCTTAAGCCCCGGATACATGCTTATGTTCAGGCGATTAAGGATATTATGGCGGCGGCCGTATTAATCGCCTCACTTGGCGCAGTCGTTATAGGTATTTTAATTTTTGGACCATACTTGTATTAATTTTTCAATTTACAATTTTTAATTTCCAATCAATTTTCAATGATTAATTTAAAATTATAAAATTAAAACATTAATTCATTTATTGAAAATTGGAAATTAGAAATTGAAAATTTTCAGTCTATAAAGAGGATTTAATTATCTCGCAGTCAAATATCATAAATTTATTCCATTAATTTTAAATCTTAATCTTCTATGAAGAAGGAAGAAATTATCGCCGGACTTGATTTGGGCTCGACAGCCGTGCGTTTGGTTGTTGGTCAGAAAAGCCATTCTGAAGGCAAGCTCCATATTATTGGCGCGTCGGAAATTCCGGCAAGGGGAGTGAATAAAGGCGTTGTGACGAGCATTGAGGAAGCTTCGGCGAGTATTTTTGCGTGCGTGGAAAAAACAGAAAAAATGATTGGTATGTCTATTGATCGCGCCTGGGTTGGTATTTCTGGAAGCCACGTTGTTTGTCAAGAGAGCAAGGGGGTGGTGGCTGTTTCTAAAATTGACGGTGAAATACGGGAAGAAGACGTGGAGCGGGCGATTGAGGCGGCGAGAACCGTGACTACGCCTCCCAATTATGAGATTCTGCATGTTATTCCCAAGAATTTTACCGTTGATAATCAAACAGGAATAAAAGATCCGGTAGGAATGACCGGAGTCAGATTGGAAGTCGACGCTCAGCTGATACTCGGTTTGAGCTCGCAGATAAAAAACTTGACCAAAAGTATTTATCAAGCCGGACTGGATATTGAAGACTTGGTTCTTTCAATTTTGGCCACAGCTGAATCTGTAGTCACTGATCGCCAGAAAGAATTGGGGACAGTGGTGGTAAATATCGGCGGCGCTACGACAAGTCTCGTGGTTTTTGAAGAAGGGGACGTGCTTCACGCAGCGGTTTTGCCTATCGGATCAGAACATGTCACGGCCGATGTTGCGATTGGTCTCAGAATTTCCATTGACGCGGCCGAGAGAATAAAAATTACTTATGGCAACGCATTGCCGAAAGAGATTAATAAAAAAGATGAAATTGATTTGAAGGAATTTAGCGATATCGAAACAGGTATGGTTTCCAAAAAATATATTGCCGAGATTATTGAAGCGAGAATTGAAGAAATTTTTGACAAAGTTGACCAGGAATTAAAAAAAATCAATCGCAGCGGTCTTTTGCCGGCCGGCGCTATTTTGACCGGCGGCGGAGCCAAACTGCTCGGAATCGTCGAAGTGGCGAAGAGAAGGCTAAGGTTGCCGGCGGCGCTTGGATTCCCGTTGAATTTGTCGAGCGTAGTTGATAAAGTGAATAATCTTTCATTCGCCACGGCGACAGGGCTAGTTTTGTGGGGCGAACAAGTCCGCCGGGAAAGTCGTAATGGCAGAGCTCTGTCTAAATTTTCCGGCGGCAGGGATACAATAAGGAAAGTAAGACATTGGTTTCGTTCTCTGATTCCTTAAAATTGGCTAGAATTACGCTCGAAGCTGAATTCAATATTTGACCTAATTCAGACTAAAGTGTTAAAATGAAAAAAATACTATTAAAAAGAATAAATAATAAAATTATGGAAATCAAACCCGATATAGAGACCTTTGCTAAGATTAAGGTAGTTGGTGTCGGCGGCAGCGGCGGCGCGGCTATCAACAGAATGATTTCGTCAAAAATCAAAGGAGTTGATTTTTCGGTTATTAATACTGATATTCAGGACCTCCATTCTTCCAAAGCATCAAATCGATTGCATATCGGTAAATCCATAACCAGGGGGCTTGGCGCGGGTATGAATCCGGAAATGGGCCGTAAGGCCGCCGAAGAAGCGCAAAACGAAATACGCGATCTTTTGAAGGGCGCTGATATGGTATTTATTACTTGCGGTCTTGGGGGCGGTACCGGCACGGGTGCATCGCCCATAGTCGCGGAAATAGCGCGGGATCTAGGTGCCCTAACTATTGCTATTGTGACTAAGCCATTCGCTTTTGAAGGCGCTCAACGCCGAGTGATTGCTGATCGCGGCTATGAAGAGTTAATCAGCAAGGTTGATACGATTATTGCTATTCCTAATGATCGAATTTTGCAGGTAGTCGATAAAAAGACCAGTTTATTGGATGCCTTTATGATGGCTGACGAGATTTTACGCGAAGGCGTTCTGGGTATTTCCGAATTAATCACCATCCCGGGTTTAATCAATGTTGATTTTGCGGATGTAAAAACCATAATGAAAGACGCTGGTTCGGCTTTGATGGGAATAGGCAGGAGTAAGGGTGAGAATCGAGCCATTGAGGCGGCAAAAGACGCGATTAACAGTCCTCTGATTGACGTTGCCATTGATGGAGCCAAAGGCGTGCTCTTCACTATTGCCGGCGGAACCAATTTGGGTATGCACGAAGTCAATGAAGCGGCGAAGATTATTACGAGTTCTGCTGATCCAGACGCAAAAATAATTTTTGGCGCCATTATCGACGAAGAATTGAAAGATGAAATTAAAATAACGGTAGTGGCCACCGGTTTTAACGACCGGGGTGGCTCACCCCCTATGGCGAATTTTGAAATTCCGGCTGCGAGTATTCCTTATGCGCCTAGTTTTACCGCTAAACAGCAAGCAAGAAAGCCAATTGCCGAGAAAACAACAGTAAAAGAAACGCCTATGCGCAAGCCGGACTTCAAGCCTATGCCGGAAAAGGTTGATGAAGATGATGAAGATTTGGAGATTCCCGCCTTCATTAGACGCAAAATGGGATAAGGGGAGGGGGGATAGAATTTTTTAAAAAATATTTTGCATCAAAATAAGACTGCGCTACCAGTCTTATTTTATTTTTGCTTAGTTATCCACAACGAAAGTTAATTTTTTTACGACGCTATAAATAAGTTCTTCTTTAGCTCAAAATAAAATATAGGCATAATTTGACAATGCTAGATATAGTGCTACTATTAATAGTAGATATACTATATCTTGTGTTGTGGGAACATTGCCAAAAGACTGCAAAGGGAGACATTTTAGTAATTTTTTTCTTTAATTTTATTGGTAGAGGCTAATTTATGAAGTGTCCGTCCTGCCATTTTAGCGAAACTAAAGTACTTGACTCTCGTTCTGTATCTGATGGCCTGGCTATTAGAAGGAGGAGAGAGTGTTTAAAATGCGGATTTCGTTTTTCTACTTACGAAGAAGTGGAAATATTAAATTTGACGGTTATAAAGCGTAATGGGGGTAAGGATAATTATTCGAGAGAAAAATTAGAGTCCGGTCTGAAGAAAGCGCTGGAAAAACGGCCCGTCACCGGCGATGAATTTAAAAAATTAATCGGTAATATTGAGCGAGACATTCAAATAAGAGGTAAAGATGAGATTAAAACAAGCGATATAGGCGAAATAGTGATGAAAAGATTAAAAAAATTAGATGAAGTAGCGTATATTCGTTTTGCCTCGGTTTATCAATCATTCCGCGATGCCGAAACTTTTCATAAAGAAATAAATAAACTCTTGCGCGAAGGTGGAAAGAAGAAAGGTAAATTTAGAAATAAAATTAGTAAAAAGACCGCAAAGCTAACCAAAAGATAAAGTTCATAAATAATTATCCTAATTTCTAATAACCTAATAACCTAATAACCTAATAACCTAAGAAGCTAAAAAGCTAAATTCCAATTATGACTGCCGCGAAAAAGCTCAAACTCTCTAAAGTCAGGAAACGCAACGATCAAATTGTCGATTTTGATCAAAACAAAATCACTGATGTTATCTTGAAAGCCTTGGAAGCGGTTCACGCTGGCAGCCAGGCTAAGGCTAAAAAGATTTCCGATGACGTAATAGAGATTTTAAATAAGAAATTCCATGAAAGGTCCATACCGGCGGTGGAGGAGATTCAGGACACGGTAGAGATGGTTTTAATGAAAGACAAATTGTATCAAGCGGCCAAGGCGTTTATTCTTTACCGAGAACAGCACGCGAGGATGCGCGATCTCGCCACTTTGATTGATTCGGACGATTTGATGGAAGGATATTTGAATCAATTGGATTGGCACGTGCGCGAGAACAGCAATATGGCCTATTCTCTGCAGGGCTTGAATAATCACGTCGCTTCAGCCGTCAGCTCTCATTATTGGCTGCACAAGATTTATCCGCCGGAAGTGAGAGACGCTCATTTTAATTGCGATTTTCATCTTCATGATTTGCAGATTTTAGCCGTCTACTGCTGCGGCTGGGATTTGCATGATCTCTTGCGTCGCGGATTTGGCGGCGTGGAGAGCAAGATTCAAAGCAAGGCGCCCAAACATTTTCGTACTGCTTTGGGCCAAATAGTGAATTTTTTCTATACGCTTCAGGGCGAAGCGGCCGGCGCTCAGGCTTTTGCCAATTTTGATACTCTGCTCGCGCCTTTTATCCGTTATGACGAGTTGACTTATGACGAAGTCAAGCAGTCAATGCAGGAATTTATTTTTAACATGAATATCCCCACCCGAGTCGGTTTTCAAACCCCCTTTACCAATTTGACCTTTGATTTGACTCCGCCGAAAACATTAGGAGAGGAATACGCGATAATCGGCGGTTTGCCTCAAAAAGAAAAATACAAAGATTTTCAAAAAGAAATAGACATGTTGAATCAGGCTTTTGCCGAAGTCATGCTGGCGGGCGATGCCAAAGACAGAGTGTTTACTTTTCCCATCCCGACTTATAATATTTCCAAAGATTTTGATTGGAATAATCCGGTTATAGAAAAAGTTTGGGAAATGACCGCTAAATACGGTTTGCCTTATTTTGCCAACTTTGTTAATTCCGATATGAGCCCTGATGACGCGCGTTCAATGTGCTGCCGTTTGCGGCTGGATAATCGGGAATTGCGCAAAAGAGGCGGCGGGCTTTTCGCGGCCAATCCGCTCACCGGTTCAATCGGCGTGGTGACGATTAATCTGCCTCGCTTGGGCTATTTGTCAAAATCAAAAGAAGAATTAGTCAACCGTCTTGGGCGCTTGATGGATGTCGCGAGGAAGAGTCTTCAGATTAAGAGACAGATGCTTGAAAAATTTACCGACGCCGGCCTTTATCCTTATTCCAAGATTTATCTCAGCGGCATCAAAGAGCGTTTTGGCGAATATTGGCGAAATCATTTCAATACGATTGGCATTTTGGGCATGAACGAGATGTTGCTTAATTTCATTGATAAGGGCGTTGAAACCAAAGAAGGCGGCGAACTGGCCCTGGAAATTATGGATTTTATGGGTAATAGGTTAAAAGAGTATCAGGGTGAAGATAATGAACTTTATAATCTTGAAGCGACACCGGGCGAAGGCGCGACTTATCGGTTTGCCAAATCCGATAAAGAAAAATATCCGGACATCATTGTCGCGAATGAAAAAAATTATTTGGAGAAAGGAACAGCGCCGTACTATACCAATTCAACGCATTTGCCGGTTAATTTTACCGACGATTTGTTTGAAGCTTTGAAACTGCAAGAACCCTTGCAAACTCGATATACCGGCGGCACAGTGCTTCATGGCTTCTTGGGAGAGAAAATGCCGTCCGCCCAAGCAACAAAAAATTTAGTCCGCAAAGTAATGGAGAATTATCGTTTACCGTATTTTACTTTATCCCCGACATTTTCCATTTGCCCTAAGCACGGTTATCTTGATGGTGAACACCAGTATTGCCCGACTTGCGATGCCGAAATTGGTTATATTGAAGAGCAGAAGGAAGCTTTGCCGTTGAAAATGTGAGATTAAAAAGTAAATTAAGAAATCAGTAAATACAGAATTAAGCAAGTTGAAAATAAGCTTAATTTACTTAATTCTTAATTTACTGAAATTTGTATAAAGAAAATTATTCCAAGTCGAATGCAAATAATTAACTTTTAATTAAATATATGGAAGACACAGACAACAAATTACAGCGCCAGCGGTGCGAAGTTTATTCGCGAATAGTAGGATATATTCGGCCGGTAGCCCAATGGAATGACGGAAAACAATCCGAATTTCGCGACCGCAAGGAATATGACAAGCAATTAGCTGAATAAAAATTAGAAAGAAAATACGCGGACTGATTGCCGCGTTTTTTTTCAAAGCAATATTTTTGTCATTGAGAATGTAGTCGCAAGGTAAAAATGTCACCCTGAGACTCTCGAAGGGCGACATTTTTTCGCATAAAATTGAAGCCGGAGATTGCCACGTCGCTCCCGCGGGTCACTCTTCGCAATGACAGATAAAAACGTCCTATGTTTATAGCTGGTTTACAAAAATTAACCTTAATTGATTATCCGGACAAAGTTGCCGCGGTGGTTTTTACTTTGGGTTGCAATTTCTATTGTTCTTTTTGCCATAATCCCGAGTTGGCGAACTATGATGCTAATAATGCGAATCGTTGCGAATCAATGCGAATAAAGGAAGAAGATTTTTTTGAATTTTTGAAATCTCGCCAGGGATTGCTCGAAGGAATTTGCATCACCGGAGGCGAGCCGACTTTGCAGGGCGATTTAAAAGAATTTATCACTAAAATTAAGGAATTGGGTTTTTTGGTTAAACTAGATACGAACGGAACTAATTCCAAATTGCTTGAAGATCTGATTTGCGCTAAATTAATTGATTATGTTGCCATGGATATCAAGGCGCCATTCGAGCGTTACGCAGAAATTACGCGGCGGCTAGTTGATTTGGAAGAAATAAAGAAAAGTATTAAAATTACTATGGAGGCTGGTTTTTCCGCTATAAATAGCGAGAAAGGGCTATTTGACTATGAATTTCGATCAACTTTGGTGCCCGGTTTCCATCAAGTAGAAGATATAAAAGCCATGGCCGGCCTTATCGCCGGCGCCAAGAAATATTTTTTACAAAATTTTATTTCCCAAGGGAAAATCCTTGATTCAAATTGGCTCAACCGGCGGAGTTTCACAGAAAAAGAGATGAAAGAATTCCAAGCGGTCGCGGGTAAGTTAGTAGAAAAGTGCGAGATAAGGATGTGATAGTGATGCGAATAATGCGAATTTTTGCGAATAACTGCAAATTTGAAGAAAGGACTGCCCGCGAATTTAAATTTAAAAATAAAATTTTAGAGCGCAGAAGAATGCTTCTTGTCATTGCGAGCGAAGCCTTAGCGTAGCGAAGCAATCTCGGAGATTGCCACGTCGTTCCGCTTCGCTCCACTCCTCGCAATGACAAACCCTCCAACTTTTTGTAATTAAAAGATAAGTGTTAAATTTTATGGATCAAGAACAGTCAACCAAAATTAAAGAAGACGATCGGGCTAGTGTAGCGGAATTGTTAAAGAGAAATTTGGAATATTCGGAAAAAATTTATGAATCAGTGAACAAGATTAATCGCCATTTTTTTTGGCAAAAGATTGTAAGCGCGATATATCTGGTTTTGATTTTGGCGCCGATTGCCTTGGCGTTAATTTATCTGCCGGCTTATCTGGGTAAGTTTTTGCAAAATAGCCTTAATCCTGCAGCAGGCGGGAATAGCATCTTTGATCAATTGGGCGATTCGGGCGGTTTGAAGAATATACTGCAGCAGATAGAAAAAAAATAAACTACCTTACGAATCCCCCAACCCCCTTTGACAAGGGGGCGATAAAATTAATAATTAATTTTTTAAATCAATTCAATATGCCAGAAGAAAAAATAACAACAAAAATAAATACAGCTTGCTGTTCTCGGGTGAGATCAATTATTTTAGTCGCGGTTTTAAGTCTTGTTATTGGCGGTATATCTGGAGGTGTTGCCGGCGGGTTGGGATTAAAATATTTAATGCCTTGGTTTAAAACAAATATTTTGAAAAATCAGTCAGAGGCGGTTAGCTCAGAAAAATTAGAAATAAAAGAAGAGGAGTCGGCGACTATTGACGCGGTAAAAAGCGTTTCGCCATCGGTTGTGAGTATCATTATTTCCAAAGACATCAGTAAAATTCAAAATAATTCAATTAATTTTCCTTTTGGCGATTTTTTTAATTTTGGTTTTCCTGATTCCGGATCAACGACTAAGCCCGACACTAATTCCAACCAAGCTCCGCAGACGCAAGAAATCGGCGGCGGCACGGGTTTCATTATTTCCGAAGAAGGTTTGATTCTCACTAATAAGCACGTGGTGTCAGATACCGAAGCGGATTATACGGTTATCACAAGCAATGGCACAAAATATCCGGCTAAAGTTCTGGCGACGGATACGGTAAATGATATCGGGATAGTCAAAATTGAAGCCAAAGGATTGAAACCGGTTGAGCTTGGCGATTCGGATAAATTACAGATTGGCCAAACCGTTATCGCTATTGGCAATACTTTGTCGGAATATAGAAATACCGTAACCAAGGGCGTGGTGAGCGGACTCAGCCGGCGAGTGATGGCCGGGAACTCGGATGGATTTAGTGAAACAATTGAAGAAGCGATTCAAACCGACGCGGCGATTAATCCGGGCAACTCCGGCGGGCCTCTGATTAACTTGGCCGGACAAGTGATCGGCGTTAATACGGCCGTCAGTCAAGAGGGCCAGTTGATCGGTTTTGCTATTCCAATTAATATAGTTAAGCAAGCGATTGAAAGTGTGAAGACGGTGGGACGAATCGTGCGGCCTTTCCTCGGTATCCGTTATGTTTTAATAACTAAAGATATTGCTGATGCTAATAATCTCAAAGTTGATTATGGCGCGCTCGTCTTGCGCGGCACAAATCAAACCGATCTGGCGGTCATTCCGGGCAGTCCGGCGGATAAAGCGGGCATTGTTGAGAACGACATAGTTTTGGAAATTAACAGCCAGAAGATTGATCAGGATCATAGTCTTGCGAATCTTGTTGCCAAGTTCAAACCCGGGGATGAGATTGAATTAAAAATTTTGCATAAAGGAGAAGAGAAGACAGTGAAAGTGAAGTTGGAAGAGAGGAAATAAGAATAGCGCAGTAAGTAAAGTAAGAATTAAGTAAATTAAGTAAAAAGAAGTTGTCTATTAGTTCTCCCCCTCTCTGAGGGGGAGCCAGAGGGGGTGTGCGATGTATGGTTGATAATTCTAACTTTCGCGAAAATTTTTGCGCCAATTTTGCCGCCCAGCCGTAAACGGCCGGTCTATGGCACGAAAACCCTTTTAAAAGGGTTTCGATAAACCAGCCTAGTCCATTTATGGCTAGGCGGTGAAAATGCCACGACATTATTTTTTTAATAAAAAACATGTCTCAATCGTTTTACAAATTATATTATCATATAGTTTGGTCAACAAAGTTGCGGTTGCCATTAATAACGCCAGACATAGAAAAATGGCTCAAAGAATATATCGCGAATAAAATCAGCGAATATGAAGGCAAGCAATTGGCGCTCAATATGGTTGAAGATCACCTTCATCTATTAGCAAGCATCCCGCCCAAAATCAGCATCTCAGAATTTGTTCATAAAATAAAAGGCAGTTCATCGCATCATATTAATAAAATGCAAAATAAAACCAGTTTCTATTGGCAATCCGGTTATGGCGTATTAAGTTTATCGGAAAAGGGCATTTCGTTTGTTAAACAATATATTGATAATCAAAAAGAGAAACATAGAAATAACGAACTATTAGATATTTTGGAATTTATTCCGGAAGATGAGGATAATATAATTTAGGTTGATGATATAGAACATTATTAGCCCAGCCATAAATGGCCGGTCTATGGCACGAAAACCCCATTAATGGGGTTTCGGATAAAAGAGCCTAGTCCATTTATGGCTAGGCGGTGGAATTTTAAAGTAAAAAAATACCGCGTAGTTCGTGCGAACTACGCGGGTTTGTTTTGTGTCCTCCCTAGTTATTATTTTATCGTGAGAAATATACCGTGGTCGCTTCGGTTTTGAAGATTGTCCCGTTGCCGTCGACCACGACGGCGTAGAACGAACAGTTTGAATACGGACTTTTCGGTATCTCGACTTTTCCGTTGTCGGGGCCGAAGGTCATTTTAAAATATCCGACTCCTTGGTGGTAACCGCCGCCGCAACCCATATGTACTTCATCGTAAATTGCTCCCCACATGGTTGTCCCCATTGCATCGGCGACTTTTGAGCTTACGTTGAAACGCATACGGTCTAGATCCATCCAAATTTGGGGCGGCGACAATGGCCACAATAGAGTTTCGTTATCATCGGCGAGATAGCTGAAGCCATCCTTTTCAACTACGTGTAGGACGGGTTTTCCGGCCGGAACCGTTCCGCTCCTTCTATCGCCATTCTCGGCAATGAGTTGATTCCCCGTTAGTGGTAATCCTTCAATCTGCAAGGGTTTCCCGGTCCCATCGACAGCTACAAAATTAACTATTGATGCTTTGAGGATGCTGTCTGGATTGACCGAAAAACCATAACTGGCCTTGCAGACCAAGCTGAAATCACTCTCTTTGCTTGAGGGCGATACTAGAAGCAAGATGTGCATTCTGGAGCTAACGACAACGCCTCCATTTTTTTGGATGGTTCCGTTTTCGTAAGATTCGATCCAACAATCATCTAGCATCACGTCATCGGCCTCTATTTCCACGTCGAGCTCGCGGTATGTTAATTGTGTCTGGCCGCTGTTATTATCGACGTGAAATTTTAGCACGGGAAAGTTCACGGAAATGGCGAGCGGCAGTATGGTAGGCGAGTCGGAGCTTAGCGTGATGGCGATATTTTGCTCTGGATTAGTGCCAGACTCGTAGACCAGCGGCTGTTCCTTAACGTCATTCGAGCTAGTTACCGGATTCTGTCCTCCGTCCGCGTTGTCGGCATTGTCGTCGTCATCGTCCGCGACCGTATCCGTGCCATTACTGGTTGAGGTGACGATACCGGTTTCTGTGGGTTCGCCGGCAATAGTCGGTTCCTGTTCATTGCAGGCGCCGAGGATGCAGGCAACCATCGCGATGGCTAGAACTACTAATAGCTTTTTCATCTTTTTCTCCAATTGTTTTGATCCCGAAGGATCGGTTTAGAATTTTTTTACTACTTCCGCTAGATTCAGTTACTCTAAAACTTAAAATATCAATTTTATCGGTTCGTGATTAAACAACCTACTTCTAAAGTAACTAAATCTAGCGAAAATAGCGGTTTTAAACCGAAATTGAACTTTGAAGCCGAACACTTGGCGATATATAATATCGCCATATGAAAAAGAAAAATTACAAACACATTAAAAAAGCAGAACGGCTGG
>JAGVFQ010000053.1 GCA_020057505.1 Patescibacteria group bacterium | reverse complement strand
TTAATCAAACTTACGCTATTAATCTTGATTTGATTGTAAATCCATGCTAAATTAATTCCACGGAAGGAGACACTGGCTATGAAAAATAAGAGACTTAAACAAATCCAGAACTTGTTCAACCGCATCACTCTTCTCAATGGCGGCTACGAAAACGGCAAGATCACGGAACGAGAATGGGCGCTGGGTATGAGAGACGCGCTGGATCAACTAGAGTGGGCTGTCAGCTGCGTCGAGAATGAACTTTTAGCCGCCTAATTCTAAGGAGGAAACGCCGTGGATACAAAAACCGTATCCAACCGCTCATCGCCTTCCCAAATTTAAACGGGAAGGCTCTTTGTTTTTTAAGCTACGGCCGCTGTTGCTTTGGATTTTTTCATTGATTCAATAATAGCGCCAAGTCCCAACCAAAGAACAAGCAATTTGATAATCCAACCGATTATGGGAATTGATATCAAAATTACAATAACAACCAAACCCAGAATCATCGGCCAAATCAAAGAAGCTTCTTTGCCTTTCTTCACCGGCTTGTTTTTACCGGACATTTTAGCAATTTTTCCAATCAATATTTGTCCCAAAGCCAAACCGACGAATATCTTGCCAATATAAAGCAGAATCGCATAAACAGCAAAACCAATCAATAATAAAGGAATGCCGATAATAGTGGCAGCAAGCAGAATCAAAATAATCGGCGTAATAATGGAATAAACAACCCCCCACCCCAGATTGGACCAAGGCTTATTAATCAATTGATGGACAACTTTTTCGACCCCTTTCCGATGCAGGCTGACTAAAACCAAACCTACAACCAGAATACCGAAAAGCGAAACTAATTTCCAAAAGAAATAGCCTGACCAATGTTTTTGCGCTGTTTGGGTTTGTCGCGTGATAGTATTAAATGTAGTTTGCCCTTGCACCACTCCGCCCTCTTTTACAAGCTGGCTTTCTTCCGCGGCGCTAAATTTTAAATTAGTTTTAACCATCGCGTTCGGGGATAAAACTAGCTGGCCATTTTTATCAATCGTAACATTAACGTCTTGATTAAATTCACCGGCCAAATCAATATTGCCGCTGTTCCCGTCAACGTATCCGCTGATTTTACCGCTCAAATTCGCCGTGCCGGCGCCAAAAAGCACATTGCCGCCGACTTCCGATTTGTCACCCAAAACAAAAGTCCCGGCCAAGACATTAATATTTTTTCCAACCTTACTGTCAATTTCCACTGTTCCGCCGGCAACTCTTACATTGCCGCCCACTGGTCCCGTAATTTTGATATTTCCTCCGGCGCTAAGCACGTCGCCGGAAACCGAACCGCTTATTGTAACATTGCCGCCACCGACAATAACATCTCCATTAATTGCACCGCGGATGTCTACTGTTCCGCCAAAATCCATAAAAGTATTATTAACCACCTCGTTTGAGCCCACGTAAATATTACCCTGATCGGTCGCATAGTTCTTGGCCATTGTCGCCTGCGGCAAAAAAACAAAAACAGCAACCGACATAATTGCTGATAAAATTAATAACTTGGGGAGTCCAAACATAGAGTTTTATTTTTAATTAAAAAAATATAGAGTAGCGAACTTCAGTTCGCGCCGGTGACGAGCGCGTCAACCATTGACGCAGGCTAAAGCCTGCTACTCCTCAAACTTATTTTTGACAAATAGCTATTTTTTATATACAATTATTATATACTAAATAAATAATTTAAACAACTTATGACTACAATTTTGTGGGTGATTCTTGGCGTTATCGCCTTGATCATCGTCTGGCTCATTGCCATCTACAATGGCTTGATCAAAGCCAAAAACAGGACCGAGGAAGCCTGGTCCGATATCGACGTTCAATTAAAGCGCCGCTACGACCTCATCCCCAATTTGGTCGAAACGGTAAAGGCCTACGCCAAACACGAAAGCGGCGTTTTCGAAAAAGTTACTGAAGCGAGGACTAGAGCCATGGCTGCGGAAAAAAGCGGCGATCCTAAAGCGATTCAGGAAACGGAAAATATGCTGGCCGGCACTCTCAAAACTTTGTTCGCCGTGGCGGAAAATTATCCTGATCTTAAGGCAACCGGCAACTTTCTTCAATTGCAAGACGAGCTTTCCGATACGGAAAATAAAATCCAGGCTTCAAGAAGATTTTACAATGGCAACGTCCGAGACTTTAATATTATGCTTCAAACATTCCCAAATAATCTCGTAGCCGGCTTCTTGGGTTTCAAGGCCAGAGAATTTTTTGGCATTGACGAAACGGAAAAAGAAACGGTTAAAGTTCAATTTTAGAAGCGGATTTACGCGGATATTAACGCAGAAGAACGCAGAATTATAAACAACCAGACTATTTATGCCAACCCAAGGAGGAAACAAATTACTTTACGAAGATGAAACTTATAAAATTAGAAATGCTTGTTTTGAAATTTGGAAAATGTTCGGCGGAGCCTTTAAGGAAAAAATAGTCGAACGCGCATTAGTCAAAGCTTTAATAAAGAGAGACTTAAGAGTAGAAGCTCAAAAGAAAATAAATATTTATTACGATGGCGAGGTGGTAGGTATTTACATACCAGATATTATTATAAATGGTTTGGTGTTATTAGAAATTAAATGCAAGCCATTTATAACCCCCGAAGATGAACGACAGTTCTGGTTGTATTTAAAGGGATCTAATTATAAATTAGGCTTACTAATAAATTTCGGAACTAAAACATTAGAAATCAGACGTCGGATTTTTGATCAAGCGCGAAGAATAGCTCCACATAAATCCGCGTAGCTATCCGCGTTTATCCGCTTTTATGTATAACGAAATCGATTCCAACAAAAGAAAATCGATTCTCCTCATAACTATTTTCATAGTATTAGTTATTTTATTGGGCTGGCTCTTCGGGCAAATTACTAACTCCGGTTATGCTGGATTAGTTATCGCAATAATTATTTCCGTGATAATGGCTCTTTTTAGCTACTATAAAGGCGACAAAGTGGCGCTTTGGACCGCTGGAGCTCAATCGATCGAAAAAAAGGACAACGCGTATGTCTATCGCTTAGTGGAAAATCTCTGCCTCACCGCCGGCTTGCCCCTGCCTCGCGTATACATTATCCCTGATCCGGCGATTAACGCTTTTGCCACGGGCCGCGATCCAAATCATGCTTCAATCGCCATCACCGCGGGTGCGATTGAAAAACTGGAAAATGAAGAATTGGAAGGCGTCATCGCGCACGAACTTTCGCATGTTCAAAATTATGATATCCGCTTTATGACCATTGTGATTGTCCTTATCGGCATTATCGCGCTGCTTTCCGACTGGCTCATGAGAAGCTTCCTTTTTCGGCGAAGAAGAAACGATAACAATTCCGGCCAGTTGGGAATTATTCTATTGGTCGCGGGCATAATTCTGGCTATTCTCGCGCCTCTGATCGGCAAACTGATCCAACTGGCAATATCCCGCAAAAGAGAATTTTTAGCTGACGCCTCGGGCGCTCTTCTGACGCGCTATCCCGAAGGCCTAGCCCGAGCGCTAGAAAAAATCGAAGTTTACAATAAGGAACCGATGCAAAAAGCCAACGACGCGACGGCCCATCTCTATATTTCCAGTCCTTTTGGCGAGAACAAGCAAAAATTTTTCCATAAACTTTTTTCCACTCATCCGCCGATCGAAGAAAGAATTAATATTTTGAGAAAAATGACGTAATAACAAATTTATAATTTTCAATTAGAAATTAAAAAATAATTTTTATGTCTCACACATCCTCAACTGAGTTATCACCCATTCCTATGGAAAATATTTTTGATTTATGCCGGAGAACTTTTATATTTATAAAAAATAATTTTAAAAAAATCTTTTTAATCATTTTAATCGCGTTAATCCCCCAATTAATCAGAAATGCCATCAGGCTCATTATTTTTTATGCGAATATCACTATGAGCGACAGTATGGCTGCATTTTTCTTTTGGCTGTTCGCCTTTTTGATGCTGCTTTCAATTATTAATTATCTTTGGGGACTACTGGCTCTCTTTATTTTTATCTGGGAAGATAATCCCGACTTAAGCGTTCAGGAACTGTATAATAGGGCGTTTAAAAAATTTATTTCTTATGCCTGGATCATAATTCTGCGTACGCTGATTATCGCTGCCGGAATAATCCTTTTCGTTATTCCCGGTATTATCTGGGCAATCTATTATAGTTTGAGCATTTATATTTTCCTAGACAAAAACAAAACAGGATATGCCGCCCTGAAAGAAAATAAGCAATTAGTAAAAGGCTATTGGTGGCCGGTATTCTTCAGAAATCTTATTTTGGCTATAATATTCATCATTATCGGGCAATTAATTCTTCTTATCAAATCCATTTCCGCCGATAATATCTATCCGCTTATCAATTTCCTGCTCGAAACAATTTTCTACTTTTTTGTTCTGGCTTTTTCCTCGGTTTATTCCTTCTTTATCTATGAAGATTTGAAACGGGTCAAAACGCGATAAAAATGATATAATATTAAGACAAAAGCATACTAAATCAGAGGCGATTATCACTTTGAACGGACAAATAATAAAGCTTCTTATTACAAATAAATGCCGGCAATCAATGAAAATTTAAATGAGGAAAAAGAAAGATCACGCCGACTAAGAGAAGTCAGGCGAAGACTTGAGGGGCGGCTAGAAGAAGGAGAATACGAAATCGAAATTATAGAAGAAGGTAATAATCAAGAAGGGAGCGGGAAAAAGGCGAAAAGCCAAGAAAATAATAGGGAGGCGGAAAATAAAAATGAAAACAGCCCAGGCGAGAAAAAGAAAAAAGACGAATCTAGAGAAGAAAACGATAATCAAGACGAAGGCGGGAAAATGGCAGGAGGCCCAGGAAAAGACGGCGAAGAAGAAAACAAAAAACAAGAACCAGGAGAAGATCAAACAGCGCCACCGGGACATAAAATGCCAACAGAAAAAAGCGTACCCGCGCAGGAACCAAAAGAAACTGAAGCCAAAGGCGCTAAAGAAGGGGAGGGCGGTGAAGAAGGATCAGAAAAAGGAATAGCTCGTAAATTAAAAGCAAATATAGCCAAGGCCAGACAATTAGCCGGGGCGGTTGGCGAAGCTGCCGGTGAAATAAAAAAAGCGGCCAAAGATATTCTAAATTTGAGAAAATTAAAAAAAGAAAAAGAACGGCTTGACACCGCTCTTAAAGTTGTGAAGGGAGTTAAGACGGACGCATTATTACTGATGAAATTCGACGGCATTATCGATCTCCTTGAAGCCGTAGACGGAGGAACAATTATTAGCCTCATCCTAGCGCCGATAAAAATTGTTATATTCCTAATCAAGTTAAAAAATATTGTAGGAGGATTGGCAAGCGGACACATAATAATTGTTAAAATAAAAGTAAAAGTACGACTAATCTATATAATTGCAACTATAGCGGATCTAATACCCTTTATCTCAGCTTTACCTTGGGCTTTTGTAGCAGATATTATGGCTAATTTTATATACAATAAAGCTGTCAACGATTTAGAAAAACAAATAAAAGATATTGATGAAAGAATTAAAAAAAGCACCGCCTTACTCGGCGCGGGCAAAGCGGCACTTCGGGGAAGATTCAAATAATTATATAAAATTTAAATATAAAAATATGACTCTACCCAAAATCAACTGGAAAAAACTTGGTTTAATTGTTGGCTTTATTGCTGTAGTTTTAATTTTTGCTTTTATTTTATACTATCTCTTCCTCCAGCCATTCGTAACGCCAACCGTTCCCGTAAATATCGCCACGCCGCCAGTTAACAAACTGCCCTCAACGAATGTTAACGCGACTCTGCCGCCGCCGGTAACGGTTGTGCCGGCGGCCCCGACACCGCTTCCTACGCCGACCATCACGCCGACGCCAACTCTTTCCCCTACCGCGACGCCAACCGGTTTTACTTCGAGCACGCCGCTCGTGACCACGACAACGATGGCGGCGAATATCGCGTCAAACGGCCGGGATTTGGTTTTTTACAATTCCAGCGACGGAAAATTTTATCGCATGGATAATACGGGCAAAAAAACGCCTTTAACCGACAAAGTATTTTATAACGTAAACAATATTACTTGGGCGCCCAATACCGCCAAAGCCATTCTTGAATATACCGACGGATCAAAAATTTATTATAATTTTGACACCAAAGAGCAAGCGACTCTGCCCCCTCAATGGAAAGATTTTTCTTTTTCACCCGGGAGCGACAAAATCGCCTTCAAAGAAATGAACTATGAAATAGAAAATCGCTGGGTGAGTATCGCTAATCCGGACGGCACCGGGCTTCAAGCGATAGAAAGCCTGGGATCAAAAGATGACGATGTTCTTATAAATTGGTCGCCGAGCAACCAAACGGCGGCGCTTTATCGCGAATCGACCGATGCCACGGGGGCAAAAGTTTATTTTATCGGACTGCATGGGGAAAACTTTAAAGCATTAGATATTGAGGGTAGGGATCTGCGCGCTATTTGGTCGCCGACCGGCGATCGCCTGCTTTATAGCTCATTTAGTTTTAATTCCAATTATAACCCAAGTCTCTGGGCCGCAAATGCCGAAGGTGATCAGATTGGCACGAGAAGAATTAATTTTAAACTCGCCACCTGGGCCGATAAATGCTCTTTCGCAAACAATATTATTGCATATTGCGCGGTGCCGAAAAATCTGGATTCAGGAGCCGGATATTTTCCGGAAATGGCGGAC
>JAGVFQ010000046.1 GCA_020057505.1 Patescibacteria group bacterium | reverse complement strand
ATTCAGCGGCGAGGATTTGAGCTATACTGATCCGATCACCAATGAAAAATATCTTCCCCATGTGATTGAACCGTCGCTTGGCGTCGATCGTTCGTTTCTTGTTTGTCTCCTCGAAGCCTATGATGAGATAGAAGGGGGCCGGACGACAACGACCGAAGCCACGAAAGAAATGGAAGTTGTTTTGCATCTGCCAAAAGAATTGGCGCCGATCAAAGTGACTGTATTGCCTTTGTCAAAAAAAGAAAATCTTACAAAAGTCGCGAAAGAAGTTTATGCCGAATTGCGGAAAAAATGGGCCACGGCTTATGACGAAACGGCCGCTATCGGCCGCCGTTATCGCAGGCAGGATGAAATTGGCACGCCCTATTGCGTGACAGTAGATTTTGAGAGCCTCGAAGATCAAGCTGTCACTATCCGCGATCGCGATACGATGAAGCAAGATAGAATCAAGATTGCCGAGCTAGTTGATTATTTGAAAGAAAAATTAGGATGCTAGTTTGTAGGTTTTATCTTTTAGCTTTTAGGTTTTAGGGGTTAGGTATGAAAATATAGCCCAGCCATAAATGGCGGGGCTATGGAACAATAAACCCCTTTAAAGGGGTTTCAAAAATAGCCTGGTAATTTATTGCCAGGCGAAGGTGAAAATTTCCCTGTCGTCAGATTTATTATAAAAATAAATTTTCAACCAAAAAGAAAAGAGCGCGTTCGTGGAGAGCGCGCTCTTGTTGTTCCTCCTTGGCAGTAATTGCCTATTAGTGCTTTTTTTCGACCAGCCCTTCGCATTGGCCGGAGATGGCGATGATGCGATCGAGTGTTGCCTTATAGAATGGTCCGGCAACGCCCTGGCTTTGCGGCACATAGATGTACCCCGCACCTTCGCCTCTCAGGCGGTAGGGAACGATAGTGAGCTCGCATGATTTAATCTGGGCGGTGACATAGACTTGGCCGCTTTCGACGAAGACAGTTTTGAAGATGCCGTCGCCGTCGACGGTGAAGATGTAGCGTGATCCGACTTTTTTGGCCGGGAGTTTGATCCCGTTTTCAAGCGAGCCGGAGAGGTCAGCGTAACCTTCGCTGTCACTGTAGCCAGTCGGATCCAGCCGCACGATCTGCGGCTCGGCGCCCTCAAGATTGATGATCATCCAACCAGCCCAGGGTTTGTGAGCCTGGACGTTCGAGACGATCGGGGTGGCGACGTCTTCCGTCGATTCGGTCGCTTCGGTTGAAGTCGCGGCCATGGAAGGCGGGGTCGTGGTCGACGAGTTGGTCTGCACCGCGGCGCAAGCGCCGAGGATGATGGTTAGACAGAAGGTCAGGATTATTAATTTGATTTGCTGCATGACTTGTCTCCCGTTTTTGTTGCCTAATTTTTTGGTCTTTTTGAGACCGCCTTAGATTTTCTTGAAAAGAACCAGAAAAACACAGTAAATCTACCGCACTTTTCCCGTCCTTCTCTAAACTACCCGAAATTGAACTTTTTAGTATAGCATATCATCTATTTTTTGTCAAGCATTTTTGTAGTAATTTGTTGTTATTTAGCTAAAAATAGAGAAAATTAAAATTTTAATTTTACTTCGGCAGTAAATATGTGGTAAAATAACCTCATAAGATTATGTTCAAAAAAGTAGTTTTAAAAAACGGTTTGCGGCTGGTGCTTTCACCGCTCCAGGAAACCAAAAGCGTCACTCTTTTAGTCCTTTTTGGCGTAGGTTCGCGGTATGAAAAAAAAGATATTAATGGCATTTCCCATTTCATCGAGCACATGATGTTTAAGGGTACGGAGAAGCGGCCGAATAGTTTGGCTCTGTCCAAGGAATTGGATGGCGTGGGAGCTGAATATAATGCCTATACCTCGAAGGATATTACCGGCTATTATATCAAAATCAACCAAAAACATCTCGGCCTGGCTTTGGATATTCTTTCTGATATGCTTTTTAATTCCAAGTTTGATTCTGAAGAATTGGAGCGGGAGAAAAAAGTTATCGTTGAGGAGATTAATATGTATGAAGATAATCCGATTATGTTTGTTGATCAATTATTTGAAGAGATTGTCTATCAAGATAATCCACTGGGTTGGATTGTGAGCGGTTCCAAGGAATCAGTCAAAAATTTGGATCAGAGAAAGATAGTTGATTTTCGGGATGAGCTCTATCGGCCGGAAAATACAGTTATCGGGTTGGCGGGAAATTTTGATGACGAGGCGGTTAAATTAGTTGAGCAGTACTTTGTGGAACGTACTACTAAAGAAAAATCTAAAATTAATTTTATTGAATTTGAATCTGAGCAAACCAAGCCAGAAGTTAATCTTAAATTCAAGGAAACCGAGCAGGCCTTAATCGCTCTGGGATTTCCAAGTTATAAACATCAAGATCTGCGGCTTTATCCGCTCATGCTCTTGGGCATTATTTTGGGCGGCAATATGAGCTCGCGTTTGTTTATCCGCGTTCGTGAACAGCTGGGACTAGCTTATTCAATTGGAGCTTCAGTAAACGCCTATCAAGATATTGGCAATTTTGTGGTTCAGGCCGGTTTGGATATCGCGAGAATTGATGAGGCGATCAAAGCTATTCTCGAAGAGTTAATTAAAATAAAAAATGAGGGCGTCACTAAAGAAGAATTGAAGCGAGCCAAGGATTTTATCGATGGAAAAATAACCATTGATCTTGAAGAATCGAGCAGTTTGGCCGACTGGTATGCCAAGCAAGAGCTTTTGACCGGCGAGATTCTCACGCCCGAAGAAAAATTAAAAAAGATATTTGCCGTAACAGCGGAAGAAATTCAAGAGATTGCTAAAGACATTATCCAGGAAAGCAAATTAAATTTGGCAGTGATTGGCCCCTTTAAAGACAAGACAAGATTTGAGAAATTACTAAAATTATAAAAATATGCCAAAGAAAAAAATTATTATCGCCAATTGGAAAATGAATTTAATCGAAGCAGAAACAGTTCTTCTAGTTAAAGAGTTGATTAAAGAATTAGGGGATAGTCCAGAAAAAGTTGATGTGGTACTTTGTCCGTCTTTTATTCCTCTTGATGAAGTAAGTAAACTTTTAGAAGGAACAAACATCAAGCTCGGAGCGCAGGATATTTTTTGGGAAACCAGAGGAACATATACCGGAGAAATATCGCCGCGCATGCTTCAGGAATGGAATTGCGAATATGTTATTGTCGGCCATTCCGAGCGGCGGCAGAATTTCAAAGAAACCGACGAGATGGTTAATAAAAAAGTTATCGCGGCCGTGGAAAATGATCTTATTCCGATTATTTGCGTCGGTGAAACTAAAGCGGAACGGAAAGCAGGCAAGAAAAAATCAGTTGTAAAAAAGCAATTATTGGCGGCTTTGAAAAATGTTAAATTGGACCGAGCAAAAGAAATAATTATCGCTTACGAGCCAGTTTGGGTGATTGGCACGGGCAAGCCAGTGAAGCCAGAAGACGCGGAAGAGATGCACGTGATGGTTCGCGGTTTATTAGATAAACTATATACTCCAGCTTTGCGCGATAAATATTTTAGGATAATTTATGGCGGCAGCGTCGACAGCAAATCAGCATCGGATTTTTTCAAACAAGAATTAATCGACGGTTCACTCGTCGGAGGAGCGAGTTTATTAGTTAATGAATTTGTTGGTATAGTTAAAGCAGCTGCTAATTATTAATTTATTTAGTTTATCAAATGTTTATGTTTGTATGTTTACATGCTTAAATGTTTATATGTTTTTATTTTTAAATCGGTATGTTTGTAAACTCAAAACAAGTGTTGAAAAAGGCCCTTCGCGGCAAATATGCCGTTGGCCAGTTTAACATCTCCACAATTCAAGCCGTGAACGCGATTTTTGTCACTGCGGCTAAATTAAAATCCCCCGTGATTATCGCCACCTCAGAAGGCGAAGCAAAGCATTTTGGCGTCGAAAATATCGCCGCCGTCGTGAAGTCATTTGGCCTTCGGGTTAAAATTCCCGTTATACTGCACTTGGATCATGGCAAGGATTTGGATCTTATCAAGCGAGCTCTCGTCACCGGCTATACCTCTATTCATTTTGACGGATCGGCTTTAGCTTTGCCGGAGAATATTCGTTTGACCAAGCAAATGGTGTCCTTGGCCCATCGCCGCGGCGCCTCAGTTGAGGGGGAAGTGGGCCATATTGAATCAAGATATTATCAAGGTGATAACCAAAATTTGGCTAGAAAACTCACAAATCCCGACGATGCCAAAGAATTTGTCGCTAAAACCGGCGTCGACAGTCTTGCGATCGCTATCGGGACAGTACACGGCGCCTATAAGGGCAAAACTAATCTGGATATCGGCCTCTTGAAATTAATTGCGAAAAGAGTTAAAATCCCTTTAGTTTTACATGGCGCTTCTTTGCTTGCAAAAAAGGACTACGATATTGTAATTTCCGCTGGTATTGCCAAAATCAATATCAATACGGAACTGCGGCTGGCCTTAGTTGATGCCATTAAAGCAGTATTCAAGAAAAATCCGGCCGAGTATGTGCCTTATAAAGTATTTGATCCGGCAGTGATGGCGATGGAAAAAGTGGTTGAAGAAAAGATTAAGATTTTTTGCAGTAACAATAAGGCGTAAAATTTTTTAATCAATATGATTTATATAATACTATTGGCAATAATTATTGTTTGTTTGATTGTAATTGTTTTCATAGTCGCGAGAAGATTTCCCCATTTGGCGATTATTGATCTCGGCACCATTACGAAAGAAAGGGAAGCAGGGGTAAAAGACAAAATTATTTCCGAAAGATTGGGCAGAAAAATATCCAAGGCTTGGAGGATTTTTTTAAATTTGGCGAGACCGGTAGCAAAATTTTCCAAAACAAAATTTAAAGATTTTTATGAGCGAGTTTTGATTCTGGAAAAACATTATCAAGAAAAAGGATCAAAATTATTGGAAGCCAAAGGTTTGGATTTAAAAATAAAATTGCTTTTCAATGAAGCCGAGGAACTTACCAAAAAAGATAATCCGCTTGAAGCCGAAAAAAGATACATAGAAATCATCAGCCTGGATAAAAAGAATATGCGGGCTTATGAAAAATTGGGCAATCTTTATTTGGGGATGAAAAAGTCCGCCGAAGCCGAAGAAGTTTTCAATTTTATTTTAAAACACAATCCGAGCGACGCCAGCGTGCTCGTCAGTTTGGGCGAGTTAGTCGCGAGCCAGGGCAATCCGGAAGCCGCGCTTAATTACTTTGAAAGAGCAGTTGCTATCCGGCCGAATAACCCGAAATATCTTGATTTTCTCATTGAAACCAGTATAATAGTAGGAAATAAAGATCTGGCGCGTAAAACTTGGAATCGCTTGGCACAGGTCAATCCCGAAAATCAGAAATTGGATGATTTCAAGAAAAGAATCGACGAATTGTAGAGAATAATAATTATTCCTTACAGTCGAAAACATTTTTTATTGGGCAGGTACCGAAGTAGTCAAACGGGGCAGACTGTAAATCTGCTGGCTTACGCCTTCCAAGGTGCAAATCCTTGCCTGCCCACTAAGGCGTCAATAAAATAGAGATTGGCCTGGCTGTTTTATGCCGACTTAGCTCAGTGGTAGAGCAACTGTTTTGTAAACAGTAGGTCGTCGGTTCAAATCCGACAGTCGGCTTCCGCCTTCGCTTTCGCCTTCGTTAAAACTTCGGCGAACAAGCTTGCTACGGCGGACAGGCAGCTGGTACCCCGCAGCGTGCGGGGCATGGTAAGGAGAAATTTAAATATAAGTAATATTTTGCCGTTGTAGCTCAGCTGGTAGAGCAACTCCATGGTAAGGAGTAGGTCACCGGTTCAATTCCGGTCAACGGCTAAGAAAACTAATTTTCATTTTTAATTTTATATCTTATGTCGCAAGAAAATCTGATCAAATTCGAATGTACGGTTTGCCATCAAATCAATTATCATTCGACAAAGAACAAGAAAAACGTGAAGACCCGCTTGGAACTCAAAAAATATTGCAAGCACTGTAAGAAACATACTCCCCACAAAGAAACAAAATAGGTTATAGCTTTTGGTTTTTAACTTAATAGCTTAACTTTATGATGAAATTAAACTCGAAAATAAAAATAATTTTGGTTTTGAGTTTAATTTTTTTAGTTGGCGGCTGCAGTTTGAAAGTGAATGACGTTGATATTGGCCAGAAAATCGGTGAGATTGTCATTTGGTCGCGGGTGAGCAATTGGTTCGCAGGCAAGGGGAGAGAGCGGGCGCGGGAGATTTTGAACAAAGGCGAAGAAATGAGCGAGAACGCTGTTAATCAAATCTACGGTCCGGCGGAAATAAGCAAGAAATTAACCGCCGAGGATAAAGCCAAAATCGACGGCTGGATTATCGGCCAGGGATTGAATGAATATGGCGATCAAAAAGATATAGCGTATGCCGGCGGCACGCCGCTTTTTAATGAAGTGACCGGCGAGACAATCGACAAGTATGAATATATACTTACCAAGCACAGTGGCATTTTAAAGGAATTAAATATTAATAAATAATTCAAATATATGGATCGCAAGAAACTCACTTCAGTAGTATTTTTATTAATAGTTTTAGCTTTGGTTTTGCTTGGCAGCTATATGGTTTTGCGGCCATTCATGGCGGAAATAGTCATTTCCATTGTCCTTGTTTCGGCATTTTATCCGGTTTACAATCGGCTTCTGGGTTGGTTGAAAGGCAGAAAGTCGCTGGCTGCGCTTATTATGTGTTTAGCGATACTCCTCATAATTATTGTGCCGCTTGTTGATTTTATTTTTTTCTTGTCCGGCAAATCCATTGACGCTTATAGTTCTATTCAGCATTATCTCGAAGCTAATCCGGTTGAAACCATTGTTAACAATAATTTTTTTGAAAAATATAAATTTCTGAATATTGACGGCATTAATTTTAAGGATTATGTGATGAATATCGCCGGCAATATTAATGAATTTATTATTTCAAACGCCGCCAATCTGGTTAAAAGCGCGACCCAATTTGTTACCAGTTTGATTCTTGTCGTGTTTACCATGTATTTCTTTTTCAAGGATGGCGATAGATTGTTAAAGAGAATAATGGAGTTAACGCCTTTGGCTAATAAATATGATCGGGCGATATTCAAGAAATTTCGCGATGTCAGCTATTCCGTAATTGTCAGCACTTTTATTACTTCAATAGTGCAGGGCATTGTCGGCGCTATCGGTTTTGCGATTATCGGCCTGCCGGCATTTTTCGCGGGAATATTTATGGCGGTTCTTGCTCTATTACCTTATGTCGGATCAGCCTTTGTCTGGTTGCCGGTTGGTATTTATTTAATTTTAATTGGCAGCGTGTGGCAGGGAGTATTCTTGCTACTCTGGGGTTTCCTCGTGGTAAGCGTGATCGACAATGTCTTGCGGCCATTCTTAATGAAAGGCAAAGCCGAAGTTCATCCGATTTTTATATTCTTCAGCATCTTGGGTGGTATCACCGTTTTTGGATTTTGGGGCCTGCTCTTCGGTCCGCTCATTATCGCTATTACTGTCACAATTCTCGATATTTACGAAGCGGAGTTTAAGGAAGTGTTGGAGAAATAGATATCGTAATTTTCAATTTTTAATTTCCAATTTTCAATCAATTTCTAATGGATTAATTTTTTTTAATTATATAATTAAATCATTTATTGGAAATTAAAAATTAGAAATTGAAAATTTGTTTGAGGGGGCGTCGTATAACGGTAGTACAGTGGTCTCCAAAACCACTAGCGTGGGTTCAATTCCTACCGCCCCTGCTCGACTGTGAACGGTGCGAGTGGCCGAGAGGCCTTAGGGGTATGCCCAATCAAATAAAAATGAATAAATAACAAAGATATGAAACGTTATTCTGACTCTAAACCAATATCAAGCATAATAAGACGAGAAGAAAAAACAGACCCAACACCTGAATATCAGAGGGGGCCGGTTTGGAGTAAAAAACAAAAACAGCTTTTGATAGATACGATTCTCAGAGATTTAGATATTCCTTTCTTGTTTTACTGCTCATTTTAATGGTAACCATAACTTAAACTTAGTTAATTACGGTTACATTTTACAATCGGTTATCGAATAGTCCTATGGTTACATTTTACATCGGTTGATTCGCATTTTCGCCTTTTTAGGCGATTTTTGTTATAATTAAAGTGCGAAATCGCTCAGTCTTATGTGTAAATAAATAAATAATAATAATAATAATTTTAATTTTAATCATATGAAAAAACTATTACTAATCATCTCCTTAATTTTTTTGACTGGCGCTGGCTGTGAAATAAAACAGCAGGCTGAGCAACCAGCCCAAGAAACCGGCGCTCCTATTACAAACGAAATAACGCAGCCGGTTGGAGAAGCAACAAATACAAGTGAAGAGGCGAATATTTCGATCACTAATGTCGAAACCAACGTAAACACCAACGCCGCCGTCATCACGCCTACACCAAAACCCGCGGCGACGCCACAAACGGCTCCAACAACTACGACTCCCGAAACCAAAGCAACCGCTCCGGAAGCAAAACCAGTGGTTCCTGAAATTACAGAAGAAAAGCCAATGACCCGAGGCACTTTCGATCCTGATTTTGTTTTAGAAGTGTATGATAAAAATAAAGCCGTGGATGGAACGACATTATTGGCAGACAATCATAATACTGACAAACCGAGGATAATTGAAGTGAACATGCTGGGCGAGATTATCTGGGAATATGATATTCCTCAAGATTTGAAAAAATATACCAATCCGGGTTTAGATATTGAGCTATTATCAAATAATAATATTCTTTTTGTGTTGCCGGGCAATGGAGTTTATGAAATTAACAGAAACAAAGCGATAGTCTGGTCTTATAAAACAACAAAGATCTCTCATGATGCCGACAGATTGTCCAATGGAAATACCTTGTTTGTTTTTGGCAATAATGATTTGATGAGTGACGCGCAGGTGACCGAGGTTAATCCACAAGGACAAATTGTTTGGTCTTGGTATGCCAAAGATTATTTCAATAAAGAGCCATACGCAAGCGCGAAAGATCAGGGCTGGACTCATACCAACGCTGTTTCTAGATTAAGCAATGGAGACACATTGATAAGCACGAGAAACTTTAATATGGTTGTTGAGGTAAATCAAACAGGCGAGGTTGTTAAAATAATTGGCGAGGGAATTATGGTAGAACAGCATGATCCTGTTTTGCTCGCGAACGGAAATTTTTTATTTGCCAACCACGGAACGCCGGAAAAAGCTGTTGAAATTAATTCAGCCGGAAATATCGTTTGGGAATTTGCAATTTCAGATTCAAAACAATGGCCTGTTAGAGACGCGAATCGGCTGGCCAATGGAAATACTTTAATAACTACTACCACAAAAATTGTTGAGGTTAGCAAGGACAAGGAAATAGTGTGGTCGTTCGCCATAAAAGATACTAGTAAATTCATCGGGCAAGCCTCAGCCGGACTGGGGTTCTATAAAGCTGAGAGAATTGTTGAATAAAAAAATTTACAATAATTATCTAAAATCCCTGATAACTCGGGGATTTTAGATATAGAATAACTAGAGCAAAAATAAAAAAAGTGGTAGAATTATGATTAGGAGGGCAATTAAGCCCGAAAAAACAATAATTTATATGCGTTGCTTAAAATGCGGTAAATATTTGAGGTTAATCCAAAAATTTTGTCCCAAATGCGGCACGGCCGTGACGGCCGAACAAAAGAAAAAAGCTCTAATCACTTTTGGAATTTGGGTGTTGCTTTTCTTGCTGTTTCTCCCCGTGGTATATTATTTTTCAACCAAGAACCCCCAGTTGCAAGGATATAGCAATTTGTATATTTTTTCCGTGGCAGCATTTCTTTCATTGGTTGCGGTCGAAATTATTGCCCTTATTTATTGGATTATTGCTTCTATCGTTCGTTTTATTATCCGGCAGCCAATTTTTGGTTCAATTGTTGTCGGCGCGATTTTTATTGTAATTGGCTTTGGGGTTTATTTTTATATGATGGATGTCAATAGCAAGAAATTTTCTGATTCAATCGCTCTAATTCAAGAAAATTTAAATGAAGCTGCCGCTGCCAAAATTATGGGCGACTCAATCATCGCCCAAAAAACCATTCCCGGGTCTTCTATGATCAGGGTGAAATCCGCGGCTGAATTAGTCGCCAACCGGTTAGAGTTTATGTCAGTGCCAAAAGAGCTTTCAGATTATCAGCAATCTATTATTGCCTGGTCAGAAGAGATTGCCAAAGCCGCAGATGATACTAAAATTTGGAGTAGTGTTGCCGATCAGCCCGGAGATTTTCAATTAAAACTTGGCCAAAAACAAAGTGAGAAATTATTTCAAGACAGTATTAAAAAAATTACTGAGCTCAAAGAATTCGGCGACGATGCCATCAAAAGAAAAGATAGAATAACTATGCTCTATATTGCCGCTAAACTGGTCACAGAAGAGCACTGGTTAAATGGAATTTTACATTCTACAAACGCTGGTTTTTTGTCGTTCAATAATTTAGTTTCCCCGGCTCTTGCTCTTAGTTTTGGCGAAGGAGTACCGGATGTCGGATCCGGAGTTGATGTGACTTGTCAAGTTTGCAATGATCCCAAAATTCAATGGACTGCGGATTTAAGACGGCAATATGGTTGTGATACCAAATGTAGCGGCTCACAACAGCAAAATCAACAACCAATTCAGCAAAATCAAGATCAGCAGATTCAAAATAATGCCGGTAGCCAGTCAAATGCCGGATCACTGAATGGATCGGGCGGCAATGGCAATCAAACTGCTCCTCGCCGAGTGTGCATTGGCCGCGGCGGAACTTCATTCGGCAATTCGGCTACTAATGTTTATTGCATAGAAGACGTGATTCAGCTAATTAATAGCATTGATGCTTCGGCAATTAACATTGCCAGGGGCGACACCAATGCCAACGGTTGGGATAACGGCTGGCATAATTTGGAAGGTCTGGGCATAATCAGCCAAACTCCGGCAACTAATTCGTCCGAACGTTCACCGGCAGTGCAGGCTTTCTATGATGGCTGCCAAAATAAGGGCGGGTTAGTCGGTGGCGCTGGCACAGTCAAGGCTGGTCTGCCCACTACCGAGTCGGGCTACACTTGCGAATATAAATCCGATACCCCGCGCAATGGTATGCAGCCCTGTTGGGATTTTTTGACTTATTCCGGCGGCCGCTACTTGGGTGGTAACACGGGTTGTCCTACAGAAAATCTCCTGCCCAAAATTGACGACCAAACATTAAAAGATAAAACAGCGGAATTGGGCGGTAAATGGGATGGTAATTATGCCCTCTCCGGCACAACTATTAAATGCGCCGGTGATTTTGTTTATTCTATTCCAATTCCAGCGGTCGTTGCTCCAGTCCGTAATAATATTTTATCAAGTACGCAGGGCCCGATACCAATTAATGGCAATACGGCAGTGTGGACCATGTCAACTAGTACACAACAGGAAAATTCCGTTGTCAGTGTCAGTGAAATAGACACTTTTCGATTTTACCAATCAGGCGATACGACTGGAGTTAGCGGGACTTATAGCGCCAATATTACCATATCAACTGATGATCAAGTAAAAATTTCCACTTGCTATGGAAGCATCGGCGGCGCTCGGCAATAGTTTCTTGAACTCAAGCTTTTTTAGTTTGACTTAAATGCCATTTTAGAGTAGAATAAAAGTAAGTTTAACTAAAAACAATATGGAAAAAACAAAGCCGGCTAAGTTGACCGGGGTAAGAAAGTTTATAACTGGCGAATCAAGATATTGCCAAAAATGCGGGAAAGAATCGTATGAGCTATTTGAAATTATTCAAAATGATAAAATGAAAAATAAATTGCAGTATTGCAAGAAATGTTTTGACAGCAGGTAAATGAAATTAATCTTATTAGTTCACGCGCGTCCGGTTTTGTGTTACTAGATAAAAATCTATTATTAATCCCCATGAAAATAGCAACTAATGTTCAACGCGATGCCTTCGGCGGTATCACTATTTCCAATCTTGCCCTTTTCGATTGGCTTGAAGACAAAAACGATACTATCGTCGGTCTTGAGCTTATCACTGGTAGGCACATTTTGGGAGCGGTTATATTTCGACGCTATCTTCCTTCTTTTTTCAGCCATCATATTATCAATGGTATTGATATAATTCCTCGTTTTTCTTGGGAGAAAATGGGAAACCCCAGAAAACGTTGGGGCGTTCTTATTGAAACAACAAAAAATATTATTCGTCAGGAAGAGCCGGATGTCGTTTTGGTTAATGGAACTTATTATGTGTCATGGATTCTTGCTCAAGCGGCAAAGGACCTGGGGATTCCTATTGTTTTACGTTACGCGGGAGTGCTACAGCGTGAGAGTAACCACAAAAATTATTTTGTCCGAAGACGGCTATTAGCCTATGAACAATGGTTGGCCTCAACGGCTGATGCTGTAATTTTTCCTTCTTCTCTTTGCGAGAGAGTTGTTGAGAAAGAAATACTCGGCTATTCTATCAAACGCAGTGTTGTTATTCCAAATCCAGCCAAAGCGCATACGACCCAAAGATTTGAGCCCAAGGGCCGTTTTACTATAGCTACCATAGGGCGCTGGACAGCCATTAAAAATTTTCAGGCGTTTATTGCTTTGCATAAAGAGCTGCTTAATGAACACTGGCCGCACCGGGCGATCATGGTGACATCAAATTGGGACGAACGATTTGGTATTTCGGAAACAATAGAGCGAAAAGATCCGATGAGCCATGATGATATTCAGCGGTTTTATCACTCTATTAATCTTCTTATTGTGCCATCGCATTTTGAAACATTTTGTAATGTGGCTGCCGAAGCCCTTCTCAATGGAGCTTCAGTTCTTATTTCCAAAAATGTAGGATTTTCCGAAGTGCTTCATAGGGCGGGCTTGGGGCGTATGGTAATTGACTCATTTGACGATCCGATGAAAGTCGCCGAAGCGGTAAAACGACTCGCAAAAACCAAACTTTCCAAGCGAGAGCGAGACAAGGTCGCTTCCATACTTGATCCGCAAGAAATACATCAGCGTATTCTTAATGTGCTCAATAAGGTCATTAAAGGAAAAATTTAAAAGATAATTATTTATGCGTCAAAATTGTGCAGCCGGTTGACAAGTATCTTCCGTTGTGATAGATTAAAGTATCTTTATTAATGTTGCGGCCGGAAAGGCCGGCAACGACTCGAACCTCTTTTGTGTCATATCATGTGGCCCAGCTCTGAATCGGGTCACATTATTTATTTTTATGACACGTGAAACACAAACGCAGACGCGTTTTAGCGATCTTGGCGTTGCGCCAAAATTATTGGCCGCGCTCGAGCGTCTTAATTTAACCATACCCACGCCTATTCAGGAGCAATGCATTCCTTTGGCTCTTGGCGGCAAGGATATCGTGGGTATCGCGCAAACAGGCACAGGCAAGACCTTGGCCTTTGGTTTGCCGATTATTCAGAGACTGGCAGTGAATCAGGGGCAAGCTTTGATTTTATTACCCACCCGCGAATTGGCTTTGCAGGTTGATGAGGTATTTCAAAGCATCGGCCGATCGATCGGGCTCAGAACCGTGGTGATTATCGGCGGGGCTTCTTCGCGCGAACAGCGTGAACTGATGCGCCGCAATCCGCATATTGTGACTTCCACGCCCGGCAGGCTGGTTGACCACTTAAAGCAAAATCATTTTTCTCTCGATCGCGTCCGAATTGTTGTGCTTGACGAAGCTGACCGGATGCTTGATATTGGCTTTATGCCTGATATTAAGAGAATTTTAAGCGCTGCTCCGAGAGAGCGGCAGACGATGATGTTTTCAGCGACCATGCCGCAATCTATCGCCGAGCTTGCCGCCCAGCACATGAAATTGCCTTTGCGCATTGAAGTGGCACCCGCCGGCACGGCCGCGGAAAATGTGGAGCAGGAGATCTTTATAATCGGCAAAGAATTCAAGATGCAATTATTGGACAAATTATTAGTGGATAATTCCGGAACCGTCTTGGTATTCGCACGCACCAAATTCGGCGCGAAGAAAATCACGGCGAATTTGAACGCCATGGGCTATTCCGCGGCGGAGATTCATTCCAACCGTTCACTCGGCCAGCGCAAAGCGGCTCTCGCCGGCTTCAAATCGGGCCGGTATCGGGTGCTTGTCGCCACGGATATCGCTTCTCGCGGCATTGACGTGAATGAGATATCTTTAGTTATAAATTTTGATTTACCGGATAATCCCGAGGATTACGTGCATCGCATCGGCCGCACCGGCCGGGCCGGTAATTTCGGTAAAGCGATATCCTTTATCGCTCCGGAAGAAAGATTTGACATCAGACATATTGAACGATTGATTAAAAAAGTGATTCCTATTCTCGCGCTGCCGATTCTGCCGCCGCGCCGCGCGCAGACACAGGTTATTCGCTCCGGCTTTGAACGTCGCCCGGGAGGATTTTCCCGCGGCGGGGAAATTAGGCGTCCGCGATTCAGAAGATAAATAATTTTCGATCAAATAGAAAAAGAGGCTTCAATCCTCTTTTTAGTTAATAAAAAAATCTCGGTATTATTTTTGTACCGAGATTGATGCTGGTTAGGCCGCAACCGACTGATCGTTCACGAGCTTGATGGTTTGACGCGTCTCCTCGACCCATCTATCGAAGTCGGATCTCTTCATGCCTTTGGCACCAGCGAAATTCGCGCCGATGAGCTGGGCCTCGAAAAGGTTTGCGCCGGTGATGTCAGCACCCCGGAAATCCGCACCCTCGATCTTTGTCCACCGCAGGTCGGTGTTGCGCAAGTTCGCGCCTTGGAAATTCGCCCCGTTGAGGTCTTTGGTTTTCAGGTCGGTGCCCTCGAGATTGATCTCCGCTTCGGGATATTCCCGCCGGAATTTGTTGAAACTCTTCGCAGAAAGACGAAGCAGCCGGATCAAATCTTCTTTTGTCCTCGTTTCCATTTTTTCCTCCATAGAGTGGTTGAAGATCGAATTGCTTTGCTGGGTAATTAAAATATTCTATCTCATTTCACCTGATTTTGTCAATGGCATGGATTTTTGAGTTAATTTATGGCGTAATATTCAGATCTTGGCTCGTGGGTAAGGCGCTAAAAATCGTCGTTTTCCCATCGTTAAAAAGACCCATGACAGAGGTTACTTTAATATTGATTCGAGGAGAGGCGCCGGTGGCTGTAAGATTGTTATTTAAAATAACATAGAGTGGAAATTCGCAAGACGTGAAACTGCTGCCGTAAATAAATTGATTGTTGGAATTGCTAAGCAGCCGATCGCCGATTTTTAAAATCTGGACTGCCAAAGAAACATCATACTCTTCCACCGAAGCGATTAGATTATTAAAAGTGGTTTTGCCGCCGAGGCAATTGGCAAAATTGATCAGGCCGATATAATTATAAGTGCCTTTTATGAGAGTAGTATTGGTCAGATTGAATTGTGGCGCGATAGTCGGTTTGCTTTGGACAGTTAAGAGTCTTGAGTTCAAGGGGAAGCTCGCGGCGAGGTCGATTGGTTCTGAGATGATAAAGTAAGCGGCAGTCGGTATTTTTAGCTGAAGGGAGGCGCTTGAATCCAGAAGTTTTCCTTTTAGGATAATGGTGCTCGTTTTCCCCGCAAGAATTTTTAGCCCCAAAGAAAAAGTAATCCATTCGTCTCCTTCATAGCTACCGCTGTAGTTCGCCCCCGTGCTGCTAACGGTAAAGGCTGGATTACTGATACTCGTGTTTTTGGCGTAGCCGACCACGTCGAGTTTGATCGAGCTCAAAGTGACGTCAGTGCTTGAAATATTTTCAATTTTTATATCCATCAATTCTACGAATTCAATTCCATTCTCATAGATCGTCACGTTGTCGTTCAGAAGAGTAGTAACATTAACCTTTGGCAGCGCGCCAAAGACTTGGCTAGGAGTTGATGTTTGTGGAGTTGTCGTCTGGGTTTGGCTGGTTTGGTTTTGAATTGTTGTTGTTTGGCTCGTTGTTGCAGTTGTCGATTGATAAATAACCGGATCGCTGTATTGAGTCTCTTTAGTATTCAGTGAATTGCCATTGGCGTATATTATACTGCCGGCGGGGAGATTGATCGCGAAATCGGAATTAATATTATTTTCCGTGATGGCATTGGCCGAAATCAATCTTTTTTTTCCGCCTTCAATAAGATAGAGATTGGTATCGCCGGCGTATTTCACGATTGTGCCCGTGGGATGAATCGGCTGGCTGATTTCATTGCCCATTATATAATCAAAAAAAAGACTGTCGGGAAGGTCGTCGACGAGTTTGGCCCAGTCCGCGCCATAAAGCGCGCGGGCGATATCTTCATTTTTAATCCAGCGCAAAAAATTGGGCGTTTCAATAGCGTAGACTTTGGGATCGCTTTGAATTTTAATCAGTCTTGTTCCGGGCCGGTAGCGGATGTTGTTTTGGAGAGGGTAGTCCTTGATTTTGTCTTCGGAAACAATAATGACGCTTAAGAAATCTTTATACCAGCTTTTGAATACTTTTTCATCGGGGAAAACATGCCGCATGTTATTCTTGTCGAGATAATAAATCGCGCCAGCGGTACTTGTCCGCATGAGCGCGCCGGTTGGAAGCGGATTGCTTTGAGCTCGGCTAAAAGAAGGTTGGAGACTTAAGATAATTGCTAGTATTAAGGCAATAATAGTCTTTTTATTCATCGGGATATAATTGAATAATTCTTTGATTCTAATATTATCTTAGCAGATTTTTAATGGGTTGACTAATGCTGTGGATGATGTAAGATATCCAAAAGTTCTTTTGGAACAATTTGAGCGGAGAAGAAATGTTAAGGAAAATACTAATTATTGATGACTCCGAACTTGTTCGGGCTTTGTATCATTTCGCCCTTAAGCGGTATTCAGGCACTAAAGTAGTCGATGCGGCTAACGGAGTAGAGGCACTCAAGAAATTAAGCGAGGAGGAAGATATAGATTTGATCATTCTTGACATCAACATGCCACTCATGGACGGTTTGACCTTTCTCGACGTGCGAAGCCGTGCAGGCATCTATAACTACATACCAGTCATCATTGTCAGCACGGAAGGCACGGAGGAAGCTGTTATCGCCGGGCTTAAAAAAGGAGCCAAAGGCTACGTCACGAAACCTTTCAAACCGGCGGACCTGATCAAACTGATCGACAAAATAACCAGTCCGGTTCTGGTTTAGCCAAGCGCCATTACGGCCGCATCAACCCACCTCCACCAAAGGTGGATTTTTTTCTTGCCAGTTCTTTCTAGATAAAATATACTGTATTTATAAAGTAATATTGTTCCCTTGTTATTTATTATTATTTTTTTGGGTATTTGGGCGCTAGGCTTAGTCGCTAAAAGAATCATAACAGAGTCTTTGGCGGCAAAATAATATTTTTTTAATGTTATATCTGACTTCTCGCAAGAAGTAAAAAGATTATAATTTATTCCAATAAGTAGTACCCTACAAATCTACGAATATTTTACAAATTTACAAATATTGAGAAGGTTGGTTGTAGTATTTGTAATTTTGTAGGGTATTATAACCATTATCTATGTTTAAAAAATCCAAACCAATTAAATTTCCCGAAGACGAACAGGTGCACGATAACGCAGTGGAGTGGTGGTATTTCAACGGCAATCTGGAAGACAAGAAAGGTAATCAATATGCTTTCATGGATTGTTTGTTTAAAGTTGAAGTGAGAAAAATTAAAAATCTAGTTTTAAGCAAGTCTCCGCTCAAAAATTTTTATTTTTCCCATTCAATTTTTTCTGACATCAAAAAGAAAAAAAGTTATCCCTCTATTAATTATTTTTCTTTGGTTTCGAAGGATAGTTTTTCCCGTCCTCTGTTATTTATCAATCATACAAATCCCATCACAATGGGCGGTTATGTTAATTCCCTGATTGAGGAAACGAAAGAGTTTAAATACCATTTAAAAAATGAAAATCTGGATCTGAAACTTGTCTCGCAAAAAAAGCCGCTCTTGGTCGGGGGAGAGGGCTATCTCAATATGGGGCAGCAAAAAAAGACTTATTATTATTCACTTTCCAATTTGGCAACTGAAGGTCTAGTCAGAGTTAATAATCTCTGGATTGAGGTCCAAGGCAAGTCCTGGATGGATCATCAGTGGATTAATACGGATTTTTCCGAGGATAATTGGAAATGGTTTTCTTTGCAGCTTGAAGATAATACTGAATTGGTTTGTTTTCTTTACCAAGATTCTAAAACCAAAATTAAGATGGCGACTATTTCTTATCCGGACGATCATCAAGAACACACGAGTGAAATTGAATTTGTTCCGCAAGGGAAAAAATGGAAAAATTTCAAGACCGGCAATGAATATAATCTATCTTGGCAGATCAGGATACCGAGCAAGAATATTACTCTTGAAGTCGAGCCATTGTTAAAAAATCAGGAGATGGTTTTTGGCAAGATTAATTACTGGGAAGGGCCGCTCTCGGTTAAGGGAATTTTTGAGGGCAGGGCAGTGAAGGGCAAAGGATTTATGGAATTGGTCGGCTATCCTAGCAAATACGGCAGCCTGAAATTCCTCGCCGACAGCCTCGCCGAAAAAGCCCATAAATTTTTGTCGCATTTTAAAAAGTAAGATTTTTCTAACTGTGGATAACTCTTGACAAAAAATGTATTTTTGCTATACTGATATTGTCAAACACGGAACCTATCAAAACACCGAAAGTCCGAGATTTATTTCTCGGTCTTTCTTTTTTTGTAAAAAATTATGATATAATATTTTCGTGGAGTTTAAGGGGCCACCTCGCGGTGAGGATTCCGTGTTTGACACTCGGATAGAGGGGTTCGATACCCCTTGGCTCCACGCTAAAAATCGTCTCGCAGTGAACCTTTTTTTGTTTTTCAAAAAGTAGGGATAAAAAAAGAAGGGTTAAAAACCAATTTTCATTTAATGCACGCTGTTAGACAACGTTTTCCTAATATTTTTTTAGATCTGCGGGTTGTTTTTTTAAATAAGATATGCTATTGTAGAATACAATATTGTTCATTAAGATTAAAATTAAGGCAAAACAAAGGAGGTACAAAATGAGTCGCATGGGACATCCAGAAGATTGTGGTTGTATTGGTTGTGCTACCGTTCGAGCCAAGGAGGATGCGGCGAAATCAGAGAGAAGCGAAGAGAGTCGGAAGAACGAAGAGAGGGTCGCAGAGGCGAGAAGAAGCGCTCAGGATTCAGCTAATAGGGCTGCAGCAGAATGGTCTAGACGACGTTAATAACCGCAATCGGCGTTCGTTCAGTTTAAGGTTCGCCAGACATTTAGTCTAAGGCGAACCTTTTTTAGTTTATTCCATTGTTTGGTTTTTCACGTTAAAAGTGGTAAAATTCAACATAGGTTGAATTTATAATTTTTATTTTAAAATATGGCTAAAACAACCAAAGCTGCAAAAATAATCAACAAACTAAGCTGGAAAATGGGCGGGCCGGCGGGCGAGGGTATTATGTCCGCGGGTATGATTTTTGCCAAGTGCGCTACTCGCGGTGGGCTTAATACTTATAATTATATTGAATATCCTTCTTTAATTAAAGGCGGCCACAATACCTATCAGGTGCAGGTTGGGGCGGATGAAGTATTTTTTGTTTCAAACAAAATTAACCTTTTGGTCGCTTTGGACAAAGAAACGATTGATCGCCACTCACAGGAATTGAATCCTGGCGGCGGAATTATTTATGATGGCGAGAAAATAAATTTGGACGCAAAAGATTATCCGCAGATCAAATTATATTCCGTGCCGCTTGAAGCGATGGCACTGGAGCGCAAGAATAGATTGTTAAAAAATACGATCGCTCTCGGAGCGAACCTGGCGCTCTTGGATTATGATTTGGAAATTTTATTGTCGATGATCAGCGATATTTTCAAAAGAAAGGGAGAGGCAATAGTTAAAATGAATACTGACGCGGCTCGGGCGGGATATGATTATATAAAAAATAATTTTAAGGCTGATTTTGGTTTTAAATTAGAAAAAATGAGCAACCAACCCAAGATGGTGATTTCCGGCAATGAGGCGATTGCTTGCGGCATGCAGGCGGCCGGCTGCAAATTTTTCCCGGCTTATCCTATGACGCCAGCGACGAGTATTTTGCATTTTCTAAAAGCCAAAGAACGTGATTACAATATGGTCGTAGTCCAAACCGAAGATGAAATTTCCGCTTTGGCGATGGCGATCGGCGCGAACTATGCCGGAGTAAGATCCGCTACGGCCACTTCCGGCGGCGGATTTTCTCTCATGGTGGAACATCTGGGTCTCTCCGGAATAACAGAAACGCCGGTCGTGGTGGTAAATTCGCAGCGGCCCGGGCCGGCGACGGGTTTGCCGACTTGGACCGAACAGGCTGATCTCAGGTTTTTAATTCATGCCGCGCAGGGAGAATTTTCGCGGATTATTTTGGCGCCGGGAGATGCGAACGAAGCCTTTTATCTTACTGCCGAAGCTTTTAATCTCGCGGAAAAATATCAGATACCAGTGATTGTCCTCTCTGACAAATTGCTTTCCGAGAGTTATGAGTCAACTGATGAATTTGATTTGAGCAAGGTTAAAATCGAACGCGGAGAAATATTATCTGACGCTGATTTGGCAAGTAATCAAAACTATTTACGTTACAAAATTACGGCATCGGGCATTTCACCGAGATCACTACCGGGCCAAGCGAACGGCATTTCCGATACCAATAGCGACGAACACGATGAATATGGCTTTTCCACTGAAGAGTCGGAAATGAGAATTAAGATGATGAATAAAAGGTTTAGTAAAATGGAAGCGATTAGAAAAGAAATAATTGAACCGAAAATTTATGGCGATAAAAAAGCCAAGATTACCCTAATCGGCTGGGGCTCGACCAAAAAACCGATTCTAGAATCATTAAAATTATTCAAAGAAAAGGGGATAGTGGTGAGATTTCTGCATTTTACTTATCTTTGGCCTTTGCCCGAAAAACAGATTAAAAAAATATTAACCGAAAAGGGCAAAACTTTTATTCTAGAAAATAATCATGATGGCCAGCTCGCGGCTTTAATCAAAGAAATTACGGGTTTAGAACCGGATCATCAGATTTTGAAATATGACGGCAGGCCGTTTTGGCCGGAAGAGATTGTGGAGAGAGTGAGAAAGTTTATTTAGTGTTGATAATAGTAATTATAATTTAATATGAAAAACGGATAAAAATATCTTTTAATTTCCAATTTGTAAATTTTTAATTTTTATTCAATTTCCAATGAATTAATTTTCAATTATTGAAAATTATAGAATTTAAACATTCATTGAAAATTGGAAATTAGAAATTGAAAATTAAAATTCAGAGATATTTAATCTTAATAAATAAAATTTCAACTATATGCCCACTCCCAAAGACTTCAATACAATCAACAAACAGACATGGTGTCCGGGTTGCGGCAATTTTGGCACGGAAACGGCGCTCAAGGGCGCTTTGGCTGAATTAGGCTTAAACCCGGAAAAAGTGGTGTTTGTTTTTGATATCGGTTGTTGCGGGAATGGCAACAATTGGTATCGGGGTTATGTTTTCCATTCTTTGCACGGCCGCTCAATTCCCGCGGCCGAAGGAATTAAAATGGCGAATAACGCGGAACATGTGATCGTGATCGGCGGCGATGGCGGACTCTATGCCGAGGGCGGTAATCATTTTGTTCACGCGGTTCGGCGGAATATTGATATCACCTGTATTGTTTCTGATAATCAAATCTATGGTTTAACCACCGGCCAAGCTTCGCCGACTTCTGATCTTGGTTTGAAAACCAAAACTTCTCCCGAGGGAGTGGTTGAAGCGCGGCTGCAGCCTCTTTCTCTTACTCTCGCGATTTCCGAGGACACGAGTTTTGTCGCCCGCGGTTTTGCCGGCGACGCGCCGCATTTGCAAAAAATAATCGTGGAAGCGATCAAGCACAAAGGTTTTTCTTTGGTTGACGTGCTCCAACCCTGCGTCACTTTCAATTATCTGAATACTTATGATTGGCTCCGAAAAAGAGTCTACAAACTGGAAGATGATAAAAATTATAATCCGGAAAACAAGATGTTAGCTTTGGAAAAATCTTTTGAGTGGCCTATTGGTCCGAACGGCGAAGGCAAAATACCTTTGGGAATATTTTATAAAAAAGATAAAAAATCATTTGAGGATCATTTTCCGCAGATTCAATCTGTGCCGCTATACAAGCAAGAAGTAAAGGTGCCAAGTCTCGCTGCTTCTTTTAAAGAGTTTTACTAAAAATAATGCCTCATACTATTCGAGATAATATTCGGCCCGGGCTCAAGGTTCAGGTTGTGAAAAAAGAAGATCAGGGAAGCGGACAGCTGACTTTTGGTATTGTAAAAGATGTTCTTACCAACAGTTCCGAGCATCCGCGCGGGATTAAAGTGCGGCTGGAAGACGGCACGGTCGGACGAGTGCAAGAGATAGTGGAATAAATTTAAAGAGAAGTTGTTCCGGGTTCTCCCCCTCGCAAAGGGGGAGCTAGAGGGGGTTTTGCGGTAAGCCTATAAAATTATTTAGCTTAAGTATTTACGAAAAAATTTGCAATAATATTTCCAATTCGTAGTCGCCCAATATCGCACACCACCCCTACCCCTCTTCGATTTCTTCGGAAATTGGAGAGGGATTTTTTATTCCTTTAAATTAATTCAATCTTTTGGTATAATAATATTAGATATTTAAACGCAGGGTAAATTTATCAACTTATATTTTATGAAATTTAAAGCGCTCAATCATCAACGAGCATGGGTCGTCGCCGTGGATATGGGCTATGGCCATCAGCGAGCCGCTTATCCGCTCGAGGTATTGGCTCACGGCCACAAAGTTATCAACGCTAATAACTACCGCGGTATTCCGGCGCATGATCGGAAAATCTGGCATCAAAGCCGGCAGTTTTATGAATTTATTTCCCGGTTCAAGAATGTTCCGATCGTGGGCGAGGCGGCTTTTGGCGTTTTCGACCGATTTCAGGAAATTCCCGAATTTTATCCCAAACGCGACCAATCCGCGCCGACTTTTCAGCTCAAAGAAATGTATCGGATGATGAAAAAGGGTTGGGGCAAGGATTTGATTAACAAATTGGAAAAGACCAAGCATCTGCCTCTTGTTTCCACATTTTTTCTGCCGGCGTTTATGGCCGAATTCCATGGCTATAGCGAAGAAATTTATTGCGTTATTTGCGATGCTGATATTTCGCGCACTTGGGTGCCGCCGGATCCGGAAAAGAGCCGGATAAATTATCTCGCGCCGTGCTATCGCGTCGTGGATCGATTGAAATTCTACGGCGTTGATCCGGATCGGATTTTTTTGACCGGATTTCCTTTGCCTTTGGAAAATATCGGCAATGACAAATTGGATATTTTGAAAAATGATTTTGCCAATCGGCTGATTAATTTGGATCCGCGCAAGCGTTATCTCACTCGATATCACGAAACTATTCATGAAGAATTGGAGCCGTCGGAACTGCCCAAAAAATCAAATCATCCTCTGACTCTGACTTTGGCTGTCGGCGGCGCGGGCGCGCAAAAAGAATTGGCCATGCAGTTTGTCAATAGCTTGAAGAATGAAATCGCCCATGACAAGATTTCAATTAATCTCGTGGCCGGCGTTCATAATGCCGTAAATAGCTATTTCCGGCAGGAAGTGAAAAAAGTCGGTTTAGGCAAGAATTTGGAAAAAAATATTAAAATTATTTTTGCCCAGAATAAAGAAAAATATTTCCAGAAATTCAATAAATCTTTGCGGACCACTGATATTCTCTGGACCAAGCCGAGCGAACTTTCATTTTATGTGGCTTTGGGCATGCCGATTATTATGGCGCCGCCGATCGGTTCGCAGGAAAAATTCAATCAAACGTGGCTTCGAGCCATTGGCGCCGGTATTAATCAAGAAGATCCGAAATATACGAACGAATGGCTTTTTGACTGGATCAAGAGCGGCTGGTTTGCCCGTTCCGCGATGCAAGGCTATCTTGAAGGGCCCCGTTACGGCACATACAATGTGGCCAAACTCATTTCCAAGAAAGTGAGAGAGATGAAGGTGCTGAAACCGGCATTACAATATTAAAATTAAAAAATCAAAAATAAAAATTATGGAATTTTTGGGGTTTATTAAGAAAAAAATAGCCTGAATTTTGATTTTTGATATTTAATCTTTTAATTTTTCTATGTGGTTGCTTATCACCGCTATTGCCTATTTTTTCACGGCATTGGCCAATTTAATCGATAAAATACTCTTAAACCGCTTTATTGATCGTCCGGCGGTTTATGCTTTTTTTATCGGTTCTCTGAATATTTTAATCGTCTTATTCATTCCTTTCGGTTTTGCTCTGCCGGCCTGGCCGATTTTGCTTTTAGCTCTGATTACCGGGACTTTTTTTATTCTTGGTTTGTATTTTTTGTTCTCCGCTTTCCGCCTTGGTGAAGCCTCGAAAATAGTGCCATTGGTTGGGGGAATGAGCCCGATTTTTGTTTTTTTGTTTTCTTGGCTTTTGATCGGGCTCGCGCCTCACGGTAAAGAGACACTGGCTTTTGTCGCTTTGATTCTCGGCATTTACTTTATCGCCCGCGATAGTTTTAGAAAGAGCAATCATACCGCGCATGATTTGTCTTTTTCTTTTTTGGCGGCAATTAGTTTCGCCATTTATTATACCTTAAGTAAATTTATTTATTTGAACGAATTATTTATCAATGGTTTTGTCTCAATTGCTTTTGGCATTTTTATTTCTTCACTTTTTATTTTACTCGTGCCGAAAGATCGCGCAGGAATTTTGAAGAGCCTAAAACAAAGCAAGTCGCCGTCTTCTTTGCTTTTTTTCGCGGGGCAGGGGTCGGGAGCCGCGGGATCAATTCTCACGAGCTACGCGATTTCTCTTGCCAATGTGGCTCTCGTGAACGCTATGCAGGGTTTGCAGTTTGTGTTTATTTTTGCCATGGCAATATTTCTTGCCAAAAAATATCCTCATTTGCTTGAGGAAAAATTAACTAGAAAAGTGATAATAGAAAAGATTATAGCCATTATTTTCATTGGCGCGGGGCTCTTGATTTTAGTGATAGGATAGACTAAGGAGTTTAATAGAGATTTAATTTGAAACCGGCCTAGGCCGGTTTTGTTTGGTTTAAAAAAAATGTTATAATATAATCAATAGATTATACCTATGGCTAAAGAAAAAAGTACAAAAACCGAGCATTATACTTCCAAGCACCACCATGATCCATTGCAATTTCCGGATGGCTTTCTTTGGGGCGCCGCTTCATCATCTTATCAAGTCGAAGGCGGCAATCATAATGACTGGACGCTCTGGGAAAAGGGCAAGGGAAGGGTTAAAGACAAAAGTGTTTGCGGCGAGGCGGCTCGCCATTACTCTTTATATGAAGAAGATTTTAAGCTGGCCAAAAAATTGAACCAAAACGCGCACCGCTTGTCGCTTGAATGGAGCCGGATCGAATCGGAAAGAGGAAAGTGGAATATGAAAGAAGTGGAGCATTATCGCGCTGTTTTGCAGTCTTTGAGAAAAAATGGGATAAAGACATTTGTTAATCTGCATCATTTTACCAATCCGATCTGGGTGAGCGAACAAGGCGCTTGGGCGCGAAAAAAGACAGTGCGAGATTTTTGCCGTTATGTTGAATTCGTTGTTGATAATTTCAGCGATCTTATAGATTTTTGGCTGACCGTGAATGAGCCGCTGATTAATGTTACTCTTAGTTATTTAATTGGCAATTGGCCGCCGGGGAAAAAGGGGCCTGTGAACGCTTTTTTAGCTTATAAAAATTTGGCCGCGGCCCATCGGAAAGCCTACAAAATTATTCACAAAAAATTAGACAGCGCGGAGAAAAAGCCGATGGTCGGTTTTGCTAATAATACCGCTTCTTTTTATACTTATCGCAAGGACAAGCTTCTCGACTTCTTATTTGTCAAATTGAGCGATTTAATTGGCAATGATTTGTTTTATATTTTAACCGGTAAAAAGACGCACGATTTTATTGGTCTTAATTATTATTTTCATTACCGTGTTAAGAAGCCGGATTTTAATGCCCTGGGCAGATTTGTGAGCGCGGAAAAGGAAGGCCGAGAGGCGAGCGATATCGGCTGGGAAATCAATCCACAGGGTATTTTTGACGCCCTGCTCGATGTCAACAAATACAACTTGCCGATTTATATTTTGGAAAATGGCGTCGCGGCCTCAGTGGATCATACGCGCCAGCGATTTATTATTTCTTATTTGAAAGAAGTTTTTCACGCGATTAAAGAAGGCGTGCCGGTCAAAGGATATTTTTATTGGTCGCTCACTGATGGTTTTGAATGGGAAAACGGCTATATTCCGCGCTATGGGCTCGTTGACGTTGATTTTAAAACTTTCAAGCGTTCCGTCCGGCCGAGCGGCAAGCTGTACGCTGAAATTTGCGGTAATAACGCTATAATTCACGAAGAATTATATTATCTTGGCCATCTGACGGAATATGGGGAAAGAGGAGAGATGATGGACGGGAAATACACAAAATAAATTTCAAAATCCAAATAACAAATGTCAAATAAAATGACAAAATCCAAACATTTTAATGTTAAATTATTTTTTTAGAATTTAGCATTTGGATTTTTATTTGACATTAGAAATTAGACATTTGTCATTCTAATTATGTCCCATCGTCGTAAAATAGTTTTAACTATAGTTTTGGTTCCCATTAGTTTTGCGGTTGCAATAGCAATATTTCTCGCTATTCTTTTTTTGCCGGCGTTGAACCAAAAACAACCGATTGAATTTGGCGCGACTTTTTCCAAACCCTTTGCCGAGTGGCTAGGTTTTGATTATGAGAAAGTTTTTTTGGCTGTCCTTGACGATTTACAAGTAAAAAAATTGCGTTTAATCGCCTATTGGGATGAGATTGAAGCGCAAGAAGGAATATATGATTTCAGCAGTCTGGATTGGCAGTTGGATGAGGCGGAAAAAAGAGGAGCGCAAGTCATCTTAACTATCGGCCAAAAAGTGCCGCGCTGGCCGGAATGCTATTTGCCCGACTGGGTAAAAAATTTAAATAATAAAACAATCAGGGAGAAAAATCTGCAGATGATCAGCGAAATTGTCAGGCGATATAAAGATAAAAGCAATATAGAAGCTTGGCAGGTGGAAAATGAGCCATTATTTTCTTTTGGCGAGTGCCCTAAAGGATTGATTACGCGCGATTCGCTAAAAGAAGAGATTAACCTTGTTCATTCGCTTGATTTCAGACCAGTTATTATTACCGCCAGCGGCGAGCTGGCTAGCTGGCAAAATGTGGCGCATTTGGGCGATGATTTCGGCACAACCATATATCGCGTGACATGGAATCCTTTTATCGGCTACATTTATTATGATTATATTTTCGCTCCGGCTTTTTATAGGATTAAAGGTTTTTTAAATAAACTTAGTTCGGAAAAAATTATTATCAGCGAGCTTCAGGCGGAAGCTTGGTCGGAAAACAATTTACCACTGACATCCATTCCAATGAGTGAGCAGAAAAAATCAATGGATGCGGAAAGATTAAAAAATAATTTGGATTTTGCTTCAAGAACCGGATTTGGCGAGGCTTATCTTTGGGGTGTTGAATATTGGTATTGGCTAAAGGAAATGAAAGGCGACAATTCACTGTGGGAAGTAGGGAAGGGAATTTGGCGCGGTGGTCAATAGCAATGCCATTGTATCTTTTTTATGCTATAATTAAATTGTCTTAATATAAACTTATTTATATGAAAAAAGTATTTGTCATTATCGGCATTTTAAGCTTAATTTTGGGTTGGAGTAATGTTTCTTTCGCCTTGGTGGCTTCTGATGTTCCTGAGGGTGTCCAAACTGGACCAAACCCGGATGAAATTCCATCGGGCCCGCCCGCAGGCGTCGAGACAGGACTCGGTGAAATTCCATCGGGTGGCCCCACAGAGGTACCAAGCGGCATTCCAAACGAGATACCCGGCATTCCATCCGACGCTAGATTGTTCATTCCTGATAAAGATTTGGTGGAAGTTTATTGTCTTATGACCAAATGGAAAAGCGGCGATCTCTTGGCCGCTCTTGATTCCTTGGAGGAAAATCTTTTGCCGGCGATGAGCCAGTCCAATGATCTTCTTGGGTTGGATTTGACGCTCCCCGATGTTCTTAGTTTGAAATCAAAAGCGCAACAAAAAATTGACGCCATATGCAATGCCGCGACTATTGAGGCTGCCAATAACGCCCTCGCCGACCTTTCCTCTTATGGACAAGAAGTGAGTCAGCAATCCAAGGATTTGAATAAAACCATGACCGACAAAATGCAGGTCAAAAGCGATGCGTTAAAAAATAAACTACAGACTAAACTTCAGCCCACTATCGACGCGGAAAAAGAAAAAATGCAAACCGAAATAAATGATTACGCGGATACTTTGAAAAATCAAGCGGAGGTGGATTTGACCGCGGAAATATCAGGTATGAAATTTGATTCCGAAGCAGCGGCTATGAGTTATGTTAATAGTAAAATAGAGACAATTAAGGCCAGTATTACCAATGAAATAAACACTAAAGTAAATGTAAAAAAAGCTGAATTGCAAAAGACAATTGAAAGCAAAGTGGAAGAAATTATCGGTCCTGAGCGGTCGAAATTTCAAGAAGTAGGCAAAATTTTTAGTGATATGGGCAATAAGATTCAGGCCGGGATTACCGCCGGCAAGGCGCAATATGAAAAATATAAAACAGAAGCTTTCGCCAAGCGCAAAAGCATTATTCTTGAATTAGTTGATAAAAATATTGAAAAAGCGAAAGTGGAATTGGAAAAAAACAGAGCGCAATTGGAAGAGGGTAAAAAAAGCAATCCGGCAGTAAAAAATGTTGATGAAGTTTTAGCTGAAATGCAATCAGATCGCGATGTTCTTAACGCCAAACTGGATCAAGCCATAGCATCGGATAATGAAGCGGCGATTCAGGCCGCAACGGACGAATTCAGAAACAAATGGGAAAATTATCGAGCCGAAACTGAAAAATTATTTTTAAATCCTGAGACTATATGCAAGCGGGTGACGATCGAGCTCGCCGCTAATCGTCCGCAATTGGATGCTGGAAAAAAGCAATTGCAGGATATTATCAGTAAATGTTCCGGCAAAACCGATGAACAGTGCCTGAAAGTCAATGAGCTCTCGCCTCGGTTTGGCACGATTATGAGCAAACTGGATTCTCTCGCTTTAGAAATGAAAACAATTGAGAATCTTTGCGCCAAATCAATCGCGGAAAATAAGCTGGACCCCGAGATTATGAGTCTTTTGGACAAGATCAAGGCCGACGGCGAAGACGCCAAGATTTATGGCGAGGCTCTTCAAGCGGAAAAATCAAAAATAATTGCTGAATCAGCGACACAGGCTTGCGCGCAGCTCTTGCCTCAGCTTAGCGCCGCCGAAACGGAGATTAGCAAAAACGATCTCGCCACGCTAAAAAATAACATTTCCTCGTGCTCGGGGAAAAATACCGAGCAGTGCAAGGTTGTAAACGGCTTAAAAACGCAAGTTATTGATTTTGAAACGCAAGTAGCAAGTTTTGTTAAAAACGCGGATGCCGCGATAAAAATATGCCAAACGGGTCAAAAAACAGAAGATGATTTATTTAATCTGCAGGCGTTTGGGAATGGTCTGAAAGCTCAAAGTGAAACTTTAAAAGCGGCTGGCCAAAAACTGCGGGCCGAGCAAGAGGAAAAAGGCAGCGAGAAAGCATTTTGCCGCGCGGCCGTAGCCGGTTTGGCCATTGCCAAAACAAAAATTTATTCCGGCCTCAAGGAAATGAATACCATGCAATCCGACTGTAAAGGAAAAACAGACAGCAGATGCCAAGGGATTAATTCGTTTTCCGCGCGTTTTTTCGCAATCAAATCAAAGAGCGACCAAGCGCTTAAGCAAATAACAAGTATAGAAACCGTTTGCGAGAACGCCGGCACCAAGACACCCGATCCGGCGCTTATCCAGCAAATTGATGATCTTAGCAAGGCGCAGGCGGAAATTGAAAAAATGGTGGCTGATCTCAAAGCCGACGCAGACGCTTTGCGCGGCGGTAAGGACAGTATTTGGATTGAAGCGGAGGGCGCGGTTACGTTTAATAAGCGGCTTGGCGTATCCAACCCAATGGCGCGTGAAATTAACCCAAGCTGGAGGCCCCCTTATTTTGGAGATGGCTCATGGTATATGGGCGCGGGCGGCGATTATCTGGCATACAAAATAACCGCAAAAAACAATGGCAATTATAATGTTTGGGTTAGAGATTTAGCTTCAAACATCCCTTCTCAATTGGGACAGGGTGTTATAACTATTTATTTTGACAGCAAATCTATTGGTTCGTTCGCGGAGAATACCCAGGGCAGGAATACTCCTTATCCCAAGGGCGCGTTTTTTTGGCATAAAGTCGCCGTGGTCGCGCTTACGGCAGGGGACCATATAATGAAAATCGAGAAACAATCAACCACTTCCCGCGCCGCGGATCTAGACGCGTTCTATCTCACAACGGGCAATGACGTGCCTCCGGAAAAATAAATTTATTGATAAGATTTTAAATAATAAGTAAAAAAATTATGATAAGAAATAAAAAAGGATTTTCCGTTGTTCAAATACTGATTGCCGTTATTTTGGCGGTTGGCGTCTTGGTTGGCGGTTTTATTATTATAAAATCGTTTAGCAAGTCCAAGGAAATAGCCCAAGAGACAGAATTAAAAGGGACGGGGGGAGATTTGACGGAAGGGCTTTCGGCTCCCGCGCCTTCATTTGATTTTTCAGTATCACCGCTCAAAGCGATTAATTTGTCTACATTTAATATCAACTCAAATTTAGGTTCTACCACTTTTTCTAATATCAAAACAGATACTAAAATTAGTTATACGGGTAGCACCAACCTTACCACTCCGACTGTGACTTTGACGGTTCCGACTACTTTTAATATTGAAGCTCCCGCTATACCTACGGCGCCCACCAATACAAATACGAGCACTAATACCAATACGGGCGCGACTGGGCCGGATTGCAGCCAATTTAGCGCTGTGCCAAGCTGCTCTTATGTCGGCGCGTCGGGTACTTCCGCCTATGAAACATGCAAACAATGTTATCCTAATAAATAGGAAACTCTGATTTCAAATTATAAAATAAAAACAGCCTTTTTAAGGCTGTTTTTATTTTAGAGATCGTTTTTTGGCTATTTCTTGCCAAGAATTCTAAACATCTTGGTTCCGCAAACAGGGCAAGTACCTGTCATCGCTCGTCTCTTAACGCCGCCCTTGCCTTTCATTTCCACTTCTTTGGCATCTTTCATTTCTTTTTTGGCCTTACACTTGACACAATAGCCAATTGTTGGT
>JAGVFQ010000014.1 GCA_020057505.1 Patescibacteria group bacterium | reverse complement strand
TTTTCATCCTTTTCTTATCAATTTCAAAAACCAAAGGGGGTCAGAAGGTGCTAAACACCCTATAGGGTGTTTAGCACCTTTAATTTTTCTTAATGCACGGCGCAAGTTAAGCATGGATCATAGGATCGAACCATAATTTCAATCAGTTTCTTTTGGCCCAATTTATTTTTTTTATTTTCATCCAAAAATTTCTTAAGGTCGAATTCCAAATTCGGCAAAAATTGCGCTGTCGGCGTAATAATATTCGCTGATAAAATTTTGCCATATTGATCAACAATATAATCATGGAATAACGTCCCCCTGGGGGCTTCGGTTACGCCCAATCCCCTGCCTTCACGCACTTTATATTCTGTAAAAACTTTTCGCGATTTATCGCGCAAATATTCTTTGATTAATTTTTCTACTTCTTCCAAGCAATGAATAAGCTCAACGCCCTGGGCATAAGTGTTCAAGATTGTGTTATAGTTCGGTAGTGGTTCTAAAAAATTCAAATATTTTTTGGCTTCTTTATTCAAATTTTTTGAATGCAGATTAATCCTAGCTAGAGCTCCTACCATATAATGCCCGCCATTAAATAATACTTTCTTCACCGGATCTTTTCTTTCTTTCTCCACCAAATTCAAATAAAACTTTTTCGCGGGATAAATTTTGCCCGAAAAGAAAATTTCTCCCGAATAAAGAGCATATTCTTTAGGAGCAATCAAACCGGAAAAATCAGTTTTTCTTTCGTATTTTATATAATTTAATTTCTGCAATTCGCGCATCAAATCCACTGCTCCTGCAAAAGCTGGTTCAATCATCTTCTGCAATTCTACTAAATCTCGATCTTCCGGCGCCTTGGTAAAACCGCCCACCTTGGGCGTGAGCATGTGGAGATATCTGCCGCCAATCACTTCCTTAATTTTATTGCCAAAATTTCTAATTAAAATAACTTCGTTGGCTAATTTTGGTTTCTGCTTGATTAACTCCAGATCAGTAGTAGCGCGAAAATAATCCGCCATTGCCAAAAAGAAAATATGGGCCGTATGGCTCTGGATAAATTCCGCTAAAATCAAAATTTTACGCAGACGTTCGGCTTGCGGAGTGATTTTCACTTTAAACGCCTCTTCAATCGCCTTGATGCCGGTTAAATTATGCGCCACGGAACAAATGCCGCAGATTCTCGAAGCGACATAAGGGCCTTCTTCGTAATTGCGACCTCTGATTATCGCCTCAACCAATCTCGCGCCTTCTGCCACGATAAATTCCGCCTTGTCCACTTCGCCGTCAAGCAAATTAGCCAGGAATCCGCCATGGCCTTCGATCTTTTCGATGTGGGATATTTTAATTGTTTTCATAAAAATATATTTTAATTCGCTCTAAATAAAATTACCTTGACCAAATTTCTAATTTACAATTTTCAATCAATTTCCAATGAATTAATTTTCAATGATTGAAAATTATAGAATTTAAACATTCATTGAAAATTTAAAATTAGAAATTGAAAATTATTTTTATTATAGATTCGTATCATAGTCTTTAGCCTGCCCTAAAATTTCATCCTCCGCCCCGAAGGTCTCCATCACATCTTTAAGATACTTTTCTCCCACCAGTTTTTTCAAATTAGCCAAATGCTTTGACGGATCAATCCCTTTGACCGGCCCGCGGCAGCCATAGCAGAATCTTTTTGATTTAAGACAAACCGCCCCGCAGCCGCCAAGCGTTATCGGACCAAGACAGGGCTCACCCAATTGCAAAAGGCATTCATAGCCGTTAGTCTGGCATTCATAGCAGACTGGACGATTAAGAATATAGGGTTTCCTTCCCGTAGCCAAAGCGACTAAAATCTTATAGGCTTCTTCTTTGTTAATCTGGCACTGGGGAATCACATAATCGACTTTCACAATATTTGAAATCGGATCGATATTCACGTCATAAATTTTTCGCCAGTCTTTATATATCATTTTGACTTTATCGCCCTTCTTATTTTCAGTATAATTTTTTATTTTCTGAATACCGCCCAGGTGGGCGCAAGTACCTAGAGCGACTAAAATCTTTGATTTCTTCCGCAATTCTCTTAAAGTTTTAAAATTTTCTTCTGTCATCGGCGAACCTTCGACCAAAACCACGTCGAATTGCTTCGGATCTTTTTTCTCTTCCACCCAGGAAAAATTGCCCAAATTATAAATCTCAAACAATTCTAAAAGCCGTTCGCCAAGATTGATTAATTCAACCTGGCAACCCTCACAACAAGTCAGGCTATAAATTCCCAGAATTGGTTTTTTCATATAAATACACTAATTAATACGAATAAAACTAATACGCACGAATTCTTGGTATTAAATTATTCTTTATTAAACCACTCCCCGCCCACAATCGCGCCGCCATCCTTCGCCTGCTTAAAAGCCGCTTTTAATTCTTCGAGCTGTTCTTCAGATAGTTCCGATACTTTAGTAGTGTTATCAAAAACTCCATCATTTTCCGGATTATAGAGTAATTTTTCTTTAATTTTCATCTTCTTCATTGCCTGACAAATAGGACAATCATCAAAATATTCGTCGTTTTCTTCACCTGAATTTTGATCTTTAATCGGTTCGTCGGCCATAAAATTTTAAATAAACTGGATTAATTAATATTATTCGTGCGAAATTCGCCTACTAAATTTACAATTTTTAGAAAAGGGGCTCGATTAATTTTTTTGAGAGCCCCAACTACATAATCGCAAGGATTCGTTCGGTGTATTTCTCCAGGTTTTTAATTTGCTCTTCATTTAGAACTTCACAGACTTGATTCCAATGAAACGAGACCCAACTACCAATCTTCGCGGCCGGCACTATTTCAGGATTCCAATTAATTTCTTTTTCAACTGACTCTCCTAACCTAAGCTTCTTTTCCTCAACCAACGGTCGATATTCAACAACAACTTTAATCTTTAATCTTTCACCTTTAATCTCGCGCACCTTCCCCCATCCTACCCGGCACAAATCAAGCAGCTTGCCTTCGAGAACAACGCGTCCGGTCACAGGTCCGTTGATAAGAACGTGAAAACTGTGGTGCGCCACGGCTCCTTCCGGCACCGCTTTGGCTTTTTCTTCTGCAATCTCTTCTTTTAGTAAGCCGCGACGGGAAAATTTCACTCTTATCATTTCCTTCAGAGAATCAACTGCCACATTTTCCAGAAGTTCATTGCCGATCCAATATGCTTCCACGACTTGATCGTCGAGCGGATCGCTGATCCCATTGCTTTTGGCAATCAATTCGTAATACGGATAAGCGCCTTCAAATTTTTCCAGAACCGGCCTGACTTTTTCCTCGCCTATCTTTCCCGCCAGATACTCCATAAACAGCTCTGTCGCCTTTACTTCGGGCCCACAGAAACCGAGTTCGTGCGGTATTAAGCCATAGATGATTGCTTGTCTAATTCCTTGCATATTTCTGCCTCCATATCTTCTTTGTTTTCTGAAAAATATGTCCGATATCTATGATCAAAACTATTCCAAGAATAATTAAAGCGCCGGCAAAAATTTCTCTTGCCAAAATTTGTCCTCCGGAAATCAAAGATAAAATTGTCGTAATCGGCGCGCCCAAAAGCAGTATCGCCGCGGCTTTTGTCACTTCCACTTTTTTCAAACCGCTGTACCACGTAGCTACATAGCCGAGCAAAAGAACCGCGGTTATCGCCACCCAGCCAATTTGCTTTAAATTCAAATTAACAACTAATTCCGCCTGTCCGGTAAAAAACAAAAAGCCGAAAATAAAGACAGACCCGAAAAACATTCTCGCCCAAGCGACAGTCCGCCAAGAGATTTCTCTTAAAACAAATTTGGAAATTACATTTTCGATCGCCCAAAAAATTGTTGCTATCATAATCAATACCGAACCCAAACTAAATGACAAATGAAAATTTTTAAGCAAAAGAATATTGCCGGCTAAAAGCAATAAAGCGGCAAACAAAAATTTCCGATCAATTTTTTCTTTCAAAAATATCACCGCCA